>JACPDP010000066.1 GCA_016183945.1 Magnetospirillum sp.
CACAGCGGCGGTCAAGGAGGCCCGAAGGGCACCGCCGAAGGCGGCGCGCAGCGTCCTTGAGCGCAGCGAGCACGAGGGCTTCATCGCGCAGGAGGGCGGCTGCCCAAAAAGCACTTGCGCAACGTCACGGTATCTCATGGCATGGGCCTCGGGGCGGCGGCGCGGCGCAGGCGGTCGTTGATGGCGAGGCCGAGGCCGTGCTCGGGAATGGGCCGCACCGCGATGCCGGTGAAGCCGGGGCGGTCCAGCGCGCGCAGCATGGCGAACAGGTTGGCGGCGGCTTCGGCCAGATCGCCGGCGGGGGACAGGTTCAGCTCGGCCGCTCCCGGCCCGAAGCCCAGCAACGCCTCGCCGGGACGCGGCCCTTCCGCGCCGAGCCGCACCGGCAGGCCGGGGGCATAGTGGCTTTCCAACTGGCCGGGGGACTTGGGGGCGGTGGGGTCCTCGGCTCGCGGCAGGGGACCCAACTCGCGCTCCAGTTCCTCCCGCGCAATGCCGCCGGGGCGCAGCAGGGCGGGGCGCTGGCCGGACAGGTCGAGCACGGTGGATTCGACCCCCACCCGGCATGGCCCGCCATCCAGCACCAGGGCGGCGAGGCCCGCGTCCACATGTTGGGCCAGCGTCGGGCTCACCCCGCCGGAGCGGTTGGCCGAGGGTGCCGCCAGCGGCCGTCCCGCCGCCTCGATCAGCGCGCGGGCGACGGCGTGGTCGGGCAGGCGCACCGCGATGGTGTCGAGCCCGGCGCTGGCCAGCAGGGATACCGGCGAGCCGGGCAGCCTCGGCAGCACCAGGGTCAGCGGCCCCGGCCAGAAGCGGGCCATCAGCCGACGCGCCCGGTCGTCGACGGCGACCAGCGTCTCGGTCTGTCCGGCCTGGGCGACATGGACGATGAGCGGGTTGAAGGTCGGGCGGCCCTTGGCGGTGAAGATGGCGGCGACGGCGCGGTCGCTGGTGGCGTCGCCGCCCAGGCCGTAGACGGTCTCGGTGGGAAACGCCACCAGCCGTCCGGCGGCCAGCAGGCGGCCGGCCGCGGCGATGGTGGCGGGAGTGGCGGCGACGATGCTCATCGTGCGGCGGCTTGCGCGGCTTGCAGCCGGGACCACAGCGTCAGCGGCGTTGCCGGCATGTCGAGATGGCGAATGCCAAGTGCGTCGCACACGGCATTGATCACCGCCGGCGCGGCGCCGATGGTGCCGGCCTCACCGGCGCCCTTGACCCCCAGCGGATGGGCGCGGCAGGGGATTTCCACCGTGTCGAAGTCGATGGGCGGGATGTGCGTTGCCCGTGGCATGGCGTAGGTCACCAGGCTGGCGGTGAGCGGCTGGGCGGTGTCGGGGTCGTAGCGGGCGTGCTCCAGCAGGGCCTGGCCGATGCCCTGCACCGCGCCCCCGATGATCTGGCCCTTCAGCAGCAGCGGGTTCAGCACCACGCCCACGTCGTCGACGATGGTGTAGCGCAGGATTTCGGCCTCGCCGGTGTCGGGATCGACCTCGACCTCGCAGACATGGCAGCCGTTGGGAAAGGTGTTGGCCTTGGGCTTGAAGCGCAACGACGCGGTCAGCGCCTCGCCGCCGTCCCGCACCACCTCGGCGAAGGCGACGTCGCGCGCCCCGGCGCTGAAGCGGCCGGCGGTGAAGGTGACCTCGCTTGCGTCGGCTTGCAGCAGGCGGGCGGCGGCGGGCTTGGCGGCGGCGATGATGGTGTCGAGCGCCTCGGCGATGGCGCCGCCCTGCTGCGACAACGAGCGCGAGCCGCCGGTGCCGCCGCCGCTGGCGATGCGGTCGCTGTCGCCCTGGACGAGGCGCACCCTGTCCAGGGCCAGGCCCAGCTCGGCAGCCACCATCTGGGGGAAGGCGGTCTCATGGCCCTGGCCGGTGGACTGGGTGCCCACCACCAGGTCGGCGCCGCCGTCCGGAGTGATGGTGAGGTCGACGCTCTCGCCGCCGGTGCCGCCGCAGACCTCGATGTAAGTGGCGAGCCCGATGCCGCGCAGGTGCCGCCGCGCCGCCGCCTCGGCCTTGCGGGCAGGGAAGCCGGCCCAGTCGGCGCGGGCCAGTGCCTCGTCCATCACCCGGGCGAACTCGCCGGAGTCGTAGGTCTTGCCGCCGATGGTGCGGAACGGCATCGCCTCGGGCGGGATGAAGTTCAGCCGGCGCAGGGCGTCGGGGGCCATGCCGATGTCGTGGGCGGCGACGTCCACCAGCCGCTCGATCAAATAGCTGGCCTCGGGCCGGCCGGCGCCGCGATAGGCGTCCACCGGCGTGGTGTTGGTGTAGACGCCGCGGACGCGGGCATGGAAGGCGGCGATGGCGTAGACGCCCGGCAGCATGCCGGTGCCGGCGAAGCTGGGCACGAAGGCGCCGTACAGTGCGGCATAGGCGCCGAGATTGGCGGTGGTCTCCACCTTCAGCGCCAGGAAGCGGCCGTCGGCGTCCACGGCGAGACGGGCATGGCTGACCTGGTCGCGGCCGTGGGTGTCGGACAGGAAGCTCTCGCTGCGGTCGGCGGTCCATTTCACCGGGCGGCCCAGTTGACGGGCGGCGGCCAGCGCCATGGCCTCCTCGGGGAAGGGGCTGATCTTGAGGCCGAAGCCGCCGCCCACGTCGGGGGTGGTGACTTTCAACTCGTCCCTGCCCAGGCCAAGCACGCGGCACAGGCCGTCACGGATTTCGTGCACCCCCTGGCTGCCGGCGATCAGCTCCAGCCGGCCGCCCTCCAGCGGACGGGCGAGGCAGCCGCGCGGCTCCAGTGCGGTGGGGGCGAGGCGGGTGTTGACCAGATCGAGCGTGACGACGCGGGCGGCGGTGGCGAAGGCGGCATCCACCGCGGCGGCGTCGCCCATCTCCCAGTCGAAAGCGGTCTCGCCGGCGGCAGTGGCGCCGATGGCGGGAAGTGGCTGGTAGTCCACTGCGACCAACTCGGCGGCATCGCGGGCCTGCTCCAGCGTTTCCGCCACCACGAAGGCGATGGCCTCGCCGACATAGCGGACGCGCCCCTCGGCCAGCACCGGGCGCTGGCGCGGCGTCGAGGTGGAGCCGTCGCGGTTCCTGGGCATGAAGTCGCAGGGCAGGTGGCCCAGCCCGTCGGCCCCGGTCAGCACCAGCAGCACGCCGGCAGCGGCACCGGCGGCAGCGACGTCGAGGCGGACCTCGGCATGGGCTTCCAGCGAGCGCACCACGACGGCGTGGGCTTGGCCGGGCAGGCCGATGTCGTCGGTGAAGCGACCGCCGCCGGTGAGGAAGCGCAGGTCCTCGACTCGCTTGAACGATTGGCCGATGCCGAAGCGGGGCACGTCTCAGGCGACCTTGCGGGCGTGAGCGATTTCCTTCGGTGCCACGGGGCGCACCGAATGGAGGGGGAGCGTTATCAGGACGACGGGGGCCAATTTGATCATCCCTTGCCTCTCCGTGGGGGCTCTATCACCTTTTTTCGTCACCCCCGCGAAAGCGGGGGTCCATGATTGTGGCAGAACCCGCGTTTGATGCGGAGTCCGTGCCGGTGGCTCCATGGATTCCCGCCTTCGCGGGAATGACGACAAAATACTAATCACTCTCGTGTCAATCCGTCCACCAGCCGCAGCAACTCGTCACGTTCCGCCTCGGTCACCGAGCCGCAGACGAAAAATCCGGTGATGCGCTCGATGTAGTAGCGCCGGGTGCGCTCGGCCGCCACCGCGAACGACCAACTGGTGCCGGCCCGTTGCTGGCGGGCTTCCAGCAGGCAGCGGCGGTCATCGTCGATCTCGGCGCGGAACTCCTCGACCCAGCGCGTCATGTCAACTCCACCGCCTGGAAGCGGCTGGCCTTGAAGCCGGCCGACCAGTGGCCCGGGGCCATGCCGGCCTTGGCCTTGAGGTGTTCGAGGAAGCCGCGCTTGTCGGGCAGTTGCTCCCACACCGACGGCAGGAACAGGGCACGCCGGCCGCCGTCCTCGATGATCAGGCCATCGACGCGGGGGCGGAGCTGCTCCAGCATGTCGGCCTCGCCGGTGAAGCTCATGGGCACCGGCGGGGTCAGCACCGATACCGACAGGCTGAGGGACGCCAGTTCGTCGGCCTTGACCGGTGGAAAGCGCCGGTCGTCCAGCGCTGCCTTGTGGGCGTTGTCGGCGATGTCCTCGGCCAGCGGCCGCCAGGCGGTGGGCGAGCCGATGCAGCCGCGCAGGGCGCCTCCCTTCTTCAAGGTGACGAACACCGCCCCCGGCTGCCGCAGCCGGGCCGGCGCGCTTGGTCCGAGCTCGACCTTGGGCGGCTGGCCGGTCTCGACCGCCAGACGCAGGGCACGCCAGGCCAGATCGGTCAGAGTCGGGCCGAGGGCTCGGATTTCGGATTCTTCATCCGCCTCGAACAGGGCCCAGGCGCCGTAGCCCACCACCCGCTCGCGGGTGCCTGCGGTATCGCCGGAATTTCGCACGTCGAGGGTGGTGATGGCCATGCCGCGGCGCTTGGCCGCCACCAGCAGACCGCCTACCGGCACCCGGCCGCAGGCGCTGTCGCGGCCCAAACCAGGCTCCAGGCGCTCGATGGCGGCGACGGTGGCGGCGTCGACGGTGCGGCAGTCGTCGTAGCCCAGGTAGTGCGACAGGTCGGTGGAGACCACGATCAGCGTCTCCGGCCCGCCCCACACCGCGTCGATCACCGCCGCCACTTCGTCGGCGGAGGCGTCGCCCACCACGATGGGCAGCAGCATGAATTGGCCCAGCACGGCCTGTAGGAAGGGGACGTGCACCTCCAGCGAGTGCTCTTGGGTGTGGGCGACATCCAGTTCGCCCACCAGGCCGCGGGCGAGCAGTTCGGCTGCCGCCTCGCGGTCGATGGCCACCGGCCCCAGCGGCGAGGCCCAGGCTTCCGCCGTGCCCACCGCCATGCCGCGGAAGGCGACACGGTGCGAGGGGCCGAGCAGCACCACCCGCGACACGGTGCCCGCCGCCGGCTGCAGCCGGACATAGGCGCTGGCCGCGACCGGGCCGGAATAAATGTAGCCGGCATGGGGGGCGATGATCGCCTTGGGCACTGGACCGGCAGCGGCGGCGGCGCGGGCCTGCCCGAGGAAGAGATCGAGCTGGGTCTTCAGTTCGGCCGGATCGGCCGGATAAAACATCCCGGCCACGGCGGCGGGGCGGATGGCGGTCATGGCGGCACCCTCGAAGCTCTATACCTCCTTATAGGTAAGACCCGCGCGGGTGCCCATGTAAAGGGGGGTAGGCCCGGTCGAGGGAGGAGGGGCGGTCACGCCCCGGTTGAACGGCGGGTGCCCGAGGTCTAGGCTTCAGCCATGGACATCGAGGGCATGCAGGTCGAGGGTTCGCAATTCCCGGCGCGGTATTGGCATCGGCTGGACGACGGCCGCATCCAGTGCGACGTCTGCCCGCGCTATTGCAAGCTCAACGACGGTCAGCGGGGCCTGTGCTTCGTGCGGGCGCACTCCGGCGGGCAGATGGTGCTGACTACTTACGGCCGCTCGTCGGGGTTCTGCGTCGATCCCATCGAAAAAAAGCCGCTCAATCATTTCCTGCCCGGCACGCCGGTCCTGTCCTTCGGCACGGCGGGCTGCAATCTGACCTGCAAGTTCTGCCAGAACTGGGACATCTCGAAGGCGCGCGAGGTCGACCGGCTCAATGATTGCGCCGCCCCCGACGACATCGCCCGCGCCGCCGTCCAACTGGGCTGCCGTTCGGTGGCCTTCACCTATAACGATCCGGTCATCTTTCTGGAGTATGCCGTCGACGTCGCCAAGGCCTGCCGGGCGCGGGGGGTGAAGACGGTGGCGGTCACCGCCGGCTACGTGGCGCCGGAGGTCCGCGAAGAGTTCTACGCCCATATGGACGCCGCCAATGTCGACCTGAAGGCATTCACCGAGGACTTCTATCACCGGCTGTGCGGCGGGCATCTGGAGCCCGTGCTGGACACGCTGAAATACCTCAAGCATCACACGAGCACATGGTTCGAGATCACCACCCTGGTCATTCCCGGAGAGAACGATTCCCCCGCCGAGATCGATGCACTCAGCCGGTGGGTGGTCGAATCTCTCGGCCCCGACGTGCCGTTGCATTTTTCTGCCTTCCACCCCGACTGGAAGATGCGCGAAAAGCCCCACACGGCATCTTCGACACTTGTCTCCGCCCGGTCCATCGCCAAGGCCAACGGGGTGAGGCATGTCTATACGGGCAACGTCCACGACCCCAACGGCGGCAGCACCTGGTGCCACGCCTGCGGGGACCTTCTCATCGGCCGCGACTGGTATGAGCTGACCGCCTGGACCCTGACGCCCGAGGGCACCTGCCGCAGGTGCGGCACAGCACCCGCCGGGCTGTTCGAGGCCAGGCCCGGGACCTGGGGCCGCAAGCGCCAGCCGGTGCGGCTGACGCCGGCCACGACGGCCATGACGCGGTAGGTGTTCACGCCGCGGCATTTTGTGCTAAAGCTTGCCGCCTCTTTATCGGGAAGCGGTTTTCGGAATGGTGAAGCGCTGGTTGCCGTGGGTGCTGAAGGGCGGGCTGTCGGCCGGGCTGATCTGGTTCGTGTTCGGCAAGGTCGATCTCGCCTCCGCCTGGCAGCAGGCCAAGGAGATCGATCCGGCCATGCTGGCGGTCGCCTATGGCCTGATGGTGGCGCAGATCATCCTGGGGGCGGTGCGCTGGGATCTGGTGCTGAAGGCGCTGGCGGCGCCCATCCGCTTCGGTCGCGCCCTGGCCATCTTCTACATCGCCGGATTCTTCAGCCTGGTGCTGCCCGGGGCGGTGGGCGGCGACGCCGTGCGCATGTGGAAGGCGCGGCGCGAGGGATTGTCGCTGTCCATCTCCATCAACTCGGTCATGCTCGAGCGCCTGATCACCGTCTTCGCCCTGGTGCTGCTGGTGGCGGTGACGCAGCCGGTGCTGCTGGCCCGCGTTCCCGATCTTCCCGGCGCCTGGGTCTTCCCGGCGATGACGGTGGTCGGGCTGTTCGGCATGGCGCTGCTGACGGTGCTCGATCGTCTGCCCAATCAACTGGGCAACTGGCGGCTGGGGCACTGGCGGGTGGTGCGGGCGCTGGCCCATCTCGCCGCCGATACCCGCCGGGTGTTGCTGCGGCCCCGCTTCGGCCTGCCCATTCTGCTGGTGGCCCTGGTGGGGCACGTCAACCTGTCGTTGGTGGTCTATGCGCTGGCCGTGGGCCTGGGGCTCGATGTCGATGTCATCGACTGCATGGTGCTGGTGCCGCCGGTGATCCTGATCATGACGCTCCCCATTTCCATCGCCGGCTGGGGGGTGCGTGAGACCGCCATGGTCACCGCCTTCGGGCTGGTGGGGGTGGAAGACCATGCCGCCCTGGTGCTGTCGGTGATCTTCGGCTTGGTGAACATGGCCGGGGTGCTGCCGGGGGGGGGGGTCTGGCTGCTGTCGGGGGACACGCTCAAGCGCGACGAAATTGAGGCGACCGAGCAGGAAGCCGAAAAGACCCTGGCGTCGTGAGATAATGCTGCACATCAATGAGCTGACCTTCCGCTACGGCGGCCGCGTGTTGTTCGACCGCGCCACCGTCCACATCTCCGCCGGCC
Source organism: Magnetospirillum sp. (assembly GCA_016183945.1). Next base: position 7,539 of record JACPDP010000066.1, read on the forward strand.
AGAAAGTGGGGCTGGTGGGGCGCAACGGCTCGGGCAAATCGACCCTGTTCAAGCTGATCGTGGGCGAACTGCACACCGACGGCGGCGATGTCATCATGCGGCCGCGCGCCCGCTTGGGCCGGGTGGCACAGGAGGCTCCCGAGGGTGAGACCTCCCTGTTGGACTGTGTGCTGGCGGCGGACACCGAGCGTGCCGCCCTGCTGATCGAGGCCGAGACCGCCGACGATCCCCACCGTATCGGCGAGATACATGAACGCCTCGCCACCATCGACTCCCACTCCGCGCCGGCACGCGCCGCCACCATCCTGTCGGGCCTGGGGTTCGGCGCCGAGGCCCAATCGCGGCCGGTGTCGTCGTTCTCGGGCGGCTGGCGCATGCGCGTCGCCCTGGCGGCGGCCCTGTTCGCGCAGCCCGAGCTGCTGCTGCTGGACGAGCCCACCAACCATCTCGACCTCGAAGCCACCCTGTGGCTGCAGTCCTATCTGGCCACCTATCCCGGCACGCTGGTGGTGATCAGCCATGACCGCGAGATGCTGAACGAGGTGGCCAACCGCATCGTCCATCTCGACGGTGGCAAGCTGGTGGCCTATGGCGGCAATTATGACAACTTCGAGCGCACCCGGCGCGAGAAGATGGAGCTGGCGAGCAAGGCCGCCTCCAAGCAGTTGGAGCAGCGCAAGAAGATCCAGTCCTTCATCGACCGCTTCCGCGCCAAGGCCACCAAGGCCGCCCAGGCACAAAGCCGCATCAAGATGCTGGAGCGCATGGGACCGGTGATGGCCGTGGTCGAGGAGCGCTCCATCAGCTTCGACTTCCCCGACCCCGAAGAGCTGGCGCCGCCCATCCTCGCCATCGAAGACGGCATCGCCGGCTACGGCGACGTCGAGGTGTTGCGCAATGTCGAGTTGCGGATCGACATGGATGACCGCATCGCGCTGCTGGGCGCCAACGGTAACGGCAAGTCGACCCTGGCCAAGGTGCTGTCGGGCAGGCTCGGGCTGCTGTCGGGCTCCCTGCGCAAGCCGGCCAAGCTCAAGGTGGGCTATTTCGCCCAGCACCAGACCGAGGAGCTGAGGGTCGAGCGCACCGCCTTCGAGCACATGGCCGAGCTGATGAAGAACGCCGCGCCGTCCAAGGTGCGGGCGCAGCTCGGCCGTTTCGGTTTCGAGCAGGAACGCGCCGACGTCAAGGTGGCCAACCTGTCGGGCGGCGAGAAGGCCCGGCTGCTGTTCGCCCTGATGAGCCGCGACGCGCCCCATCTGATGATCCTCGACGAGCCCACCAACCACCTCGACATCGACGCCCGCGAGGCGCTGGTGGCGGCTTTGAATGCCTATGACGGCGCCGTGGTGCTGATCAGCCACGACCCGCACCTGATCGAGTTGACCGCCGACCGGCTGTGGCTGGTGCAAGGCGGGGCGGTTAAGTCCTTCGACGGCGACCTCGCCGCCTATCGCAAGCTGCTGCTGGACCAGGCCCGCGAAAGCCGCCGCGGCGACCGTGGCGACGGCAAGGGCGACGCCGCCACCCGCAGGAACGGGCGCCGCGCCGCCGCCGAGGCCCGCGCCCAACTCGCCCCCCTGCGCCGTGCGGTGGAGAAGGCGGAGAAGACTCTCGCCGGGTTGCACAAGAAGCAAGCGGATCTGCGCGCCGCTTTGGAGGATCCGGGCCTCTACCAGCGGTCGCCAACCGTCGTATCCGAGTTGCAACGCCAGTTGGGTGAGGCCGCCCGCGCCGTCGAGACGGTGGAGGCCGAGTGGCTGGAGGCGCAACACGCCCTGGACGCGGCCGGCGAGTGACATGCCCGCCTCGCAATCGAGGCGGGGCGTCTATTACACTTCCCTCATCTCGTGCCGCCCTATAGGCTGGTGGCGCCGACCGAGAGGGTTGATCGAGCGTGACTGCCCCGCCCACCACCGCCACACCCGCCTTTGCCGTCCGCCGAGTCCTGCTGCTGCTGGTGGCCTTGGTGGCGGTGGTGTTGATCACGTCGGCCGCTGTCTTTCTGGTTCACCTCCGCAGTGTTCTGATCGAGGGCGCCTCGCGGCGGGTGGAAGACACGGCGCGCCTGCTGCAGGAGCATGTGGGCCGCACCTTGGGAACCACCGACTTCGTCGTCGGCCGGGTGGTCGAGCTGGCCAGGCAGCACAGCCCCGACGAGTTGGCCAATTCGGCCAATGTGCATCGCCAGATCCGCGCCCTTACCGCCGGCCTGCCCGAGCGGGGCAGCCTGTGGCTGTTCGGTCCCGACGGCCAATTGCTGGCCAGTTCCACCGACTACCCCCTCAAGCAGCGCACGACCGCCATCGACCACATCTGGTACAAGGCCATCCGGGATGGCGCGGATCGGGTGGTCGGGCCGCTGATGATCGGCCGTTACGATGTCCGGCTGGTCTTCACCTACAACCGCCGCATTACGGACGCCGACGGCCGCTTCGTCGGCACCGCCACGGCCGGCCTCGACGCCACCTATTTCACCGACTTCTACCGCTCGTTCGGTCTCGGGCTCAACGGCAACACCGTCGTTGCCGACCTGGAAGGCCGGGTGATGCTGCGTCAGCCGGACCCGGGGCGCTGGCTGGAGGCGACAATCGCCAGTGGCCCGCTGATGCGGGCACAACGCGAGAGACCCCAGGGACTCTTACGCGCCGCTTCGCCGCTCGACGCCATCGAACGACTGGTGGGGTATCGCACCCTGCCGGAATACGGGCTGGTGGTGGCGTCGGGGATCGCCTTGCCGGACGTGCTGGAGGATTGGCGCACCACCGCCTTCGGTATCGCCGTGCTGGTGGCCACCGCCCTGGCGGCATTGGCCGGGCTTACCCTGCTGGCGCTGCGCGGCCTGACGCGCGAGCAGGCCATCCTGCAGGGACTGGAGGAAGTGGTGCAACAGCGCACCGAGGAGGCCCGCGAGCAGGCGGAGCAGGCTCGCCTGGCCGACGAGAGCAAGACCCGCTTCCTGGCCGCCGCCAGCCACGACCTGCGTCAGCCGCTGCAGGCCGCCGGCATGTTCACCGAGGCGCTGGCGGTCAGGCTCGACGATCCAGGCCATCTCGCCGTGGTGGACAAGCTGCGCCAGAGCATCGAGGCCACCAACGCGCTGCTGACCACCCTGCTGGACGTCTCCGCTCTTGAGGCCGCCCGGCTGCAGCCCAGCGTCACCACCTTCGCCATCTGGCCGCTGTTGTCGGGATTGGCCGGCCAGTACGAGCCCGAGGCGACGGCGCGGGGGTTGGAAATCCGGGTGGTGCCGAATCGGGCCCGCATCGTCAGCGATCCCGTGCTGCTTGAGCGCCTGCTGCGCAACCTGCTGGTCAATGCCCTGCGTTATACCGACGGCGGCCGGGTGCTGCTGGGCTGCCGCCGCCATGGCGATCGCCTGGCGGTGGTGGTGGCCGATTCGGGCATCGGCATCCCCGCCGACAAGCTGGATGACATCTTCGAGGACTTCATCCGCATCGACACCCCCGGCCGCAACAGCAAGGAGGCCAAGGGCCTCGGGCTGGGCCTGGGCGTGGTCCGCCGCATGGGAGCACTGCTGGGGCATCCGCTGACGGTGCGCTCGCGCCCGGGCACGGGGTCGGAATTCAGCGTGATCGTGCCGGTGGCGGAAGCGATGGAGAGGCGCCGGGAGCCATCCTTCGAGACGGGCGCCGTGGCGCCTTCCTCAGGATGAGGCAACTGGCGGCGTCCTACCCCCGCGCCTTTTCCTCCCAGCCGCCATCCGGCTGGGCTCCCACACCGAGCGGTCGGCCGGGGAGAATGGCGGCATTCTCCCCCACTCCGGCCCTCTCGGCTACTTGGTCTCGGCCTTGCCCTGATTGAGCGGGCACCACGGCGGCAGGGTGGCGGGATCGATCCTGCCGTCGGCGGTGAGAGCGGCGGGGCCGCGTCCGGAGCCAGGCCCGAAGCCGGGGCCTCGCATCATCATCGGGCGGGGAACCGCCTTGCCGTCCTGGAAGGCCTTGACCATCTGCTCGTGACGCCAGCCGGGCGTCCAGGTCTGCTCGGTGTCGGCGGCGCCGGCGGCGCAGCCGGCGACCAGTACGACGGCGGCCAAGGCAACCAGGGTGTTCGCAACGGTCTTCATGGCATCCTCCTCGACTGTTCCAACCCCTGTGATCATTCAACCACGGGGCTGTAACGGACGGATGTCGAGGGCGGTAACCGACTGTAACCGGAAGCGAGCAAATCAGCGCAGTCGGTGGGCGGGTCGCCTGGGGGCCAGGGTGTCGGCGATCCGGCGGGCGGCCCTGGGCAGGAAGCCCGAGGCCGGCACGTCGATCACCAGCGCGGCGCAGCTCCATTCGGGTGCGTTGAGGGTGTCCAAGCCGGCCAGACCGTGGTCGGCGCCGGAGCCCACGACCACCAGGTCGGGCTGCCAGCGGCCGGCCAGTTCGCCGATGCCGCGGGAGGCCGCCGGAAAGGATACCAGCGTGGCCGCTTCGGGGGCGCCGATCTGGTTGGCCACGGCACGCAGGCGGCGTTCGATCACCACTTCGAGGCGCTGTTCGACCTCGTGCGGCGTGAGCAGCGAGAAATCGTCACAGCCCAGGTCGGTGCCCCAGTCGGCAACGTGGCCGATGGCGAAGCGGGCCCCCTGGCGAGCGGCGATGTCCCAGGCGTGGCGGGCGACCTCGCGGCCGCTCCTGCCCATGTCGACGATGGCCAGCACGCGGCGATGCGACCTCATCACGCGGCTCCTTTCACCAGGGTTTCCGGCGGCTCTGGCGCGGCCGGTTCGCAGCGCCCAAGGCGGGCGCACTCGACGAAGACAGCGTGGCCGCAGGTGCGGCAGCGATCGTGGTCCAGGCGGCGGTAGATGGTGCGCAGGGCCTCGGTCTTGGACGTGAAGACATTTCCGGCGCCGATCTCGTCCATGTAGTTGCCGCGGCGCAGAAGCTCAAGGACGTTCTCCTTGACGCGGATCAGGGTGAGGCTGCCTGCCCGGGCGCGCAGCCGGCGCGCTTCCTGGGCCAGGGCCTCGGCGCCGGCGACGTCGATGAAGTTGACCCCCGACATGACGATGACCAGATGGTTCTGCCTGGGGGCCTCCTGCTCATAGGCGCGCAGCGTCTCCTGCAGGTAATTGACCGCCCCGAAGAACAGCGAACCGTCGATGCGGATGATGCGCAGCTGCGGGCATTCCGGCAGGGCTGGATTCGAGGTGAACTTGCGGCTCGCACTGTCGGGATCGGGGACCCGGACCAGGATGCCGGGGTGCGAGGTGCGATTGAGGTAGAGGATCAGCGACAGCAGCACCCCCGCCAGGATGGCCAGTTCCAGTTCCAGCAGCAGCGTGGCCAGGAATGTGACGGCCAGCACCGCCGTCTCGGAGCGGCTGGTGCGGGAAATCTGGGCGATGTGGTGGCGGTCGATCAGGCCCCAGGCCACCAGGAACAGCACGCCGGCCATGGCGGCGTTGGGCATGTAGGCGGCCAGGGGCGCGATCACCAGCACGATCCCCATCAGGGCGGCACCGGCGATGACCGCGGCCAGCGGCGTCTTCGCCCCGGCGTCGAAGTTGAGGCCGCTGCGGTTGAACGATCCGGTGGCGACATAGCCCGAAAAGAAGCTGCCGGCAATGTTGGACAGGCCCTGCCCGATGAATTCCTGGTTGCCGTTGATGTGCTGACCGCTGCGCACCGACAGGGCGCGCGAAATGGACAGCGCCTCGGTCAGCGCGAACAGCGTCACCGCCAGCGCGGTCGGCGCCAGCGAGCGCCACACCTGCGGATCGAAGCTCGGCGCCGACAGGGGCGGCAGCGTCGAGGGCAGTGCGCCCACCGTGGCGATGCCGGCCTGCAGGTGGATGTTCATCACGGTGGACAGGACGCTGCCCACCACGATGGCGACGATCATGTAGGGGACGCGCGGGTAGAAGCGGCGCACCAGCAGGCCGGTGGCCAAGGTGGTGCCGCCCACCGCCGCCACCGGCCACGCGATGGCGTCGAGGTGGCCGAACAGATAGGCGAAGATCTGGTGGAAATCCGCCCCCCGCGGGATGGGCAGGCCGAAGAAGTTCTTCACCTGGTTGGCGGCGATCAGCACGCCCGCCCCGGCGGTGAAGCCGATCACCACCGAGTGGGAAATGAAGTTGACGATGGAGCCCAGGCGGAACAGCCCCATGGTCAGCTCCACCAGGCCGACCATGACCGCCAGGGTCAGCGCCAGTTGGACGTACTTGGCCGAGCCGGGTTCGGCCAGCGCCGACAGCGACGAGAACAGCACGATGGAGGCCGCCGTGGTCGGCCCCGACACCAGGTGCCAGGACGAGCCGAACAGGGCGGCGATGATCGCCGGGATCATGCCGGCATAGAGCCCGTATTCCGGCGGCATCCCGGCGATGGTGGCGAAGGCGACGCCCTGGGGCAGCACGACGATGGCGCCGGTCAGGCCGGCCGAGACGTCGGCCGACAGCGTGCCGCGGTTGATCATCGGCAGCCAAGCGGTGAACGGGAGCAATCTGGACCAGGACATGGAACCTCCACTTCATCCCCGGTTGGGATTAGGAGGTTCTAATATGGTATCCGGGCCGGCGCCTTCTATTGGGTAACCTACGTAATCGTTTGTTCTACCGCTGTTCCGCGATGTCGTAGAAACAGGCCATGCGCACCAGATCGGCGAGGTTGCGGGCGCCGGTCTTCTCCATGATGTGGGCGCGGTGGACCTCGACGGTGCGCGGGCTGATGTCGAGGCGGTCGGCCACCACCTTGTTGGGATGTCCGGCCACCAGCAGCAGCATGACCTCGCGTTCGCGGGCGCTCAATCCGGCGAGGCGGGCGGCCATGCTGGCGCCACCGGGGCGGCCGACCTCCTCGGCGGGGGTGGCCAGGGCGGCGCGGATGCTGCCGAGCAGGAGTTCGTCGCGGAACGGTTTCTCGATGAAGTCCACGGCGCCGGCCTTCAGGGCCGCCACCGCCATGGGCACATCGGCATGGGCGGTGATGATGATGACCGGCAGCTTGATGCCGCGCAGCAGCAGTTCCTTCTGCAACTCGATGCCGGTCATCCCCGGCATGCGCACGTCGGCGACGACGCAGCCGCTCCAGCCCGGCTGCACCACCGAGAGGAGTTCGAGCGCCGAGGCGTAGGTGCGGCTGCGGTAGCCGGAGACTTCGAGCAGGATGGCCAGGGAGTCGCGGACATCCTCGGAGTCATCGACCACATGGATGAGCGCCTCATGCATCGGCCATATCCTTTGCCGCCAGCGGCAGCGTGAAATGGAAGGCGGCGCCGCCGTGGGGGGGGCTTTCCACCCATAGCCGGCCGTCATGGGCCTCCAGTATAGACTTGCTGATGGACAGGCCCAGTCCCATTCCCGCGTCCTTGGTGGTAACGAAAGGCTCGAACACGCGGGCCAGCACATGCGGAGGCAGGCCGGGGCCGTTGTCGGTGACCACCACCTCCACCTCGTGGTCCGCCCCGGTCGCCATCACGCGGCCGGAGACCACCACCGTTGGGTTCTCCGTGGTACTGGTGGCGAGCGCCTGCACGGAATTGCGCACCAGGTTGACCAGCACCTGTACCATCTGGGTCTTGTCCGCTGTCACCGGCGGCAGCGTCTGGAGCCCGGCGGACTGCAGCGAGACGCCGGCGGCGTTGGCCTCGGCCAGCACCAGACGCAACGCGTCGTCGGCCATGTCGCCGACGGTGTTGGCGGCCAGCCGCAGCGCCCCCTTGCGCATGAAGTCGCGCAGGCCGTGGATGGTCTGGCCGACGCGCTCGATCTGCCCGACGCTCTTGGCCATCACCGCGGCGGCGCGCTCGAGGTCGGGCTCGGAGCGGGCGATCAGCCGCTGCGCCGCCTGGGTGTAGTTCATGGCGGCGGTGAGCGGCTGGTTGAGCTCGTGGGCCAGGGCCGAGGCCATCTCCCAGCCGACATTGAGGCGCTGGAAGTGGGCGATCTCGGTCTGGCGGGCGAGCATGCGCGTCTCGGACGAGCGGCGTTCGCTGGCCATGGCGCCGAACAGCAGGCTGGTCATGGCGAGTACGCCCAGGCGGATCTGCAACTCGACGATGGCCGGGTCGTGGTGGCCGACCAGCCGGTCCGACCCCACCGGCGCCAGGTAGATCGTCGCCAGCGCCAAGGCCGAGCCGTTCTGGCCGTGGCGGGTGGCGATCCAGGCGAAGGGCAGGAACAACAGGTAGAAGAAGTGGATTTCTTCATTGGCGAAGCGCCCGAACACCTCCCAGGCGATGAGCCCCAGCGCCCCTACCTGCAGCAGCGCCTCGACGACCGGTGTCTCCTCGCTGCGCAGCCAGCGGCGCAGGCCGCCGCCCGCCATCACCAGCGGCGCCACCGCCAGGATGGCCACCGCCTGGGCCAGGAAGACGTGCCCGGCCAGGCCGAGGGCGCTCCACGGATAGAATCCGTCGGCCACCGCCAGCGCCGCCTTGCCCGCCGCCATCAGCGCCGCCGCCGCCGATGCGGCACCGAACAGGGAAAAGACGCCGCGCAGGCGGCCCAGATCGGCGCGCAGGCGGCCGGCGGCGGTGGCGCAGGCGGTGACCTCGACGGCGGCGTCGAGCAGGGCAGCCAGCGGATCGCCCCACAGCCCGCCGTGCAGCGCCCGCGCCAGCACGGCGGCACCGGCCGCGGTGGGCAGCCAGCTCAGGCCGCGGCGCGCGACCATGGCGAAGCTCAAGGCGGCGGCGGCATTCCAGGGGAAATGCGGAATGCCGTCGGGGGCATGGGCGACGGCGGCGAGGTCGGCGGCAAGGTACAGCAGCAGGAACAGCGCCGTCCTGCCTGCACGTCGCAGCCCATCGGTGGTTTGCGGTCCAGCCATGGCGCCCGATGGTGTATCAGCGCGGCGAAAAAGTCGATGCCGACCTGGCACCCATGGCGCCTTGGCGGTGAATCTTACTCTTGCAAAGGCAGCCAGCCGTGGCAGTCTCCCGTCCATGACGGTGACTCCCTTGGACGGCATTCTGGTGGTGGCGCTGGAGCAGGCGGTCGCGGCGCCGTTGTGCTCGTCGCTGTTGGCCGATGCCGGCGCCCGCGTCGTCAAGATCGAACGGGCCGAGGGCGACTTCGCGCGCGGCTATGACCATGTCGTCAAGGGCGAGAGCGCCTATTTCGTCTGGGTCAATCGCGGCAAGGAGTCGGTGGTGCTCGATATCAAGGCCGCCGAGGACGCCGCCCTGCTGGCCCGCATGGTGGCGCGTGCCGACGTTTTCATCCAGAATTTGGCGCCCGGCGCCGCCGAGCGGGCCGGCTTCGGCTCGGACGAGTTGCGCCGCCGCCATCCCCGGCTGATCACCTGCGACATTTCGGGCTACGGCGAGGACGGTCCCTACCGCGACATGAAGGCCTACGACCTGCTGGTGCAAAGCGAGACCGGGCTGGCCTCCATCACCGGCGCCGCCGAGCGGCCCGGTCGGGTGGGCGTGTCGGTGGCCGACATCGCCTGCGGCATGTATGCCCATGCCGGCATTCTGCAGGCGCTTTACGAGCGCCAGCGCAGCGGCGAGGGCAGGGGGGTGGCGGTGTCGCTGTTCGACGCCCTGGCCGACTGGATGACGGTGCCGCTGCTGCATCACGACTACGGCGGAAGGGCGCCGGAACGGGTCGGTCTCAACCACCCCACCATCGCCCCCTACGGCGTCTACGCCGTGGGCGACGGGCGCGAGGTGGTGCTGTCCATCCAGAATGAGCGCGAATGGAAGGCCTTCTGCGATGAGGTGCTGCGGCGCCCGGAGGTGGCGGTGGACGCGCGCTTCCGCTCCAACCCCCTGCGGGTGGCCAACCGGCCGGCGCTCGATGCCGAGATCGCCGCGGTGTTCGGGGGCTTGAGCCATGGCGAGGCGGTGCGGCGGCTGTCGGACGCCCGCATCGCCTTCGGCTCGCTGAATACCGTTGCCGACCTGTCCCGCCACAGCCAGTTGCGGCGGGTCGAGGTGGTGACGCCGTCCGGTCCGGTGAACGCGGTGGCGCCGCCGCTATGCTGGCGCGGCGACCAGTTCCAGGCCCGCCCGGTGCCGGCGCTGGGCCAGCACACCCGGGCGGTGCGCGACGAGTTTCAGTAGGCGCCGAACAGCGTGGGGTCGCCACGCCCGAAGGTGAAGATCGGGTTGGGCGCCTTGGGGCCGCTCATGCCGGGCGAGCCGCTCGGCATTCCGGGCGAGGCGATGCCGGCCACCTTGGGCTTTTCCGCCAGCAGCTTGTCGATGGCCTCCACCGGCACATGGCCCTCGACGATGTAGCCGCCGATGCGGGCGGTATGGCAGGACCGCATGGCCTCGGGCACCCCCATGCCGGCCTTGATGGCGTCGATATCCTCGACGTCGATCACCTTGGCCGTGTAGCCGTTGCGCTTCAGGTAGTCGATCCAGCCCTGGCAACAGCCGCAACTGGGCGACTTCCACACCACCGCCTCGGTGTCGCCGGCGTGGGCGAAGGGCGCGGCAAGAAGCAGGGCGACGGCAAGGACGACGCGGGCGGACATGGTGATCATCCAATCCTCTTGGCTCTGGTCAAGACCCTCAAGCGGGCGCCGTTCATTATCAGCGATCTGCCCGGCGTGCCACATGATCTTTGCCGCAAAGGGCTGCTGGAGTGGGCCGAGAGCGCACCCGCAGCGAGACGGGCTGGGGCAACGTCTTCAAGCAGATGCAGGCCGACGGCGCGGTGACGCAGAAGAACCTGGGGCAACTGGTGAGCGCTCACACCATGTCGGCGGTGCCAC
>JACPDP010000067.1 GCA_016183945.1 Magnetospirillum sp.
CCAGGGCGCTGACATCCCTGTTCACCAGGGGCATCCGGCGAATCCAGACCTGCCTTCAGCGACTATGGTCGCTGCCGCCGCTCTGGCAGGTTTGGATAAACTGATCTGTGGTGAGGGCCACGAGGTCAGGTTAGCGAATGGTTAATTCGGGTGGGCATAACCTCGTCATGCCCGCGGAAGCGGGCATCCATTCCGCCGGTCGGGTCGGTATGAGCGCGGTGACGAGGCGTCCCTGTGTATGCATTCCGGCAAGTAGACGGAACGGCACCCTGTATGTCGGTGTGACCAGCGACCTTGTTCGTCGCATTTGGGAACACAAGACGGATGCTGTCGATGGTTTTACGAAGAAGTATAGCGTCCATCTGTTAGTCTATTACGAACTTCACGAAACCATGCCGGACGCCATTCTTCGCGAGAAGCAAATGAAAAAATGGAACAGGGCATGGAAGGTTGAGATGATCCAGCGTTTTAATCCGCAGTGGCAGGACCTCTATAACGATATCGTCTGAAGCACCGCAGCATGGATACCCGCTTCCGCGGGCATGACGGGTCGAAATTAACGACTTGGTAATCTGGATTCGGAGCCCTGCCAAGCCGTCCCCGCTCATTGCCGCGCCACCCCCGGTGCGCTAAGCTTGCGCCAATGGGCGATGACAACTCCCGGGAGGATTGTTTATGGCACAGCCGAGGAAGATCGCCCTGGCCCTTCAGGGCGGTGGTGCGCACGGAGCCTTCACCTGGGGCGTGCTGGAGGCTTTGCTGGAGGAAGCGGCGGCCGGCGGCATCGACATCGTCGGGGTGAGCGGCGCCTCCACCGGCGCCCTCAACGCCACCGCCCTGGCCTACGGCTACCACGAGGGTGCCGACCAGCCCGGCCCCGCCACCGCCCGCGCCAAGCGCATGGCCGAAGCCGCCCGCACCAAGGTTCGCGAGGTGTGGGAGACGGTGGCCCGCGCCGCCTTCTGGGGCGGCAACCCGTTCGTCGCCGCCATCGGCGTCACCCCCGGCTGGAACATCGACGAAAGCGCCGCGGCGCGCTGGGCCGACGTCGCCACCTCGGCGATCACCCCGGCCGAGGCCGGCATCGGCGGCTACCTCACCGCGGTGCTGCGCGAAGTGCTGCCCGAGATTCCCGCCATCTTCGCCCTGCCGCAGGCCGGCACGCCCATGCTCATCGTCGCCGCCACCGACGTCAACGAATGCCGCCGCCAGATTTTCGTCGACGGCGCGGTGTCGCCCGACGCCATCAAGGCGTCCACCTGCACGCCCTCGCCGCTGCAATCGGTGACCATCGGCAAGAGCTGGTACTGGGACGGCGGCTATATGGGCAATCCGCCACTCACCCCCCTGGTGGAGCGCCTGCGCGAGGTCGATGCCGAGGATCTGGTGATCGTCACCGTCAACCCGCTGCATCGCGAGGGTCCGTCGCCCAAGTCGGCGCGCCAGGTGCAGGACCGCCTCAACGAGATCACCTTCAACGCCTCGCTGGTGCACGAGGTCAACGGCATCGAGACCATCAACCGGCTGATCGACGCCGGGATGATCAGGGAGCCGCCGGCCGGGGAGCATCCCTTCCGCCGCATCAACCTGCACCGCATCCACGCCGACGAGGAAATGGCGGCCCTGGGCATCTACTCGAAGGACGCGCCGGCCTGGGACTTCCTGGTCTACCTGCGCGATCTCGGGCGCGAGACCTTCCGCCGGTTGTGGCCCGGCATCAAGGGCAACCTGGGCAAGGGCTCGTCGTGGGACACCAAGGCGGTGTGCGACCAGATTCTGGCGCGAAAGGCCATCACGACGCGGGAGCGGTGATCTCTTCCGCGAGCAGGGAGGGCCTTCGCCGGATCCTAGGCCTGCCTGGCGTCGATAATGGCGCGGCGGATGGCGCGGGTTTCGCTGAAATGCTTGAGCAGCACCTCGCCTTCGCCCCAGCGGATGGCGCGCTGCAGGGCGGTCAGGTCCTCGGTGAAGCGCTGGATCACCTCCAGCACCGCTTCCCGGTTGTTGAGGAAGATGTCACGCCACATCACCGGGTCCGAGGCGGCGATGCGGGTGAAATCGCGGAAGCCCGAGGCCGAGAACTTGATGACCTCCTGCTGCAGGTGGCCCTCCAGGTCGTTGGCCGTCCCCACGATGGTATAGGCGATCAGGTGCGGCAGGTGCGAGGTGATGGCCAGCACCTGATCGTGGTGGTGGGGGTCCATCACCTCGACCATGGAGCCCACGCGGCGCCACAGCTCGATCACCGTGTCGGTGGCGGCCTGGTCGCCGCCCGACAGCGGCGTCACCACGCACCAGCGGCCCTCGAACAGCTCGGCGAAGCCGTTCTCCGGGCCGGAATGCTCGGTGCCGGCGATGGGATGGCCGGGGACGAAGTGGACGCCATCCGGCAGATGCGGCACCAGGTCGCGAATCACCGCCAGCTTGACCGAGCCCACATCGGTGACGATGGTACCCGCGTCCAGATGGGGGCCGATGGCGCGCGCCACCTCCTCGGTGGCGCCCACCGGCGCGCCCAGCACCACCAGCCCGGCGCCCTTCATGGCCTCGGCGGCGTCGGTGGTGGCGTGGTCGACCACCCCCAGGTCGAGCGCGGTCCGCCGCGCCGTCTCGCTGATGTCGAGCGTCACGATGCGACGGGCCAGCCCGTGCTTGCGCGCGGCGCGGGCCAGCGACGAGCCGATCAGACCGATGCCGACGAAACAGATGGTGTCGAACAGTGGGGTGCTCATGGTTCGGTTTCCATCCTGAAAGCCGTCACCCCCGCGCAGGCGGGGGTCCATGGTGCCATGCGCGTCGAGGCCAGCGCGGTCCCAGAGTCCCGCCTGCGCGGGAATGACGACGATAAAGGGGCTACTTCCAGCTTTGCACGAACTCGGCCAGCGCCTCGACCACGGCGGCGTTCTCGTCGTCGCGGCCGATGGTGATGCGCAGCGCTTCCGGCAGGCCGTAGCCGCCCATGGCGCGGCCGATGATGCCCCGCGAGCGCAGGAACGTGTCGGCCGCCGCCGCGTCGCGCCCCATTTCCTTGGGGAAGCGGATCAGGACGAAGTTGCACACCGACGGCGTCACCGCCAGGCCCAGCGCCGCCACCCGCTCCATCATCCAGGGCAGCCAATAGTCGTTGTGCGCCTTGCACAGCTCGGCATAGGCGGTGTCGCGGAAGGCGGCCAGGCCGGCGGCCAGGGCGGGCGAGCCGACGTTGAAGGGATTGCGCACCCGGTTGAGCACGCCGGCGATGCCCTCGGGGCAATAGGCCCAGCCCAGGCGCAGGCCGCCCAGCGCGTACATCTTGGAGAAGGTCCGGCACATCACGGTATTGTCGCTGCCTTCCACCAGTTCGGCACCGGCGGAATAGTCGTTCCTGGTGACGAATTCGGCATAGGCCGCGTCGATCACCAGCAGGACGGAGGGCGGTAGCCCGGCGCGAAGCCGCTTGACCTCATCGGCAGAGACATAGGTGCCGGTCGGGTTGTTGGGGTTGGCGAGGAAGACGATCCTGGTCTTCGGCGTCACCGCCCTCAGCAGGTTGTCCACATTGGCGGTGAGGTCGGTCTCGGGCGCCGTCACCGGGGTGGCGCCGCAGGCCTTGGCGGCGATGGCATACATCAGGAAGCCGTGCCGCGAGTACAGCACTTCGTCGCCCGGGCCGGCATAGGAACGGCACAGGATGCCCAGCAGTTCGTCCGAGCCGGCGCCGCACACGATCCGCGCGGCATCGAGGCCGTAGCGCTCGGCGATGGCCTGGCGCAGTGCCTCGGCCGAGCCGTCGGGATAGCGGTGCATCTCGGAGGCCACCGCCTGGTAGGCCGCCATGGCCTTGGGACTGGGACCGAGCGCGCCCTCGTTGGACGACAGCTTGATGATGCGGGCCACACCCTCGATCCGGGATTCGCCCCCGATATAGGGCTTGATGTCCATGATGCCGGGACGGGGCGCGGGTGCGGTCACGGGTCTGCTCCTGATCTCTTGTTGCACTCAGGCGAGAGCCTGGGGGGTGAAGGGGGTGGCGTAGCCGCCGATCACGCTGGCGCGCTCGACGGGGTCGCGGGCGGCGACGAGGGCGGCGAGCCGCGGGTCGCTGGACTCCAGATACCCGTGGACCTCGGCGAGATGCAGCCGATGGACGCCACGGTGGACCGCCAGCAGGTCGGTGACCTCGATGCCGGCGGCGCCGAGGACGGCGCGCAGACGATCGCGTGACAGGTCGGGGGTGGTCTCCACCACCAGCAGGGTGCGGTCGTCGCCGGTCTCGTCGTGCCCGCGGCAGGCCAGCACCAGCCCTTGCGCTGCCGCCGGGGCGCCCTTCGGGCTGTCGACCCCGGCGACGGGCAGGCGGGCCACCACGCGGGGAACAGCGCCGGGGTCGAAGGTGAGGCTCAGCCACCACGGCTCGGCCTCCTGGTCGGCGGGCAGCGGCACCACCGCCACCGCCGCCTGGCCGTCGGTCAAGGCCCGCACCGCCTGTCCGGGGGTGCGGAAGGCCACCGTGCCGGCCACGCTGCCGAAATGCTCGCGGGCCAGCTCGGCGATGCTGGTGGCGCCAGTGGGGCCGCCGGTGGGGCCCTCGTCGCACACCGCCACGGTGAAAGGGGCCTGCAGCCCCACCAGGGCCCCCATGATCTCGCGCCAGATGCGCACCACCGCCGCCTTGGGGAAGGCGCCCCGGTGGCGGGCAACCAACCGGCGCAGCACCGCGGCCTCGCGTGCCGGGCGCAACGGCACGGCCTCCGGCGGCTTGGTCGCGGCGATACGCGCCACCACCTCGGTCCGCTTCATCAGCAGGTCGTGGATGGCGTCATCGATGCGATCGATTTCGCCGCGAAGCGAATCGATGGAGGATCTGTCCTGGCTCATGGCGAATGCTCTTCCCCGGGCCGCATAGGTTTAGTGCCAGCGGGTGCGGAAATCAAAGAAAACGTTGACAGCCCCCGCCGCTGCCCATAGCTAATCGGGTTCCCGACACCAAGGGTTCGCGAAGACCGTCCAAGCGATGACCGCCACGGAGCCTCCCGGAGCATGCACGACCCCGAATCCCCTCGGGCATAAGGTGGAGCTGGGCCTCGACCGGCCGATCAAGCTCGACTGCGGCGTCGAGCTGGGGCCGGTGACGGTGGCCTATCAGACCTACGGCACGCTCAACCCCGACCGCTCCAACGCCATCCTGATGTGCCACGCCTTGACCGGCGACCACTACGTCGCCGACCCGCACCCCATCACCGGCAAGCCGGGCTGGTGGCACGAGCTGGTGGGGCCGGGCCGGCTGTTCGACACCGACCGCTTTTTCCTGATCTGCTCGAACGTGCTGGGCGGCTGCATGGGGACCACCGGCCCCAAGGAGACCAATCCCGCCACCGGCAAGCCCTGGGGCCTGTCCTTCCCGGTCATCACCATCGGCGACATGGTGCTGGTGCAGGCCCGCCTGCTGGACTATCTCGGCATCGAGACGCTGTTCTGCGTGGTGGGCGGCTCCATGGGCGGCATGCAGGTGCTGGAATGGGCGCAAAGCTTCCCCGATCGGGTGTTCGCGGCACTGCCCATCGCCACCGCCGCCCGTCATTCGGCGCAGAACATCGCCTTCCACGAGGTCGGCCGCCAAGCCATCGTCGCCGATCCCGACTGGTGCAACGGCGACTATCTGCTGGAGGGCAAGCGCCCCCATCGCGGCCTGGCGGTGGCGCGCATGGCGGCGCATATCACCTATCTGTCCGAGACGGCGCTGCACAAGAAATTCGGCCGCAAGCTGCAGGACCGCCAGAGCTTCGCCTACGGCTTCGACGCCGATTTCCAGGTGGAAAGCTACCTGCGCCACCAGGGCTCGACCTTCGTCGACCGCTTCGACGCCAATTCGTATCTCTACATCACGCGCGCCATGGACTATTTCGACCTGGCGGCGGAGAACGGCGGCGTGCTGGCCAACGCCTTCGCCGGCACCAAGACGCGCTTCTGCGTCGCCTCGTTCACCAGCGACTGGCTGTTCCCGACCTCGGAGAGCCGCGCCATCGTGCAGGCGCTGAACGCGGTGGCAGCCAATGTCAGCTTCGTCGAGATCAAATCCGACAAGGGCCACGACGCGTTCCTGCTGGACGAGCCCGAGTTCCACGCCACGCTGACCGGCTTCCTCGACGGCGCCGCCGCCCACCGCGGCCTGCGCCCAGCCAAGGCGGGGTGAGGCGATGATGATGGCGCTGAACGGCAACCTGCGCGTCGATCTCAAACTGATCGCCGATATGGTCGAGCCCGGCTCGCGCGTGCTCGACGTCGGCTGCGGCGAGGGCACCCTGCTGGCCTGGCTGGACAAGCACAAGAACGTCGACGGCCGCGGTATCGAGCTGTCCATGGCGGGGGTGTCGGCGGCGGTATCGCACGGGCTGTCGGTGATTCAGGGCGACGCCGATACCGACCTCAAGCACTATCCGTCGGGCGCCTTCGATTACGTCATCCTCAGCCAGACGCTGCAGGCGACCTATGAACCGAAGACGGTGCTGAACAACATGCTGCGCATCGGGCGCCGCGCCATCGTCTCGTTCCCCAATTTCGGCCATTGGCGGGTGCGGGGCAATCTGGCGCTGTTGGGACGGATGCCGGTCACCGACACGCTGGCCTATGAATGGTATGAGACACCCAACATCCATTTCTGCACCATCCTGGACTTTCTCAGCCTGTGCCGGGCGCTGGGCGTGCGGGTGGAGAAGGGTGTGGCGCTGGACCGCGACGGCCGCGTCCAGCCGTGGAACGGCTGCGGCATCCTGGCCAACCTGCTGGCCGACCAGGGCCTGTTCCTGCTGTCGCGTCCGGGGTGAGTCCGCGCCGGGCAAAGGGGCCGCCGGCTGGGCCGCCGCACCGGCGGCCGAGCGGACGCGGCCACGTCGGATCTAATCCTGGCTCGCCGCCTGCTGCACCGAGGTGAAGGAGTCGAGGTCGAGCAGCAAGCTGACCGCCACCGTCATGGTCCGGCTGCCGGTCCGCTCGATCAGGCGGGCGTGGGGGGGGATGTCGGGATATTCGAACAGGCGCTCGACCACCCACTCGCCGCCATAGGTGCCGGCCTTACGAAAGACGTCGCCCGCCCGCACTTCGTCGCAGCCCTTGCGGCGTCCGAAGAGGCTCATGGTGCGAAGGCGGCCCCTTCGGCCGCCATGAACACGTCCACCCTCACCCACATCTCACTGGTCTCCAAGAGCCGCCGACGACTCCTCCATACCAGTCGTTTATCTCGACCAACGGCCGATGTCGAGGGCGATGACGCGATCGGGGTGGCTTACCCGCGAAATTCGTGTTGGCACCCGACCATTTCGAGCCTCTTCCACCCCGCCGCCCCCCAGTGCTATAACCGCCGCGTCCGCCAGCAATGCGGCTGCGTCCCGGTAGCTCAGCAGGATAGAGCAACAGTTTCCTAAACTGTAGGCCAGGGGTTCGAATCCCTTCCGGGACGCCAATTTCCAAAAATGGCTGTTTTCAGCCATTCTTCAGGCGCTAAAATCCGCCGCGTTGAACGCCCTGACGCACCGAATCGTCAGCCAGCTTCGCATAGCGCATGGTCGTGTTCTGTAGCGCGGTGGCCGATTTGGCACCAAATGGGACGCGATTTGGCACTAAAGCGTTTTACCCCGGGCTGGCCGGCGGAGCGTTATTCACGATGTCAAAGAGCGTCGAAGGGCGGCGCGTTCTAACGCTGGGCGCCGCCACCCATTACGATCACCTCTCCCACCGCCTTCGAGCCGTTCCCGCCGGCCACGGTGTAGGTCACCGGAACCGGGATCATCTCGCACCCCTCGAACGCCTGGCGCACCGCCCGGGGGGTCGAGATTGGACAGGATGAAACGGCCTTTAAGGCGCTGTAAACGGGCCGCCAGCCGCGCCAGGTCGCCGGGGCCGAACAGCTCCTTGCCGTAGTAGTAGCCCTCCGAACCGACATAGGGCGGGTCGAGGTAGAACAGGGTGTAGGCGCGGTCGTAGCGATCGAGGAAGGCCTCGAAGTCCAGGCACTCGACGGTGACGCCGGCGAGACGCTCATGCAGTTCCTCCAGGCGCGGCCCCAGCGTGGTCAGGTCGAAGCGGGCCGCCCGGCGCGGGTCGACGCCGAAGGTGCGGCCGGCCACCTTGCCGCCGAAGCTCAGGCGTTGCAAATAGAGGAACCGGGCCGCCCGCTCCAGGTCGGTCAGCGTGGTGGGGTCGGTACGGGCCAGCTCTTCGAAGCGCCGCCGCGAGGTCACCTGGAAGCGCAGCGTGTCCATGAACTGGGGATAGTGGCGCTGCAGGATGCGGAACAGGGTGGCCACGTCGCCCGAGGCGTCGTTGATCACCTCGGCCTTGGGCCGCTGCGAGCGGTGCAGGAACACCCCGCCCATGCCGACGAAGGCCTCGGCATGTGTCGCGGGGCGTGGCGTCGATCAGTTCGGCGATGCGGCCGGCCAGTTGGCGCTTGCCGCCGACATAGGGGGCCGGCGGTGAAATGGGGGTTACGGGGTAAGAGCAATCTTGTCCATGGGTGGTTGTCTGCCATACTCGCCCCCGCCCGGTGCACGGG
The DNA here is from genome assembly GCA_016183945.1 of Magnetospirillum sp. The sequence continues at coordinate 8,531 of JACPDP010000067.1, forward strand.
TGGGCAACACGTCGTCGTCGCCGGCGCGCCGGTCGCTGAAAAGCGAGATGGCCACCGCGGTGGAAAGGTCGTCGGTGGTGACGATGACGTTGCCGGCAACGACCAGGTCGCCGGTCATCCGCGCGCCGTCGAAGGCGATCAGGCGGTCAGCCATCGCCCGGGCCCTCCGGCGGGGCGATGGGCAACGGCACCGGCGTGACCACGGCACCGATCTGCCAGGTCTTGTCCTCGTAGGCGCCGCCGCCCAGGCTGGTGATGCGGCGGCCATAGCCGTCCACGTCCCAGGAGGCCGATACCGTGGCGTGGAGTTCGTAGGTCTCGCACTCGACGCGATATTTCCCGCCGGCCGAGGCGGTGATGTCCAGGGGGTGTCGGCGACGATGCCGGTGCGGGTCAGATGGACCCGCTGGCCGAGGTCGTCATGGATGGCCGCCTCGCCTTCGAGCAGGTCGATCTGGTAGCGGCGGTCGAACAGACGCAGCACCACTCCGTTGGAGCGCAGGCCCGCCAGAAACGCCGCCACCACCTCCGCTCCCGGCTTTGGCCAGCTCGAAAGGCCATAGTCCTGGACGAATTCCCGCTCGCCCAAGGTCTCGCCGGCGAGGCCGTCGATGGTCGCCACCAACAAGTCGCCGCCGCCCCTTTGAAGGGCCTTTAAAACACCCCGGGCCACCATCAGGGCCAGCCGATCCTTGATCGGCTGAATGGCCGCCGCGAATACGGGCGGCGCTGCCGAGTTCCCGGTGGGCGACGACGGCGGCCGGCAGGCTGTCGCCCATCTCGACCCGGCGCACCCGCGCCAAGCCGCCGGCGCGGGTGCCGATGTCCTTGACGCTGGCGGCGCGCAGGTCGGTCAACGCGGCGGACACCGGCCCCGGCGTGCCCGGGGCGGTTCGGACCAGGTCAAGCTGGGCGGCGACCTGGTCGCGTGCGACCATGGCTTCGTCCCGACTGGCAAACGAGGCTTCTGCCGTGACGCGGGCGACGGCAACCGCACTGGCCTGGCGCACCAGGGTGGACAGCGCCGCGCGGTTTGCGTCCTGCTGCGCCACGGTCGCCGGCGAAGACACCGCGGGCGTTTCGCCGTAGGATGACAGTGTCTCCAGCCCCGCCATGGCATGCGAACGCTGACGCCCCGTGCTGCCCAGCGATCCCAACTGGCGGAAGGTGCCCATCAGCAGGTCGGCCAAGCTGCGGGGCGTCCGCACCAGCGACAACGGGTCGGCGATTAGGCCCTGCAGGCCGGACAGGCGGCCGGCGGCACCGCGGGTCAGCGCCAGCGGGCCGGCGAAGGCGTCATCGACGGCGGTGGTGACTTCGCCCAACGACTTGACGGCATCGATGTCGAGGAAGTCGAGCCCCAGCGTGTCGAATTTCCGGGCAAAGTCGTCAACGGTTATGGCCTCGGCCTTGTCGGCGGCCGAGGTCACCAGGGGGCGTGGGATAGCGGTTCTCGCCGGCCTCGACGAAGCGCAGCGTGAAGCGGGCCATGCCGCCTTCCTTGGTGCTCTCCTTGATCCGGCAGGCCAGGCACATCACCTGCAGCGGCCCCCGGGTCGGGTGCACCAGGGCGCCGGCGCCCCCCTCCTTGACCGCCTTGATCAGCGCATCACGGCCGGACATGTAATCGGGTCCGAGGACATAGCCCACCACCTCGATTTCATCCAGGCCGTGGCCGAGGTCTTCGGCCATGCCGCCCTTGCGCTGCGGATAGCTGTGCTTGGCCACCTGGGGGTCCAAGACCAGCTCGGCGTCCTCCCAGAAGAACGGCACCCCACGGAAGGACGCCTGTCGGAAGCAAATGAAAATGACCGACGCAGGTAGCACATCAATTGACCGCCTGGTTTTGCCGGGGGGTGGGCATGCCCACCCCCCGGCGGCTCGCGTCCGGCGGGGTCACGCGGCAGCCATTTCCTGGTTGAGCAAGG
>JACPDP010000068.1 GCA_016183945.1 Magnetospirillum sp.
CGCCGGCGAGGTGGACATTGTCGAGCACGTTGAGGTCCAGCTCGCCCTCCAGCTCGACATCCTCGTCCAGGCTGGCGCCCTTGTCGCCGTAGCCCAGGCGCTGCACCGTGCCGCGCAAGCGGTCCGACAGGAAGGTGGCGATGGCTCGGTAGAAGCGCGCCGAGAACCCGATGTCCGAGGCCAGCTTGTCGTTCAACGTCTGGCGCGGGATGGTCAGCACCACGCAGTCGCTGTCGGCCAGCACCGAGGCCGAGGGCGGGCGTGAATCGATCAGCGACATTTCGCCCATGATCTCGCCCGAGGACAGGCTGGCCACCACGCCGATGCCCTTGAGGCTCACCACCATGCGGCCGTCCAGCAGGATGAACATGGAATCGATCTGTTTGCCCTCGGTGATCAACGCGGTGCCGGCCGGTACCCGTTCGCGGTGGCCGGCCTTGCTCAGCCACTCGACATCGTCGTCGCTGAGCTGGCCGAGGATATAAAGAACCTTCCGCATGTTATTGATCCCCCAATGAGAAATTAGGTGAACTCGCTCATAAGTCAGGTGAGCTGGCGCCGCGCCAACTCGGCGAACAGGCCGCCCTTGGTCATCAGCTCGTCATAGGTACCGGCCTCGACCGCGCGGCCTTCGTTGAGGACGTAGATGCGGTTGGCGTCCTTCACCGTGCTGAGCCGGTGAGCGATGGCGATGCGGGTGACCGACAGGCGCGACAGGCTCTCGGTGACCACCGCCTGGGTGCGGTTGTCGAGCGCGCTGGTGGCTTCGTCGAAGAAGATGATGCGCGGCTTGGCCACGATGGCGCGGGCGATCAGCAGCCGCTGCACCTGGCCGCCCGACAGCGCCGCCGAGCCCTCGGTCAGCACCGTGTGCATGCCCATGGGCATGGCGCGGAGATCCTCCTCCAGCCCGGCCATGCGCACCGCCTCCCAGGCGCCATCGACGGTGGCGTCGCTGGCTCCCTTGACGTTCTCGTAGATGCTGCCCGGCATCAGGCGGCCCGACTGCAGCACGACGCCGATCTGGCGGCGCACCGCCTGGACGTCCAGGGTGCGCAGGTCGAGACCGTCGTAGAAGATGCCGCCGGCCTCGGGCCGCTCGAAGCCCAGCAGCAGCTTCATCAGCGTCGACTTGCCGCAGCCGGACGGCCCCACCAGGGCGACGAACTGGCCGGGCTTGACGGTGACGGTCAAGCCGTTCAGCACCCGCGGGCTGTCGCGGTCGTAGCGGAAGAACACGCCGTTGACCTCGATGTCGCCGGCCAGCCGGCCGGGATCGGCCTTGGTGGCGTCGACCTCGGGCGAGGCCTGCAGCAGTGGTTTGGCGCGGCTGATCATGGGGGTGACGGTGAAGCACTGGATCACCGCCCGCGACACCTGCGCCATGGAGGCCATGAACATGGTGAAGGCGGTGACGAAGGCGAGGAATTGGCCGGTCTCCAGCTTCTCGCCCGCCGCCAGGGTGACGATCAGGAACACCAGTCCCAGCGACAGGACGTCGTAGCCGGCCATGAACACCGCATAGCCGTTGGAGACTTTGCGGCTCCTCTGGGCGCGAGTCCGCATCTCGGCGAAGTTGCGACCCCAGTTGACCCAGGCGCGGTCCTCGGAGCCGGTCATCCGCAGCTTCTGGATACCGCTGATCAGCTGCAGCACCAGACTCATGATGTTGCCCGAGATGGCCTCGCCCTCGAACAGGGCCTTCAATTGGCGGAAGCCGGTATAGGCCGCGACCCCCACCATGATGATGAACATCAGCATGGCCACCAGCGCCGCCATGGGCTGGTAGTAGAACAGCAGCCCCAGGCTGGTCAGCGAGAACACGCCCGACATGAATGACGACATCACCAGGCCGGTCAGCGCCTTGCGCACAGCCTCGACCGTCAGGGTGCGGTTGGCGAGGTCGGCGGTGGAGTAGGTGGTGAAGAAGCTCGACGGCAGCCGCAGCAGGCGGTCGAGCACGCCGGCCTGCAGCGTGCCGGCGATGCGGCCCTCGATGCGCAGCATGGCGACGTCGCCGGTGATCTTGAAGATGACGCCGGCCAGGGCGGCGATGATCAGCGCCAGGCCGATCTGGATCAGCTGGCTGGTATGATGGCCGGGGATGATGGTCTGGAACACCGCGGCGGTGGCCACCGGCAGGGTATTGGCGACGATGCTGCCCACCGCCCCGGCGGCCATGGCCACCGCGATGTCGAACTTCTGGTTGCGCAAGCCGAGCTTCAGCAGGTCGGTGACTTTCAGCGGCCCGTCGGGCAGGGGGGCATAGAAAGCCCACGCCATCGACTGGATGTGCATCGCCCGCTCCGGCGTCAGCGGCTGCGGCGGACCGCCCTGGGAGGGGTCGTGCAGGACGTAGCCGCTCCGCCTGCCCGCCACCAGGGCCAGCGGCCGTTCATCGTCGTCGGCGAAGGCCACCACCGGCCCGAGGTCCTGGCGCCACCAGTCGCCGCGCAAGGCCACCTGACGCACCCGCACCCGGGCAACGCGGGCCACCTCTTCCACGGTGAGCGGCTGATCCTCGCCGCGCCGGCGGGTCAGCAGCGCCGAGTTCTCGATGGTGATGCCCAACGGCTTGGCGGCGATGGCGCAGGCGTTGGCCAGGGCGTTGTCCGGACTGCCGGCGGCGCCGTGCTGCTGCCACGGCGACACCAGCCGGACCAGCCTGCCGAGGGTGCCGCCGATGGCGTCGGCCGACTTGGCGGCGCGCTTTTCCAGCCGCGACGCCTCGATGCTGTGTTCCTTGTCGATGCTGTGGGCCAGGCAGTGCAGGTAGCCGTCGTGGAAGGCCTGCATCCGCCCCCACCAGCCGGGGGCCAGCAGCAGCCCGGGGGTGGGATAGCCGGCCGCCTTCAATCCTCCCTCGGGGGGCTGCGTCAGGAACGAGTCCGAGGTCAGCGGCAGCAGCGCCCCCGCCGCCGACTCGGCGATGCCCATGTAGCGGGCCGAGCCCTCGACGATGAAGGCCCACACCACGCCGCGCGGCGTCACCACCAGATTGCCGGCCGGCGGCAGCGCCTCGGCGCCCGGCATCAGCGTCGTCACCGGCGCCGAGCGCACCGCGAAGAAGCGGGCGAGCCCGGCGGTAATGCCCTCGATCCAGAGGTCGAGCAGTCGCGCCAGGACGGGCTGCACCGTCGGCTGCGCCGCGATGCCCGCCAGCTCGGAGACGCCCAGGGCGAACACGGTGGCGCCGCGGCTGACGGCGATGATGTCCACCGGTCCGGCGGCGGCCTGGGCGAAGCCGCAGAACAGCCCCGGCGCCGGTATGTTGGCGAGGAAGTGACGCAGGCCCGGCCGCCCCTCGGCATCGCGCTCCACGGCAAAGATATCGACCACACCGGCGCCGACGAACCACTGCTCGGCCGAGCCGGTCAGGGGGATGATCCGGTTGGGCGGCAGTTCGACGGCGCGGCCCATATGCTCGACCATGGCGCCGAGGGGCTCGGGCAGGGCGGTTCGCGACAGGGAGACGACGGCGGTCATGGCTTCAGCTCTCGATGAGGCGGCGGTAGGGGCCGTCCTCGGCTTTCATCTGATCGTGCGTGCCGCGCTGGATGATGCGGCCGCGGTCGAGCACCACGATCTCGTCACAGTCCCGGATGGTCGACAGGCGGTGGGCGATGATGATGCAGGTGCAGCCGCGCCGTCGCAGATTCTCGACCACGGTCAGTTCGGTGGCGGCGTCCAGCGCGCTGGTGGCCTCGTCGAGGATCAGCACCGAGGGCTGCGCCGCCAGGGCGCGGGCGATCTCGATCCGCTGGCGCTGCCCGCCCGAAAAGTTGCGGCCGCCCTCGGACACCGCCGAGTCGTAGGCCTTGCCCCGCGCCACGATGTCGTCGTGGATCACCGCGTCCTTGGCGGCCCGCACCATGCGCTCGTCGGGCAGGGTGTCGTCCCACAGCGTGATGTTGTCGCGAACGGTCCCCTCGAACAGGGCGATGTCCTGGTCGACGATGGCCACCGAGCCGCGGAACACCTCGCGCGGGTACGAGGCGATGGCGCGGCCGTCGAACAGCAGCTCGCCCGACCAGGGCTGGTACAGCCCGGCCAGGATGCGGCCCACCGTCGATTTGCCCGAGCCCGAGCCGCCCACCAGCGCGACGCGGGTGCCCGGTTCCAGCGTCAGTGAGAAGCCCTCGATCATCGGCGGGTCCAGCGGCGAGAAGCCGAAGGCGAGGTCGCGCACCTCCACCCGCCCGGTCAGCGCGGTGAAGCCGGCCGGCAGCGGCTCGACGGTGGCGGGGTCCACCAGGAATTCGGCGTCGCGCTTGTGGCGCAGCACATCGTCGAGACGGTTGATGTTGCCCTCGGCGTCCTGCACCTGGGCGCCCAGGCCGACCAGGCTTTGCACCGGCGCCTGGAACTGGGCCATCAGCATCTGGAAGGCGATCAGCATGCCCACCGACAGCGCGCCGTCCATCACCCTGAGGCCGCCCACCATCAGGATCAGCGCCGAGGCGATGCCGCCCAGCAGGATGGGCACCGCCTGCAGCAACAGCCGGGTGCGGCCGAGGTCCTGTTCGGCGGTCACCACCTTGGCGTGGTAGGCGGCAATGCGCGAGAAGAACAGCGACTCCATGCCCGAGGCCTTGAAGCTGTCGATGATGCCGATGTTCTGGGTGGTGACGCCGGTCAGCTTGCCGCGGTCGAGCAGCAGCTTCTGGTTGGCGTCCGCCAGTTGCCGCGCCACCAGGCGAAGCGCCAGCAGGTTGCCGCCGGCAAAGGCGATTCCCAGCAGGGTCAGCACCACATCGTACTGGAACATCAGCAGCACGAACACCGCCATGGTGATCATGTTGAGGACGGCGTTGGCGAGGTCGCCGGTGATGGCGGTGGCGACGCGATCGTTCATGGCGACGCGCGACGCGATCTCGCCGCCGTAGCGCTGGCCGAAGAAGCCGATGGGCAGGCGCAGCACATGCCACAGTAAGCGGCTGGAGCCCTCCACCGACAGCTTGGTCTGCAGCTTCATCAGCTGTTCCTGCTGCAGCCAGGTGAGCATGCAGCGCACCAGTGCGGTCACCGCCATGGCCGCCAGCAGCGGCAACAGCCAATCCTTCAGCTTCTGGATCAGGTAATAGTCGATGAACACCCGCGAGAACGACGGCAGCAGCAGGGCCGGAATGGCCAATCCGACGCTGGCCAGCACCACATAAAGCAGCGCCGTCTCGATGCCGGGAATGCGGGTCTTCAGGCTCTTGAGGGCGTTGAGACGCTCGCCGCCCTTGACGAAGTCGTCGCCGGGCTCGAAGGCCAGCGCCACGCCGGTGAAGCATTCGTCGAACTCGACATTGGCGACGCTGCGCGATCCGGTGGCGGGGTCGTTGAGGTGCACCGTGCCGTCGCCGAAGCCCTCGACCACCACGAAGTGGTTGAAGTTCCAGAACACCACCAGGGGCAGCGGCAGCCGGCGCAGGCCGTCAAGCTCCATCTTGAAGCCCTTGCCCTTGAGGCCGTAGGTGCGCGCCGCCTTGACGATGTTGGAGGCCTTGGAGCCGTCGCGGGTGACGCCGCAGGCGTAGCGCAGGTCCTCCAGCGGCACGAAGCGGCCGTGATAGGCCAGCACCATGGCCAGGCAGGCGGCGCCGCATTCCACCGCCTCCATCTGCAGCACCGTCGGCGTGGAGACCCGGATGCCGTCCGATTTGCCCCGCAGTCGCCGGATGCGTGCCATCAGGGGGGCCAGGAGTGAGGGGAGGGCGGCCGTCATCGGTCGAGCAGGGATTCCAGGGCCGGGATGGCAAGGCTGATGAGGTGGATGTCGCGCACGGTGATCTGCGCCTCGGCCAGGGTGCCGTTGTTGACGTCGGCTTCCGGGCCGCGCGACGAGGACCACTTGAAGCCGGTGGGCGTGTCGGGGTCGCGTTCCAGTTCCACCACCACTTCGAACGGTGCCCCGCCGCCGGACAGCGACTGCACCAGGGCTTGGTTCTTCAGGGTGCGCATCATGCCCTCGGTGGTCGAGGGGATTTCCGCCACCGACTTCACCGTGCCGCGGATGAAGCCGTATTCTTCGCGCTTGACCGTCGAGGGCGCCACCTGTGCCGCCATGCCGGGACGCACCTTCTTGCCGTCGTTGGGCGGCACGAAGACCACGGCGAGCAGGTCTCCGGTCTTGTCCTTGACCGAACGGCTCGCGCGCGACGGCAGCAGGCTGAACAGGGCGGCGCTCTTTTCGACGACCTCGCCCTCGTTGATCTTGAACTCGACGATGTCGCCGGAATAGGGGCTGAGCACCGCCGACTGGCGCGCCAGCTTCTCGGCCAGCGCTTCGATTTTCCGGGTGGCGGCGCCGATGGCCATTTCCTTGTCCAGCAGCTCACGCTCCTTGCCGATGGAGAGCGTGGTCTCGTCGCGCTCCACCTGCTTGAGTTCGTTGTTGGCCTTGGACAGGGCCTCATAGGCCGCATTCAGGTCGATCTTGGTGTTGATGTAGCGTTGGCGGTCGATGATCTGCTTCTCCATCAACCGCGCTTCATTCTTTTCGCGCTCCTCCAGCCACTTGATGCGGTCCTGGACGTGGCGCAGGGATTCCTTGAGGTCTTTCTTCTTCTGCTCGAGCAGGGCCTTCTGCACCTTGGAGTCGCGACCTTGGAAGGCGATGATCTGGCCCCTCTGGCGCTCCAGTTCGGCCAGTTCCCCCTTGGCGGTTTCCAACTCCTGGCGCAGGTCGGGCTGTTCCAGGCGGGCCACCACCTGCCCGGCGGTGACCTTGTCGCCGGAGCGCACGAACAGTTTGGTGAGGCGCCCGCCATGCTCCGAGGCCACCGCAAGGACACCGCCGGGGCTGATCAGGATGCCCTGCGACGGCACCTTCACCGGGACCGTGGCGAACACGCTCCACAACAGCGACCCCACCACCAGGACCATCACGCAGGCCATCATCAGCCATTGCAACGGCGACGTGACCCGCATCACCTGGTCAAGTTGCTCGGGAGTCGACAAGCGCTCTATCGCGACCTGCCTGAAAATGGCTTGATTGTTGGACATTTGCCCCACTTGCCCCATGAGTCAAAAAAGAGGATAGCGCAAGTCGCCGGGTGGTGATATTTTTTTTGTCGAGGCATCTCGCGAGGGCGGAGGGCGAGCGACAAGAAGGCGGCGCTGCGCATGGTAGTAATCGGTGTGCGCCGCGTTATTGTAAACCGGTTGTAAACATCAGCAGCCAGCAATAATACATTATCATTTGCTGTTGCTGAGATTTAGCCGGGCTCAGGTCGACTTCCGTCCCACGGGTGTTTGGTAATACCAGTTACGCCGGTAGCGCCTTGGCGGCACGCTCGCCGTCATCCGATCCGCGGTTCTGCGGACGGCCATCCACGACGGAGCGTTCCAGCTCGTGAGTGGCGCAACCTTCTTCATGCACGATGGAGGAAACGCCATGAGTGGTAATAATAAATCCGGTTTCGGTTCCGACGCCGAGTTGTCCGACCTGGACCTCGATGGTGTTGTCGGCGGTGCCACCGGCCCCGACGGCGAAGTGACTGCGGACGATGCCGCGTCATTCGTGGATGCGGCTCCGCCGCCCGCGCCGGCCGGTGATGCGGGAATGGCGCCGCCGCCGGTTGGCGATCCCGCGATGATGCCTCCCGCAGGCGACCCCGCCATGGGCGGCGACCTCGCGATGATGCCTCCCGCAGGCGACCCCGCCATGGGCGGTGCGCCGGGCTACGTGCCGCCGACGGGCGGCGATCCCGCCATGGGCGGCGCTCCGGGCTACGTGCCGCCGATGGGCGGCGATCCCGCCATGGGCGGTGCACCGGGCTACGTGCCGCCGACGGGCGGCGATCCCGCCATGGGCGGTGCACCGGGCTACATGCCGCCGATGGGCGACCCCGCCATGGGCGGCGCTCCGGGCTACGTGCCGCCGATGGGCGGCGATCCCGCCATGGGCGGTGCACCGGGCTACGTGCCGCCGATGGGCGACCCCGCC
>JACPDP010000069.1 GCA_016183945.1 Magnetospirillum sp.
GGCACGGAGGCGCAGCACACCGATGCGGGCGCCCTCGGCGTCGGTGTTGTTCATGATGGCGATGAAGTCCTCGCCGCCCCAGCGCACCAGGGCGTCGCCGCGGCGCAGCCCGTCCTTGAGGTTGGCCGCCAACGCCCGCAGCGCCTTGTCGCCTTCCTCGTGGCCGTAGGTGTCGTTGATGGACTTGAAGTGGTCGAGATCGAAGAAGGCCACCGCCACCGGCGCGTTCTGCAGCGCCGCCAGACGGAATTGCAGCTCCAGGGTCTCGGTCCCCGAGCGCCGCGTGTAGGCTCCGGTCAGCGGATCGACCATGGCGCGATGCACCAGCGCCGCCATGTAGTGCATCTGACTCATGCCCGAGAACATGGCGACGCCCATCACCAGCACCATCAGCCACAGCATCGGCCCATGGCTCTGCAGCGACAGGGCCTGCCCTTCCATCAGCAGGCCGATCACGGCGAAGGCGAAGGCAGGGATGGAGAAGATCAGCACCTCAAGCGCCGTCAGCGGAAACACCGCCAGCCCGGCCAGCACCACGTTGGGCATCAATCCATACAGCCGCAACACCAGCGTGCCGAAGGTGTCGAACTGCACCCCCTGGGTGATGACGATGGACACCAGGTAGAATACCGGCGGCACCAGCAGCATGGCGAACAGCATGCCGTCGGCCTGCAGCTTGGTCTTGACCATGTTGGTCCACGGCCACGCCAGGGCGAGGAAGACGGCGCCGGAAGCGACCCGCATGGCGGTCATCATCGCCCATTGCGGCCATGGGAAGACCATCCAGTCGAGCACCGAGCACAGCGGCACCAGCACGGCGAACATCGCCGCCACCAGTTGCACGCGGGAAATGGTCACCGCCGCGGCGTGGCGGCGGATATGGACGGTGTGCCAGAACGGCACCAGCACATCGACCATTTGGTCGCGGGAGATCTTGATGGGCGCGAAGATATGGGCACGGAAGGATCGCCAGCCGCCGGCCTGTGTGCCTAGCCCCACGGGAACGACGGGCTACTGCTGTACGGTCATGGCCTCACCACTGGGTTAGCCTGGACCCTAAGCGATAATCAGTCGCATCACAACCCTAACGACATTCACTCGGCCGCCGGAAACACCGCCCAATCGGGCTTGTAGGGGGTCAGCCGCGCCACGCCGCAGGTGAAGGCGCCCGACTGCCCCGCCGCGGCACGGAAATGCTCCAGCCGGATCAAGGCCAAGCCGACATCGCCCGAGGATGACCGCATCTCGCCCGCCTCGGCCTCGCCGAAACGCACTTCGGTGCCCGGCTCGGGGGCCGGTCCGTCGATCGCCACCGGCATCAGGCGCTTGCGCACCAGGCCTCGGTACTTGGTCCGCGCCGTCAGCTCCTGGCCCATGTAGCAGCCCTTCTCGAAGTCGACACCGTGCAACTCCTCGAAGCCGTTCTCAAGCAGGATGCCCTTCTCCACCAGCAGATCGCGGCTGCCGTCGGGCAAGCCGAGGCGGATGCGGTTGCGGTCCCAGTCGGCGAAGCTGCCGGGGGCGAACCCCGCCGCCGCCAGCGCCGCGCCGCCACCGGGCGTCAGCAGCAGCCGCACGCCGGCCGCGGCGGCACGCGGGTCGACGAAGCCCCCGGCAACGGCCGCGGCGGCGGCGTCATCGCCCAGTGCCGCCCACACCTCGTGGTCGGTCACGGCTATGGTCACCTTGGCGCGCAGCTTGTAGAGCGACAATTTCTTGCGCAGTTCCTCGGCACGGGCGGCCTCGGTCTCCAGCAGCAGCATGTCGTCCCGCTCGCTGATGAACAGGTCGAACAGGAACTTGCCCTGGGGAGTGAGCAACGCCGCGTAGAGGGCGCGGCCGGGCTCGATCTTGTTGACGTCGTTGGACACCAGCCCCTGCAGGAAAGCGCGCCGCTCCTCGCCGCCCACCGCGACGACGGCGCGATGATCAAGGCGCATGCAGAGCTTGTCGGCCATGGACGGTCCCTCCGGTGGTGGCGAGCGGAAAAGGTGATGCAAAGCGGCCGGGTTGGCAAGGGGATGCCCGACACGTATAAGAGGCGGGCATGCATATCACATTGGTCGACGACTCCATTCCCTTCGACGGCTTCACTGCCGCCAGCCGCCCGCTGGGCGGCGCGGAGAAGGCGTTTTCCGCCCTGCCCGGCGCCCTGGCCCGGCGCGGCCACACCGTGGTGGTGTTCAACCGCTGCCGCTGGGGAATGTTCGTCGAGGGCGTCCAATGGGACACCCTGGCGGACGGCCGCAAGCCGCTGCGCACCGACGTGCTGGTGGCCTTCCGCAAGCCTGGGCTGCTGGAGTTCATCCGCCACGCCGGCCGCCGCGTGCTGTGGTGGACAGGCCCCGGCCGCCTGCTGGAGGCCAAGCCGGTGCGCGAAGCGCTCGACTCGCACAAGCCGCTGGTGCTGCTGACCGCCGAGGCCCAGGCCACCCAATGGCGGGCGCACGGCCTGGCCGCCGGGCTGCTGCCTCCCGCGGTGCGCCAGGATTTCCTGTCGGGCGACCCCAGGCCGGCCACGCCACCGCGCGCCATCGTCACCACCCACCCCTCGCACGGGCTGGGGTGGCTGGTGGACCTGTGGATCGCGCGCATTCGCCCGAAGGCTCCCACCGCCGAGTTGCACATCCACTCCATGACCATGGCCCGCGCCGCCGAGGGCAGCGAGATCGAGGAACCGTTCCGCGCCCTGGCCGCCAAGGTGCTGGCGGCGCGCGCGCATGGGGTCGTGGTGGAGCGGCCGCAGGGCGACCACCTGATGGCCGCGGCGTTCCGCGAGGCCCGCGTCCACCTCTATCCCGGCCACACCGACGACATGGGCTGCTTCACCCTGATGGAAAGCCAGGCCTGCGGCTGCCCGGCGGTGGTGCGGCGGCTGGGGGCGGCCCCCGAGCGGGTGGAGGATGGCGTCTCGGGCTATGTCACCCCCGACGACGACGCCTTCGCCAATCTCACCGCCCTGCTGCTCAACGATGACGGCGTCCAGCAGTCCCTCGCCGCCGGGGCTCGTGCCCTCTACCAGCCACGCAGCTGGGAAGCGGCGGCGGAGCGCTTCGAGGCCATGCTGAAATGACGCGGTTGCTGCAGGCGATGGCAGGCGCCGCGCACGGCGGCGCCGAAGCGTTCTTCGAGCGGCTGGCCTTGGCGCTGGAACGGAGCGGACTGCACCAGAAGGTGCTGATCCGCCGCAACCCTCAGCGCGCCCGCCTGTTGCGTGCCGGCGGCGTCGAGGTCGAGGAGTTGGGCTTCGGCGGTGCGCTCGACCTGCCCACCCGCTGGGGGTTCGCCCGGGCGGTCAAGCGGTTCCAGCCCGGCGTGGTGCTGACCTGGATGAACCGCGCCAGCCGCTTCTGCCCCGAGGGACCGTTCGTGCAGGTGGGACGGCTGGGCGGTTACTACGACCTCAAATATTACCGCCGCTGCCGCCATCTGGTGGGCAATACCCAGGACATCTGTGACTGGGTGGTCGGCCAGGGCTGGCCGGCGGACCGGGTGCACTACCTGCCCAACTTCGTCACCAATGCCACCGCCAAGCCGGTGCCGCGCGCCAGCCTCGATACCCCGCCGGACGTGCCGCTGCTGCTGGCACTGGGCCGGCTGCATGCCAACAAGGCCTTCGACGTGCTGCTGAAGGCGCTGGTCGAGGTGCCCGACGCCTATCTGTGGATCGCCGGCGACGGCCCCCGGCGCACCGAGCTTGAGGCGCTGGCCGCCCATCTCTCGGTCAAGCCGCGGGTGCGCTTCCTCGGCTGGCGCGACGACACGGCGGCGCTGTACGCGGCGGCGGACATGTTTGTCTGCCCGTCCCGCCACGAACCGCTGGGCAACGTGGTCATCGAGGCCTGGGCGCAAGGCGTGCCGGTGATCGCCGCCGCCTCGCAAGGGCCGAAACACCTGATCACCGACGGCGGCGACGGTCTGTTGGCGCCGCTGGACGACGCCCACGCCCTCGCCGCCGCCATTCACCGCCTGCTGGGCGAGCGCGGCCTCGCCGAAGTCCTGGGAGCGGCCGGCCGCCACGCCTATGAACAGCGCTTCACCGAGGCGGCGGTGGTTGGGAAGTATCGGGAATTCCTCGACAAGGTGGGGCGGCAATGAGACGGGCAGCAGTCACCACTAGTCCCCAACCCTCCTCCGCCTTCGGCGGGGACGGGAGAACCGACTGATGTGCGGCATCGCCGGCCTGATGACCGCCAGCGGTGCGGCTCCCGACCAGGGAACCCTCGACCGCCTTGCCGACGCGCTGGCCCATCGCGGCCCCGACGGGCGCGGACAGCATGTGGCCGACGGGGTCGGGCTGGTGCAGACGCGGCTGGCCATCATCGACCTGGAGGGCGGCCGCCAGCCCATCCTCGATGGCGATGGCCGCGCCATCGTCGCCAATGGCGAGGTCTACAACTACATCGAACTGAAGGCCGAGATGCCCGAGATGCGGTTCGCCACCGGCTCGGACTGCGAACCACCGCTCCATCTCTGCCGCGACGAGGGCACCGGTTTCCCGCAACGCCTGCGCGGCATGTACGCGCTGGCGATCCACGACTCCCACCACGGCCGACTGACCCTGTCGCGCGACCCGTTCGGCATCAAGCCGCTCTATATCGCCGAGACCGAGGCGGGACTGGCCTTCGCCTCCGAGCCGCAGGCCCTGGTGGCGGCGGGGCTGGTGGCGCCCGAGGTCGATGCCAAGGCCCGGGCCGAACTGCTGCAACTGCAATTCACCACCGGCACCGACACCATCTTCACCGGCATCCGCCGCTTGGCTCCGGGCGAGACGGCGGTGGCCGAGCGGGGCCGCATCGTCGAGACCCACCGCTTCGCCGCCCTTCCTGCCGATGGGCCGCTGGCGGGCGACGCCGACCATCTGCTCTACCAGCTCGACGGGGTGCTGATGGAATCGGTGGAACTGCACCAGCGCTCCGACGTGCCCTACGGCATGTTCCTGTCGGGCGGTATCGATTCGTCGGTGGTGCTGGCGATGATGGCGCGCCTCAACCCCAAGGGCGTGCTGGCCTTCACCGCCGGCTTTCCCGGCACCGGCGTGCACGACGAGCGCGCCCATGCCCGTCACCTGGCCGAGTCGGTGGGCGCCCGCCACGTCGAGGTGGAGTTTACCGAGGCCGACTTCTGGTCGCTGCTGCCCCGGGTGGCCACCGCCATGGACGACCCCGCCGCCGACTACGCCGTGCTGCCCACCTTCAAGCTGGCCGCCGAGGCTAAGCGGCAGGTCAAGGTCATCCTGTCGGGCGAGGGTGGCGACGAGCTGTTCGGCGGTTACGGCCGCTATCGCCATGCCATGCGGCGGTGGCCGCTGACCAGGCCCATGCGGCGCTCGGGCACCTTCGACGGGCTGGGGATATTGCGTGACGAGCCCAAGGGCTGGCGCGACGGCATCGCCACCGCCGAACGGGCCGAGGCCCTGCCCGGCCGCTCGCGGCTTCAGGTAGCACAGGCGGTGGATTGCGCCGACTGGCTGCCCAACGACCTGCTGGCCAAGCTCGACCGCTGCCTGATGGCCAACGGCGTCGAGGGCCGGGTGCCCTTCCTCGACCCGGTGGTGGCCGCCTTCGCCTTCCGCCTGCCGGATGCCTTGAAGGTTCGGCGCGGCATGGGCAAATGGCTGTTGCGCAAATGGCTCGACAAGGCCCTGCCGGCGGCGCGCCCCTTCGACAGGAAGCGCGGCTTCACCGTCCCGGTGGCCGAGTGGATCGCCAAACGCCCGGAGATGGGACAATTGGTCGCCCGCCAGCCCGGCATCGCCGAGATCGCCCGGCCGGGCACGGTGGAGAAGCTGTTCCGCCACTCGGGCAAGGACACCGGCTTCGCCTGCTGGACCCTGCTGTTCTACGCCCTCTGGCACCAGCGCCACATCCTGGGGAGGCGCGCCGAGGGCGATGTGGGCGAGGCGCTGTCGAGGTGATAGGCTGATCCAACCCTCGCCCGCTTGCGGGAGAGGGTGGGCGCGAAGCGACCGGGTGAGGGCTGTGTCCGCCGGCACCAGCCCTCACCCTCCCACGGCTGGCGCCGTAGGCCCCTCCCTCTCCCGCAAGCGGGCGAGGGGACTCTCGGATGGTTATTGAACGAGGCCCCCATGCAGACCTTCGACCTCATCCTGCGGAGCGGCATGGCCGTGACGCCGTCCGGAATCGCCAAGACCGATATCGGGGTGCGCGACGGCCGCATCGCCGCCATCGGCGACCTGGGGCACGGCTCGGCGGCCGAGGAGATCGACGCCTGGGGGCTGACGGTGCTGCCCGGCATCATCGACACCCAGGTGCATTTCCGCGAGCCCGGACTGGAATACAAGGAGGATCTCGCCACCGGCACCGCCGCGGCGGCGCAGGGCGGCGTGGTCGCCGTGTTCGAGATGCCCAACACCAAACCGTCCACCACCACCGCCGCCGACATCGCCGACAAGCTGGCCCGCGCCAAGGGCCGCGCCTGGGTGGACCACGCCTTCTTCCTCGGTGCCGCCGCCGACAATGTCGGGCATTTGGCGGAGTGGGAGCGGCTGCCCGGCTGTGCCGGCATCAAGGTGTTCATGGGCTCGTCCACCGGCAGCCTGCTGGTATCCGACGACGCCGCCCTGGCCCGCGTGCTGGCCGCCGGCTTCCGCCGCATCGCCGTGCATTGCGAGGACGAGGAGCGCCTGAACGAGCGGCGCGCGCTGGTGGAGGCCGGCGCCCATCCCCGCCTGCATCCGGAATGGCGCGACGCCGAGACCGCGCTGAAGGCCACCCGCCGGCTGGTCGGGCTGGCCGAAGCGGCGAAGCGGCGGGTGCATGTGCTGCACGTCACCACCGCCGAGGAGATGGCCTTCCTGGCCGACCACAAGGAATTCGCCACCGTCGAGACGACGCCGCAGCACCTGACCCTGGCGGCGCCGGAGTGCTATGACCGCCTCGGCACCTACGCCCAGATGAACCCGCCGATCCGCGACGCCCGCCACCGCCAGGCGCTGTGGCAGGCGGTGGCCGACGGGGTCGTCGATGTGCTGGGCTCCGACCACGCCCCCCACACCCGCGAGGAGAAGGACAAGCCCTATCCGCAAAGCCCCTCGGGCATGACCGGGGTGCAGACGCTGGTGCCCCTCATGCTCGACCACGTCAATGCCGGCCACCTCACGCTGGAACGCTTCGTCGACCTGATGTGCGCCGGCCCGGCCCGCATCTTCAACATCCGGGGCAAGGGCCGCATCGCGGTGGGCTACGACGCCGACTTCACCGTGGTGGACATGAAGGCCGACCGGGTCATCACCAACGCCTGGATCGAGAGCCGCTGCGGCTGGACCCCGTTCGACGGCAAGCGCGTCACCGGCTGGCCGACCGCGACCATCGTCCGCGGCCGGATGGTGATGCGCGACGGTCAGTTGCTGGGATTGCCGGCGGGCGAGCCGGTGCGGTTCGGGGAGTGTGGGTGAACCAGCAGGCAATCCGCAAGGGGTGCCGGAGACGATTGCCGCCGAACTGTGCAAATAGCCCCTCTCCCGCGAGGGGAGGGTTCCTGGGGAGCAGGCTTGACCACCCTCAATCCCCTGCCCCGCCTGATCCGCTATCCTGCCGCCATGACCGAAGACCATGTCCGCGACATCCTCAGCAACCTCCTCGACCCCGACGTCGGCGTCAACATCGTCGACCTGGGGCTGGTGGAGAGCGTCACCGTCGAGCCGGGCCGCATCCATGTCGGCCTGATCATGACCACGCCGGCCTGCCCGCAATCCAGCTACATCCGCGACGAGGCGTTGCGCCTGCTGGCCGAACCCGGCGTCGAGGTCACCGTCGACATCCTCGATTCGCCGTTCTGGGAGCCGTCGCGCATGTCGGCCTCGGCCAAGTCCATCATGGGCTGGCCGGGATGAGCGGATTAGCCCGCGCCCCCCTGTTCGTCGCCGGAGCCGCCAGCCTGCTGGCCGGGCTGGCGGCCGGCGAGGCACGGCTGGGCTGGCCGGCACCCGATCTCGCCCACAGCCTCACCCTGGTGCACGGCCCCTTGATGGTGTGCAGCTTCTTCGGCACCGTCATCGGCCTGGAACGCGCCGTCGCCCTTGGTCGCCCCTGGGGCTTCGCCGCCCCGGCCGCACCGGCGCGGGCGGCCTGCTGCTGATCCTCGGACAGGGCGCCGCCGGTGCCGCCGCCATCACCCTCGGCAGCCTGCTGTTCGTCGCCATGGCGCTGGTGGTGCTGATTCGCCAGCCGCAGCCCTTCACCGCCGTGATGAGCCTGGGAGCCCTGGCCTGGCTGGGAGCCAACCTCGCCTGGGCGGGGGGCGTCGAGGTGCCCCGGGTGGTGCCGGGCTGGGCCGCCTTCCTGGTCTTCACCATCGCCGGCGAGCGCCTGGAGCTGTCACGGTTCCTGCCGCCGTGGAAGTGGCGCACGCCCACCCTGGTTCCCACCGTGCTGCTGGTGCTGACCGGCATCGCCCTGGCGTCGTGGCCGCTGTTCGGACTGGGCCTGCTGGCCATGGTCGCGTGGTCGCTGATGAACGACGTGGCGCGGCGCACAGTGCGACAGCAGGGACTTACCCGCTACGTGGCCATATGCCTGCTGTCGGGCTATTTCTGGCTGGCGGTGGCGGGACTGGCGGCGGTCGCCTCGCCGGGGAATGCCGGCTATGGCTATGATAGCGCCCTGCATGCCCTGTTCGTGGGCTTCGTCTTCGCCATGGTGTTCGGACACGCCCCGGTCATTGCCCCGGCGGTGCTGAAGGTGACCCTGCCCTATCGGCCGTATTTCTATGCGCCGCTGGTGCTGCTGCACCTATCGCTGACGCTGCGGCTGCTCGGCGACCTGATCGCGGCCGACGGGTTGCGGCAATGGGGCGGCTTGCTCAATGGCGTCGCCATCGTCGCCTTCCTGCTGACCATGGCCGGCACCGCGGTGCTGGCTAGTCGGCATCGGACTTCCGGTTGAGCAGGCCGTCCACACATGACGGGGAAAGTTGGAGGTTGATTGCCTTTCACCCGGTTACCCTGGGCTTGGCGCGCGCGGTGGGGTCGGCCTGCAGGGGGTCGTCGGGCCACCAGTGCTTGGGGTATCGGCCCTTGAGGTCGGACTTCACCGCCTTGTAGGCGTTGGCCCAGAAGCTGGCGAGGTCGGCGGTCACCTGCACCGGCCGGCGAGCCGGCGACAGCAGGTGGAGCAGCAGCGGCACCCGTCCGCCGGCGATGCGCGGCGTTTCGGCACAGCCGAACATTTCCTGCAGTCGCACCGCCAGAACCGGCACCTCGCCCGAATAATCGATGCCGACGCGGCTGCCCGAAGGCACCGCCACATGGGTAGGAGCCAGTTCATCCAGCCGGCGCCGCGCCTCCCACGCCAACAGCCCGTGCAGCGCCGCAGCGAGATCAACGCGGGCGAGATGGGCACGGCGGGTGATGCCGGCGAGAAACGGTGCCAGCCAGACCTCCAGGCTTGCCAGCAGGGCGTCGTCGGACAGGTCGGGCCAGCCGGCCTCGGGCTCGGCGCGGGCCAGGAAGGCGACGCGGGTGCGGAAGGACTGCAACTCGGCGGCCCACGGCAGGCACGCCAGCCCCATGTCGCGCACCCCCTCGGCCATGGCAGCGGCGAGGTCGGCCGGGTCGGCGGTCTCCAGCGGCTGGTCGTCGAGCACCAGCGCCCACAGCCGGCGCTGGCGGCGGGCCAGCACCACCTCGTCGCGGTGGTTCCATTCGATGCGGGCGACGGTGGTCATGTCCTCGGCAAAGTGGGCGTCGAGGTCGGCGCGGGTGAGCGGCGCGGCCAGGAAGATGCGGGCCTCGCGCCGGTCGCCGTCCAACTCGGCCACCGCCAGCCAGTCCTCGGCCGACAGCGGTTCGCGCTCGGCGAACACGGCGCCGCGCCCGCCGGTCAGCTGATAACGCGGCTCTCCCCCGGGCCGCCGCCGGGCGATGCGGTCGGGATAGGCGAAGGCCACCAGCAGGGCGACGTCGGCGGGGGTCCCCTCCTGCTCGCCCGCCTTGACGCCCAGCCGCCGCCGCCACTCCTTGGCTGCCTGGCGGACGCGGGCCAGGGCGCCGCGATCGATTGGCAGCCCGTGGCCCTCGCCGGTACGGATGGCCTCGATGCGCAGGCGCAGGTCGCCGTCGCGGTTGCCGCGCCCGGCCTTCAGCACGTCGCGCTCCTCCAGCAGGGCGGCCAGTTCGGCGGCCAAGCCGCCCCATCCGAGGTCGCGGGCTTTCAACGCCATGTGGGCCAGGCGCGGATGCATGGCCAGCCGGGCCATGGCGCGGCCGTGCGCTGTGATGCGGCCGCCACGGTCGAGCGCATCCAACTCGCCCAGCAGCTCGCGCGCCTGGGCCAGCGCGGCGGCCGGCGGCGGGTCGAGCCAGGCCAGGGAGGCGGGGTCGGCCACCCCCCACTGCGCCAGGTCGAGGGCCAGCGGCGCCAGGTCGGCTTCGAGGATTTCCGGCACGGTGAAGGCCGGCAGGGCACGGTCCTCGGCCTCGCTCCACAAACGATAGCAAACGCCCGGCCCCAATCGCCCGGCGCGGCCGCGACGCTGATCGGCGGAGGCGCGCGATACCGGCAGCGTCACCAAGCGCGTCATGCCCGAACTGGGGTCGAAGCGCGCCGCCCGCATCTGGCCTGCGTCCACCACCACCCGCACGCCCTCGATGGTCAGCGAGGTCTCGGCGATGGCGGTGGCCAGCACCACCCGGCGGCGGCCGTCCCGGGCGGGCCGGATGGCACGGTCCTGCGCCTCCTGCGGCAGGTCGCCATAAAGCGGCGCCAGCACGACGCCCTCGGCGGCAGGGTGCTCGGCCAGCAGCGCCTCGACCCGCCGGATCTCGCCCTGGCCGGGCAGAAACACCAGAATGTCGCCGCTTTCGTCGTCGAGGGCACGGACCACGGCGGCGGCCACCTCGCCCGCGAAGCGGCGCGGCTCGGGGCGCGGTGCGAGAAAGCGGGTCTCGACGGCAAAGGCGCGGCCCTCGCTGGTGACCACCGGCGCGCCGCCCAGCAGCGCCGCCACCGGCCCGCCGTCCAGCGTCGCCGACATCACCGCCAGCCGGAGGTCGTCGCGCAGGGAGGCCCGCGCCTCGATGGCCAGCGCCAGCCCGAGATCGGCATGGAGGCTACGCTCGTGGAACTCGTCGAACAGCAGCGCCGACACCCCGGGCAGCGAGGGATCATCTTGCAGCATGCGGGTGAGGATGCCCTCGGTCACCACCTCGATGCGGGTGCGCGCGCTCACCTTGGAGTCGAACCGGACCCGGTAGCCGACCGTACCGCCCGCCTCCTCGCCCAGGGTATGCGCCATGCGGGCGGCGGCGGCGCGGGCGGCGAGGCGGCGAGGCTCCAGCATGATGATGCGCCCCTGCGCCGCCCACGGTTCGGACAGCAGCGCCAGCGGCACCCGGGTGGTCTTGCCGGCCCCCGGTGGCGCCTGCAGCACCAGGGCGCCGGCAACGGCGAGAGCGCGGCGGATTGCGGGCAGCACGGGATCGATGGGCAGGGCATCCATGGCCAGCCCTTTATACAGGCGCCGCCGGCCCGGCACAGCGGCAGTCAAGGGTGGAGGGGCAATAAACCATCGCGCCGCCCTCTACTCCCCTTGAATTCGCCACAAACCTGGACGATAAACGCGTATCGCGCCTACCCCCTTCCTTGGGAGACAACGTCACATGATCAAGAAGCTGGGCCTCGTCCTTGGGGCCGCTCTCCTCGCCGCTCCGTTTGCCGCCTCCGCCGCCGACGCCCCCGCCGCCTTCAACCAGTGCAAGGCCTGCCACAAGGTCGAAGCCGGCAAGAACGGCGTCGGACCGACCCTGGCCGGCGTGTATGGAGCCAAGGCCGGCAGCGTCGCCGGATTCAAGTACTCGGATAAGCACCTGGCCTCCGGCCTGACCTGGGACGATGCCACCCTGGCCAAGTACCTGGCCGACCCCAAGGGCACCATCCCCGGCAACAAGATGGCCTTCGCCGGCCTGAAGAAGCCCGAGGACGTGAAGGCGGTCATCGACTATCTGAAGACCGTGAAGTAAGCCAAACCGGCCTTCACGGCAGCCTCGCGCCGCCGCCCCTCGGGGCGGCGGCGTTCGTTTTTTTTGGGGCACCCTCAGCCCATCAGACCTCCGCCACCATCCGGCCCTCGGCCTCGCCCAGGAACCCTGTGGCGTCCTCCGCCGGCATGGGCCGTGCGATCAGATAGCCTTGGACCTCGTCGCATTCGTTGTCGCGCAGGACGGCCAACTGCTCGACCTCCTCGATGCCCTCGGCGACCACCTTGACCTTCAGGCTGTGGGCAAGGTCGATGATGGTCGACACCAGCATGGCGTCGCGGCCGTCCCGCGCCACGTCGCGGATGAAGGACCGGTCGATCTTCAGCGTGTCCACCGGCAATTGCTTCAGGTAGCTCAGCGACGAATAGCCGGTGCCGAAATCATCGATGGCCAGCCGCACCCCCAGTTCCTTCAGCCGCAACAGCACGTCGCGGTGGCCGGTGCCCAGGTCGAGCACCGTGCTCTCGGTCAGTTCCAGCTCCAGTTGCTCCGGCGGCAGCCCGGTCTCGGCCAGGACGGCGGCGATCCGCTCCGGCAGGTCGTCGGCATGAAGGTTGAGGCCCGACAGGTTCACGGCGATGCTTACCGGATTGCCGGTGGCGGTCCAGGTTGCCGCCTGCCGGCAGGCTTCCCGCAGGACGAACTGGTCGATGCGCCCGATCAGCCGCATCTCCTCGGCCAGGGGCACGAAGTCGGCCGGCGAAATAATCCCGAGCTCGGGATGCCGCCAGCGCACCAGAGCCTCGAAGCCGGTGATGCGCCCTGACGGCACGCACTGCTTGGGCTGGTAGTACACCGCCAGTTGCCCGTCATCGAGCGCCTGGCGCAACGCGGTCTCCAGCTCAAGGCGGCGCTGCTCCTTGCGCGTCATGTCGGCCGAATAGAAACGGTAACAGTTCTTACCCTCCTTCTTGGCCTCGTACATGGCGGTATCGGCGTGCTGCAGCAGATCCTCGGCCGTATCGCCGTCCTTGGGGAACATGCTGATGCCGACGCTGGCGCCGATGAAGACGTCGCGGCCGGCGATGGTGATCGGCTGCGCCAGCGCGGTCGCGACCTTTTCCCATACCACGACGGTGTCGTGCTGATCGACGATCTGCTCGATGACCACGGTGAACTCGTCGCCGCCCAACCGCGCCACGGTATCGCTGGCCCGGATGCACTGCCGCAGCCGCGTTCCCACCTCCTTGAGCAGCTCGTCACCGGCGCGGTGCCCCATGGTATCGTTGATCTTCTTGAAGCCGTCGAGGTCGAGGAACATCAGGCCCAGCGACTGCTCGGCACGCCGGGCGTGCAGCAGGGCATGCGCCAGCCGGTCATGGAACAACACGCGGTTGGGCAGGTCGGTCAGCACGTCGAAATGGGCCAACCGCTGGATGCGCCGCTGGGCCTCGACCATGTCGGTAATGTCGCTGAAACTGCCGATGAAATAGGTGATCTCGCCGGCCTGGCCGCGAACCGCGACGATGCTCTCCCAGGCGGTGAACACGCTGCCGTCCTTGCGGCGGTTCCAGATTTCGCCCTGCCAGCGCCCCTTCTCGATGATGTCCTTCCACATGGCCCGGTAAAAGGCCTCGTCATGGTGATGGGATCGCAAGATTCTTGGCGTCTTGCCGATCACCTCGTCGCTGTCGAACCCCGTCAGGGTGCGGAAGGTGGGATTGGCGCGCAAAATGACGCCGTTGGGATCGGTGATGATGGTGGCGTCGAGGGCGTTGCCGAAGACATGCGCCGCCAGCCGGGTCTCCTCGTCGGCGCGGGCCTTCTCCATCAGCCGGACCGTGGCGCGGCGGCCGATCAGGCCGATGCCGCACAGCCCCAGCCCCCAGACGCCGCCATGGGAAATGGCGATGGCCCGCACCGCCCGCCCCTCGGCGGCGAGATAGGGCGCCATGGGCACCGCAAGCCCCACCGCGCCCCGCACCTCGCCGTTCTTGAAGCCGAGATGGCCGTGGCACTTCTGGCAGCTCTCGGACATGATCATCGGCTTGATGAAGCGCAGGTGAGGCTGGCCGTCGATATTGGCCACCTCCAGCACCTCCTCCGCACTGTGGGCGGCGAAGCGGCGGATGGCGTCGGCCTCCCACTCGTCAGCCTTGTTGTTGGGGTTCAGATAGACGATACCGACGATGCGCCCCTGGATACCGTAAAGCTCGCCGAAGTCCTGCATCATTTCCCGCAGCATGTACGCGGGATTCATCAAGGTGAGCAGCCGACCCTCGGTGGTGATCAGGTCGCGATCGGGAAGGTGGGACATCCACGGGCTGGGTGGCGTCTTGTCGCTGGGCTCGACATAGACCCCGCCATGGGTCGAGGCCCAGAACCGGTAGGCCTGGTCCTTGTTGAAGCTGGCCCGTGCGGTGTTCAGGGCCAACTCGAAGGTGACGTCATGCTGCCGGTCGACGTTCCACCATAGCGACACGGCCAGAATGGCCGTCCACAGGACTACGGCCAGCCCGATATAGCGCCATACCGCCAAGCGGATGCGGGCCTGCTGGTCTACCATGCCCTTCCCTACGAAACCTGGATTGGAACTGTACCATAGGATGGGGGGAATATCTTTTGATTCTAGTTCGCGGCGACCGTCTCCAGCCGCCAGCGCGAGGTCACCTCCAGGCCGGCGTCCTCCAGCGCGCTGCCGCCGGGATGGAGACGGGTCCAGTCGGCAACCGTGGCATCGCGGCTGCGGGCAAGGCGAACGATGGTCGACCGATGAACGGCGACCAGTTCGGTGACCCAGGCCGCGACCACCGCCAGCGGCCCATCAACCATCAGGCGGAAGGCCGGCAGCATGGCGGCGACGGCTCCGGCATCGTACCAGGCCTCGCCGGTGACCCAGCGGTTGGTGGTGAACAGTTCGTCGGGCCAGCCGTCGGCGCCGAACGCCACCGCCACCAGGTGGCAGGGAGCATCGGCCTCGGTCGTCGGCACCAGCGGCTCCAGCCCGGCCGCCATGCCCTTGGGGCGTTGGAACACATGCAGGTGACCGTGCTCGCCGGCGCGATGAGTATGGTAGTAGGCCTGGGCGTGGCTGCCGAAGTCGTACAGGTCGCCGTCGGGGTAGTGGCGGCCGGCCTCGACCGCGCCGCCGCCGGTCAGCAGCGACACCGGCGTCTGGCCGGAGCGCGCCATCCGCTCCGCCAGCGCCCGCAGGCGCTCGGCAGCCGGATTGATCACCTCAGCCCGGCCTCGGTGAAGAATTTCTCGGCGCCGTCGTGCGGACGGACACTGATGCCGTCGTGGGCGACCTCCTTCTTCGACAGCGTCCTCAGCACCGGGTGCAGCCGGATGAAGGCGCCGAAATTGGCCGACACCGCCTTCAGCACGTCGAGAACCTCCTCGGCCGGCAGCCGCGTCGTGCCGGCCAGCACCGCCTTGACCCCGATGCTGGCCAACTCGTCCTTATGGCCGTCATAGGTGCCGCCCTTGACCGCCACATGCGACAGCCACGGCGTCCTCTTGATGTAGGCGTCGACCGCCTTGCCCTTCACCGCCACCAGCGAGGCGCCGCACTCCTCGATGGCCTCGGCCACCTCGGGAATGGGATGCACGCCGGTGAACACCGCGGCGTCGATATTGCCGCGGCACAGCTCCGCCGCCTGCTCGGCGAAATCCAGTTCCACCAGCGGCGAAAGGTCGCCCAGCGACAGGCCGGCGGCGTCGAGCACCGTCTCGCCCATGGCCCGCTGGAACGAGCCGGGGCGGCCGAGATTGACCCGCTTGCCCTTGAGGTCGCCGACGAAATTGATGCCCGCATCGGGGCGCACCAGCACCAGAGTGGCCTCGCCGTGCAGCGACATCAGCGCGCGCAGCTCGGCCATCGGCCCCAGGTCCCTGAAGCCCTCCTCGCCGGCCTGGGCCAGCAGCAGCGCCTTGGACTGCACCACCGCCAGGTCGGCGTCGCCGCTTTTCAGCGCCGCCATATTGGCCGCCGAGCCGGACGACGGCATCACCGCGCAGGTCATTCCCCGCGGGCGCTCCTTATTGACCGCGCGACACACCGCGCCGGCCACCGGAAAATAATAGCCGCTGACCTCGCCGGCAGCGATCACCAGGGTACGCCGCTCGGCGGCACCCGCCGCAGGCGTCACCAACGCGACGGCCAGGACCGCTATGACCAGCTTCGCAAGACGTCCCACTCCGGCCCCTCCATCGGTCGATACCTACCCGTTCGGCGACACGCCCTTGGGCGGGCGGATGATAACCAACCGCAGGGCCGACCGGAAGGGGTGCTCCGCTTTCGGGCCTTGACTACCCCGAAGATCGCGAAAATTTTGCCTCGCCGACCATGAAACGGGTTGCCATCGACTTTTCCCATCGACACAATCGGACATGTTGATGACCGAAGGGAGAGTGATTGGTGAAGAGGCTACTCGTCCTGTTTGTCGCCATTCTTGTTCTGGCGGCCCCTTACGAAGCGAAAGCGGCGCTGCAATGCGTCACTTACGCCCGCCAGGAGTCCGGCATCAACCTCAAGGGTGACGCCTGGCAATGGTGGAATGCCGCCGACGGCGTCTACGAACGCGGACGGGCACCGCGGGACGGCGGCGTCCTGGTCTTCACCAAGCAGGGCAGCATGCGTCACGGCCACGTCTCGGTGGTGACCCGGGTCATCAGCAACCGCATGGTGCTGGTCAATCACGCCAACTGGGCTCCGAGCCGCAGCGCCGGCCGCGGCCAGGTGCACGAGGCGGTGCCGGTGCTCGACGTCTCTGCGGGCAACGACTGGTCGCAGGTGCGCGTGTGGTACCGCCCGGCCAACGACTACGGCAACCGCGTCTACAAGACCGAGGGTTTCGTCTATCGCCCCGGTGCGGTGGTCCGCAAGGCCTCGCTGTCGGCCCCCGTCAAGGCCTCCGTGACGGTCGAGGCGCATGAGACCGTTGCCGCCCCCGCCGCCCCCGCCGTCGCGGTCGAGCCTGCCCCCGCTCCCGTCGCCACCATCGAAGCGAAGAGCGTCGAGACAAAGGACATCAAGGGTGAGCAGGACATGCCGGCCCGCGGCTTCAATCCTGGCGACTGGGCGGAACAGGCGATGAGCGAGCCGTCAACCGACGACCTCGTTACAGTTTCGGTCCACGCCTTCAAGCGCCCGGCCCTCAGCTAGGACCGCCTCGTCGGCGCCGCCGACCCAGGTGCGCAGACAGTGCTGGCACCAAGCCACCGGACCCACCCCGTCCCTGAATACCTTGATGTGGCGACCACCGCAAAACGGGCAGTCGGAGGCGGGGTTCGGCTTCATGGTTTTTCCCCTTTGACGGGCATTATTTATACGCCCATTAAGGCAGCAAAAAAGTCCTCCACTGGGCATACGACCAAGGTATCGACCCAGAACCGTCAGGTTGTGTACAACGTCGGAATTCCATCGCCCTGGTCTTTGCGCTAAGGTATCCTAATCGTTAGGGGGAATCAGGGTGGCAGGGGATCACACCTTCGCCGAGCCGGCCGATACGGTCGAGCGCAGATTGATCGATCTGGTTCCCGATCTTGTGGCCGTCTGCCGCGATGGTGTGCTTGCCGTCGTCAATCGGGCCGGCGCCGTGCTGTTGGGCGCCGCCGAGCCGTCCGACCTGACCGGACGCCCCTTCCTCGCCATGATCGACGCCCCCGACCGCACCGCCGCCGCCGGCCGGCTCGCCGGATCCTCCGGGGCGCGGGCCGTCAGGCTGCGCCGCCTGGACGGCAGTGCCGTCAACGTCAGCCTCCTGGCGACCGCGCTTCCCGATGGCGCGGTGGCACTGCACGCCCGTGACCTCACCCACCGCATGGACGCCGCCGCGGCATTGCGCGATCCGACGCTGGCGGCGCGAGTGTTCGAGACCACCCTGGAGGGCATCCTGGTGCTCGACGCCACCCGCCGTGTTACCGCCGCCAACCCGGCCGCCAGCGAAATCACCGGCTATCGGGCGGCCGACCTGATGGGCGCGATGCCGCCCTTCCTCGCCGCCAGGATCATCGGCGCCGAGACGAGCCGACTGCTGTGGGACACCGCCGCCGCGACCGGGCGCTGGCAGGGTGAGTTGTGGAGCGTGCGCAAGGACGAGCGGCCGTTCGCGGCGCGCTTCGGCGTGTCCGCCGTCCCGGGCGGCGACGGCCGTCCGTCGCAATTCGTCGTCACCTTCTCGGACATCACCCGCAGCAAGACGGACGAGGACCGCATCCGCCGCCAGGCCACCTACGATCAACTGACCAACCTGCCCAACCGGTCGCTGTTCCTCGACCGCCTGGGCCAGGCGGTGCACCTGGCCGACCGCTCGGGCCAGATGGTGGGACTGATGTTCATCGACTTGGACGGCTTCAAACTGGTCAACGACACCCTCGGCCACCATGTCGGCGACATGCTGCTGCAGGAGACCGGCCGCCGCCTGCTGCTGTGCGTGCGGGCCGGTGACACCGTGGCGCGGCTGGGCGGCGACGAATTCACCGTCCTGATGCCCAACCTGGGCAATTACCGCAACGCGCCGAGAGTGGCGCAGCGCATCCTCGATTCGCTGCGCAAGCCGTTCGACCTGGGCGGCAAGGAGGCGTTCGTTTCCGGCTCCATCGGCATCACCGTCTTCCCCGACGACGCCGACAGCGCCGAGACCATGCTGAAGAACGCCGACGCCGCCATGTACCGCGCCAAGGAGATGGGAAAGGCCAATTACCAGTTCTTCACCTCGGACATGAACGACGCCGTCGCGGAGCGCCTGACCATCAAGAACGGCCTGTCCAAGGCGCTTGAACGCAACGAGTTGATGCTGTGGTTCCAACCCAAACTCGATCTGGCCAGTGGCACGGTGACCGGGGTCGAGGGCCTGCTGCGCTGGCAGGCGGCGGAACTGGGCATGGTGTCGCCGGCCAAGTTCATTCCCGTCATGGAGGAGACCGGACTGATCGGCCAGGTGGGCGAATGGGTGCTGACCGCCGCCTCCCGCCAATACCGAGCGTGGGCGAAGGAGGGCCTCGGGCATCTCCGTGTCGCCGTCAACCTGTCGGTGCGCCAGTTGCGCCAGCCCGGCTTCGTCGCCATGGTCGAGCGGGTGCTCGCCGAGGCCGGCATCCCCGCCGACGGCATCGAGCTCGAAATCACCGAGAGCATGATCATGAACGACACCGAACACGCCATCGCCACCCTGAAGCGGCTGTCCGCCATGGGGATCAAACTGGCCATGGACGACTTCGGCACCGGCTATTCCTCGCTGTCCTACCTCAAGCGCTTTCCCGTCGACAGCATCAAGATCGACCGCTCGTTCATCAGCAACATCGCCACCGACACCGACGACCACGAGATCATCCGCACCATCATCACCATGGGCCACAGCCTGCGCCGCCGCATCGTCGCCGAGGGCGTCGAGACCCGCGAACAGGCGGCCATCCTCAAGCGGCTCGGCTGCGACGAAATCCAGGGTTATCTCCTGTCTCCCCCGGTGCCGGCGCAGGAAATCAAGACGATGATCAAGGGCCCCCTGGCGCACTCCATCCTCTAGCCCTGCCCCCGAGCCCGCGGGCTGGGCCGCCCCCCCGCGCCGGTGTGGGAAAAGTGTGGGGTACAACACCTTGCCTATTTTTAACTTTCCTCATACACGCTATGATCTAGGGCCAAACGGGTAGGGCGTAATCACTCGGGGGGGAGTGCAACACGAATGGTTTCTCAGCAAGGCCGGCCGATCGACATCGTCATCGCCGAAAAAAATCCGCTGTTACAAAGTAGTCTTATCAAAATCTTCGCCGGCGACGAACGGTT
Source organism: Magnetospirillum sp. (assembly GCA_016183945.1). Next base: position 19,725 of record JACPDP010000069.1, read on the forward strand.
CTGCCTGGTGGCGGTGACGCCCGATGGCGAGCGCTTCCTGGAGACGGTGGAGAAGGTTCCCTTCGACGTCGGCATCATCGGATGGGAAATGCCCTATCTCGACGGACGGGGGGTGCTGCAGGCACTGCGCGGCAAGGGCGAAGCGGCGCCGCGACTGATCGTCTACACCGGCAGCCCCAACCCCGACGTGCCGCGCCAGGCCATGACGCTGGGCGCCGCCGGCTTCTGTTCCAAGCGCGAGCCGCCCGAGCAACTGCTCGACACCATCATGGCGGTGGCGGGCGGGCGCATGGTGTTCCCCTTCATCGACGTATCGAGCCTGGCCAGCGACCCGCTCGCCGGCCTCACCCCGCGCGAGCGCGAACTGCTGGCGGCACTGGCCGGGGGATTGACCAACCAGCAGATGGCCACCCAACTCGACATCTCGCTGAATACGGTGAAGTTCCACCTGAAGAACCTTTACGACAAGCTGGCGGTCGGCAACCGTGCCCAGGCGGTGGCCTTCTACCTCAAAGGCCGCGAGTCGCGGTAGCGGGGATACCTAGCTTACGGCATACTCATCCCGACGGGGCCTCGACGGGGTGAGGCGCAAAGACAGGAGAATCCTGCATGACGACAAAAGTTGCCACCTTCCTGGCCCATTCCATCGCCATGGAGAACGAGGCAGCGGAACGCTATGACGAACTGGCCAGCGTCATGGAGGTCCACAACAATCCGGAAGTGGCGGTGCTGTTCCACCAGATGGCGGAGTTCTCCCGCCGTCATACCGCCTCGGTGAAAAGCCGTGCCGTGGGCTACCAGCTGCCGCAGTTGAAGTCCTGGGAGTACCGCTGGAATACGCCGGAGCCGCCCGAAGTGGGCGTGACCGACGCCACCCATTACATGATGACGCCCTACCACGCGCTGGAATTCGCCCTGGCCAACGAACGCCGCGGCCACGATTTCTATGCACGCGAAGCCGCCGGCTCCGACGACTCCGAGGTGCGCCGCCTGGCCACCGAGATGGCCGAGGAAGAGGCCGAGCACGTCGAAGAACTGGAGGCGTGGATCGCCCGCACCCCCAAGCCCGCCACCGACTGGAAGGAAGACCCCGACCCGGTGTCGGTGATCGACTGAGGATTGGGGAAGTTGAGGGTTGGGTGAGGAAGAAATTCTTCACCCAATACCATCCCAGTTATTCAGACGGGGTTGGACATGGATGAAAAAATCCGTCACTCCTTCCCCAAATTCCTCAGCTTGATCACCGGCACGATGCCGGCCAGCACCAGGGTGAGGCAGTTGGGGATGATGATGGCCCAGCGACCGAGGATGACGCCGTAGACCGTCCACAGCACCACCCCCAACCAGAACATCATCCACATGGTCAGCGAGATGTCGCGGGTGCTGCGGCTGCGGATGGTCTTCACCACCTGCGGCACGAAGGCCGCCGTGGTCAGCGTTCCCGCCGCCGCGCCGAAGGCCTCGGCATAGGGGAAAAAATCCATTACAGCCCGGCGAGCTTGCGGATACCGGCGACATTCCAGCCCTTGGCCACCTCGACCAGCGGGTCGCCGCTGGTCAGGTTGTCGCCCTCGATGTGCAGCAACACGCGGTTGCCGAGGACCATGGTGATCTCGCCCGCACTGTTGGCCGGGTCGTAGCGCAGCAGGGCGTTCTCGGGGCCGACCTTGACCGGGCGCAGATTGGCCTGGGCGGCGGAGGCGGCGGGATTGGCGAACAACGCCGCCGCCGCCGCCACCGCCGGGCTGTCGAGGATCAACGACGCATTCATCGAGCTTTCGCCCCTCAGGTAGGCGCGCGTCACCGACAGGCCGCCGCCGACTTCGCCCAACCCCTGCACCTCGGCCGGCTCGGACTGCCAGCCCGCCAGCGGTGCCGGCATCATCTCGGCGAACCCCTTGCCCAGCCGCTCGTGCAACTCGATCAGCGCCGCCTGCAGCTCCAGCGCGGCGCGCGCCACCTCGCCCCGCTGATAGGCCTGGCGAGCAGCATCCATGCGACCGGGCACGATGTCGGCGGCCGACGCCGCCCCGACCGCCGCCAGCAGCATGCAGATCACCCCCGCCAACCTCAGCATCGCGCCCCGTCCTCGAAACTCTTCCATTCCGGCGGGGACCTTAGCAAGACAGGACGGCTTCTGCTAGTCTCGCCTGGGTACCTCCAACGGCAGCCGGACCGGCGTGAACATCGTCTTCTTCGCCCTCGTCGCCATCGCCTTCGCCGTCGCCGCCACCGCCGAGTGGAGCGGGCGGGCCGGCGCCATGGAGCAGCTCACCGCCGCCACCCTGCAAGCGGCCGAGGGTGCGGTTCCGCTGGCCCTCGGGCTGGTGGGCATCATGGCGCTGTTCCTCGGGCTGATGAAGGTGGCCGAGGCCGGCGGTCTGCTGGTGGCCACGGCGCGCCTGCTGTCGCCGCTGCTGAAGCGCCTGTTCCCCGAAATTCCGCCCGGCCACCCCGCCATGGGCGCCATGGTGATGAACGTCGCCGCCAACCTGCTGGGGCTGGGCAATGCCGCCACCCCCTTCGGCATCCGCGCTATGGAGAAGCTGGACGCGTTGAACCCGTTCAAGGGCACCGCCAGCAATGCCATGGTGCTGTTCCTCGCCATCAACACCGCCAGCGTCACCATCTTCCCCACCAAGGTGGTGGCGCTGCGCGCCGTCACCGGCTCGACCGATCCGGCCGCCGTGGTGGCTCCCACCCTGGTCGCCACCCTGGCGGCGGCGGCGGTGGCGGCGGTGGCGGCACGTTGGCTGGCACCACTGTCGCCGCTGCCCGCCGCCCCTGCCCCGCCGGTGCCGGAAGAGGGCGTGGAACTCCGCGGCTACCCCGTCTGGGCGAGCCTGATGGCGCTGGCCGGCGTGCTGGCGCTGATCCCGCTGTTGGCCTGGAAGGGCAAGGAGGTCGGCCCGTGGATCATCCCCGCCATGGTGGTCGGCCTGCTGGCCTTCGGGCTGGTGCGGCGGGGGCGGCTCTATGAGGTGTTCGTCGCCGGTGCCAAGGAAGGCTTCGAGGTGGCGGTGCGCATCATCCCGTATCTGGTGGCGATCCTGGTGGCGGTCGGCATGTTCCGCGCCTCGGGCGCCATGGACATGGTGCTGGCGCCGCTGGGGCGGCTGACCGCGCCGCTGGGCGTGCCCGCCGAGGCGCTGGCCATGGCGATGATGCGGACGCTGTCGGGCTCGGGCTCCTACGGGCTGCTCGCCGCCTACATGAGGGACCCGGCCATCGGCCCCGACAGCTATGCCGGACTTCTGCTCGGCACCATCTACGGCTCGACCGAGACCACCTTCTATGTGCTGGCGGTCTATTTCGGCGCGGTCGGAGTCCGCCGCATCCGCCACGCCCTGGCGGCGGGACTGATCGCCGACCTGGCCGGACTGGCGGCGGCCGTCGTCGCCTGCCGCCTCTTCAGCCCTTGGGGCTAATGCCCATCTCGGCTATGGTGCCGCCTATGACGTTCGACATCACCGCCATGACCGCGCTGCTCCAGGTGATCGCCATCGACGTGGCCCTGGCCGGCGACAACGCCATCGTCGTCGGCATGGCCGCCGCCGGCCTGCCGCGCGATCTGCGCCACCGCGCCATCGTCGTCGGCATCGCCGCCGCCGCCGTGCTGCGCATCGCCTTCGCGCTGTTCACCTCGCAGCTGCTGCAAGTCATCGGCCTGATGTTCGCCGGCGGGTTGCTGCTGCTATGGGTCTCGTGGAAACTGTGGCGCGAAATCCGCAACAACCACGGCGAGGCGGAAGCCGAGGCGGCGCTGGACGACGGCCCCAACGGCGCGGACCAGCCGAAAAAGAGCTTCCGGGACGCCGTCACCCAAATCATCGTCGCCGACGTCTCCATGTCGCTGGACAACGTGCTGGCCGTGGCTGGGGCGGCGCGCGACCACACCATGGTGCTGGTGATCGGACTGGCCCTTTCGGTGGCACTGATGGGGCTGGCGGCCAACATGGTCGCCCACCTGCTGCGCCGCCACCACTGGGTCGCCTATGTCGGGCTGATCATCATCCTCTACGTGGCGGCGACCATGATCTGGGATGGGGCACACCCCCTGTTGGCCCTTGCCCAAGCATAGGTATTTCGCCAGGGCCACGAGGTCAGGTTAGCGAATGGTTAATTCGGGTGGGCATAACCTCGTCATGCCCGCGAAAGCGGGCATCCATTCCGCCGGTAGGGTCGGTATGAGCACGGTGACGAGGCGTCCATGTGTATACATTCTGGCA
>JACPDP010000004.1 GCA_016183945.1 Magnetospirillum sp.
GGTGGGGAAGGTGTTGGTGGAGTAGCGCTGGTGGTAGATGGCGAAGCGCGACACGAAGCGCCCGTCCAGCAGGTCGGGGTAGAACGAGGTCAACTGCTCGGCCAGGAACATGCCCTTGTAGATCACCGAGCGGCAACTCAGCGTGCAGATGTAGAAGTCGGTGACGTGCTCGGCCAGCACCCGCTTCTCGATGCGGCGGCGGATGACGTAGAGGTCGGCCTCGAAGCGCTCCTCGGGGGTGTTCTTCGAGTTGGCCACCATGATCTGCTCGATCTCGGGCCGGGTGGCATTGGCCTTCTCGCCGATGACGCCGACATTCACCGGCACCTGACGCCAGCCGTAGATGGTGTAGCCGAAGTTGAGGATCTCGGTCTCGACGATGCAGCGGCAGCGCTCCTGCGCCCCCAGATCGGTCTTGGGCAGGAACACCATGCCGATGGCCAGCCGGCCGGGCACCGGCTCGTGGCCCTGGTGGCGGACATGGTCCTTGAAGAAGTCCTGCGGGATCTCGACGTGGATGCCGGCGCCGTCGCCGGTCTTGCCGTCGGCATCGACGGCGCCGCGGTGGAACAGCACCTTCAGTGCCTCGATCCCGGCCACCACCACGTCGCGCCGGGCGCGGCCGTCGAGGGCGGCCACCAGCCCGACGCCGCAGGCATCATGCCCCGACAGGTCGACGCCGGCCGCCTCCAGGATGGCGGCGTTGGCACGGTAGTCGGCGACGTAATCGGACATGGTGGTCACTCCGTTTCCCTTCTTCGTCACCCCCGCGAAGGCGGGGGTCCACGGTGCCATGCGCTTCCTGGTGGGAGCGGTCCCACGGTGGATTCCCGCCTTCGCGGGAATGACGCCGGAGTGACTTTTCACTCCGCCGCCTGCGCGGCCCTTTCCTGTACCCAGCGATGCATGGCCGCCGCGGCGTCGCGGCCGTCCTTGATGGCCCAGACCACGAGGCTGGCGCCGCGCACGATGTCGCCCGCCGCGAACACCCCCGGCAGCGAGGTCATCTGCGCCCGGTCCACCGTCAGCGTGCCTCGGCGGCTGACCACGAGGGCGGGCTCGCCGAACAGGGCCGGGACGTCCTCGGGATCGAACCCCAAGGCGGCGATCACCAGATCGGCCGGCAGGGTGAAGGCCGAGCCGGCGATGGCCACCGGCGTCTGGCGGCCCGAGGCGTCGGCCTGGCCGAGATGCACGCGTTGCGCCCGCACCCCGGTCGCGTGGTCGGTGCCGGTCACCGCCTCCGGGGCGGCCATCCAGACGAACTCGACGCCCTCCTCCTCGGCGTGGGCGACCTCGCGCTGGCTGCCCGGCATGTTGGCGCGGTCGCGGCGGTAGAGGCATTTCACCGAGGCGGCGCCCTGGCGCACCGCGGTGCGGACGCAGTCCATGGCGGTGTCGCCGCCGCCGATCACCACCACCGCCTTGCCGCGGGCGTCGAAGCCCTCGACCCGATCGCCCAGCTCGCGGCGGTTGGAGGCGATGAGGTAGTCCAGCGCCGCCGCCACGCCGGGCAGCGATGCTCCCGGCAGCGCCAGCGGGCGCGCCTTGTCGACGCCGGTCTCCAGCCGGACGCCGGCCTCGGCCAGCAGGCGGGTGCGGCGCTCCACCACCGCCTTGTCCAGCTTGAAGCCGGGAATACCGTAGATCAGCAGGCCGCCCATGCGGTCGTGGCGGTCATAGATCGTGACGGCGTAGCCCAGCTTCCGCAACGCCTCCGCCGCCGCCAATCCACCCGGGCCGCCGCCGACGATGCCCGCCGAGCGGCCGGTCTCGGCGCGCGGCATCGGCGGCTTGACCCAGCCGTTGAGGAAGGCCTGCTCGGTGATGTGCTTCTCCACCGCGCCGATGGTCACCGCGCCATGCTTGGATTGTTCGAGGACGCAGGAGCCCTCGCACAGGCGGTCCTGCGGGCAGATGCGGCCGCAGATCTCGGGGAAGCTGTTGGTGGCCGACGACAGCCCATAGGCCTCCTCCAGCCGTCCGGCCGCCGCCAGCATCAGCCAGTCGGGAACGTTGTTGGAGAGCGGGCAGCCGATCTGGCAGAACGGGATGCCGCACTGCTCGCAGCGCGACGCCTGCTCGCCGGCCTGCTCGGGGGCGAAGGGCCGGTAAATTTCGGCGAAGTCGCCACGGCGCTCGGCCGCCTCCCGCTTGTCGGGCATGCGCGGATGGAGGTGGGGGAACTGCAGCATCTTGCGCGTCATCGCCGAACCGCCTTGGGGTCGAAAGGGGCCGCCACTATACGGCAGGCTCCCTGCCGAAAACCAGGGAATTCCCGTCAATAGGTCAGCATTGCATACCATCACGCGGTGCATATCTCGCGGCGAAAGGTCGCGGCCGAGCATCATTCGCTGTTTTGGCCTCATAATGGTACCGTTTCGGTATGATCTCGATGACACTTCCGATAGGCCATCTGTCGCTGTATATAGTGGCTATCCCAACAGCCAGGGTGGGCGGGCGCCTTGACGATCCTCGACATGGTGGTGTTGTCCCTGATCCAGGGGCTCGGCGAGGTGTTGCCGGTGAGCGCCTCGGGACACCTGACGGCACTGCCTGCCCTGGCCGGCAGCGCCGAAGGCCGCGCCGCCATCGGCAAGGGTCGCCCCGACGCCGGAACCCGCCTGTTCATGCATGTGGCGGTGGGCGCGGCCCCGGCGCTGCTGGTGGGGTGGCTCTACGTCTCCTCCGGCGGCGGTTTCGGCAGCCCGACCACGGCGGTGGCGGCCATGCTGGTGTTCGGCCTGTTCCTGCTGGTGGCAGACCAGTTGGGCATGACGGTCAGCCGGGTCGAGCACATATCGTGGGCGGCGGCCTTCGGCATCGGTGTGTTGCAGGCGGCGGCCCTGATCCCCGGCGTGTCGCGCACCGGCATCACCATCACCGCGGCGCGGCTGATGGGCTACGAGCGCCGGGCGGCGGCGCGGTTCTCGCTGCTGCTGGCCATCCCGGCCTTCGCCGCCCATGGCGCCTGGACCTTCCGCTCGCTGGCACGCAATGCCGAGATCATCCTGTCGGTGGATCTCGCCTATGCCGCGGCGACGGCGGGCGTGGCGGCGCTGCTGGCGGTGGCCGCGATGATGGCCTGGGTCGATCGTCACAGCTTCGCCCCCTTCGCCATCTGGCGGGTGCTGTTCGCCGGTGCCATGCTGCTGCTGATGTGGTGGAAGTAACCGCCGGGGGTGGTGTCCCTACCCCGCCAGCGGCAGGAACTCGGCCACCACTTTTTCGTAGAGGTCGCGCTTGAAGGGGACGATCAGCGCCGGGACCTCGGCCAGCGGCATCCAGCGCCAGCGCGAGAATTCGGGATGGCGGGTGTCGATGTCGATGTCGGCGTCGCGGCCGGTGAAGCGGGCGGCGAACCACTTCTGCGTCTGGCCGCGGAAGCGGCCCTTCCAGCAGGCATCGGCCACATCGCGGGGCAGGTCGTAGGAAATCCAGGCGGCGGTCTCGGCGATGATGTCGGCCTTGGCGGTGCCGATTTCCTCCTCCAACTCGCGCAGCGCGGCCTGGCGGGGGGTCTCGCCCTCGTCGATGCCGCCCTGGGGAAACTGCCAGGCCGGCTCGCGGCTGTCGATACGCTGGGCGGTGAAGGCCAGCCCGGCGGGATTGAGCAGCACCACCCCGACGCCGCGGCGGTAGGGCCGACTCTCGAGCGGCTCGGGCTTCCTGGTCATGACTTGCCCCCGGGGACGGGCGGCGGCTGCACCACCGCCGAGGCGGGGGCGGCCACCACCCCCTGGTCTGACAGGCGGTTCATCCACGCCACCAGGCGATCCAGCGTCACCGGGCGGGCCCCGGCGACGGCGACGGCGCGGCCCTTGTCGCGGGCGCTGGCGACGACGGCGGCCAGCCTCTCCTCGATGGCCTCGCGGTAGGGGTCGCGATCGATCACCGCGGTGATGGCGGCATAGGGCGGCGTGCGGTCGCCACCGGCGGCACCGTCGCCGATATAGAGCAGGCCGCGCTCCTTCAGCGCCGCCAGGACCGGCGCCAGTTGGCCGGCCGAGCCGGCGAAGCGCGCGCCCAGAGCCGCCACCCCGGTATAACCGCCGGCCTTGGCCAGCACGGTTTCGAGGCGGGTCAGGTTGTCCTCGGGCGACAGCGACAGCAGCAGCGCCAGCGGCCCGGGGTCGCGGGCGGGGAAACCGGCGGGCTCGGTGGGCAGTCCGATCAGCACCTCATGGCCCGAGTCGCGCGCCTTCTTGATCCATTTGCCGAGGTCACCGGCATAGGGGCTGAAGGACAGCGTCACCTCGGCCGGCAGTCTGGCGATGGCGGCTTCGGTGGCGGCCTTGTCGAGCCCGAGATCGGTCACCACCACCGCCACCCGCGGCCGGTCCACCGCTTCCTTGAAGGGCCGGGCATAGAGCTGCCAGGACTGGCGGCCATCGGCAGCCACCACCGGCAGGGTGCCGATGCGGGTATCGCGCTGCAGCTCCTTGACCGGAGCGGCGGGCAGAGCCACCACCTCGGTGCGCGTCGGCAGGTTGGCGAAGCTGGGCATCATGTCGGCCGGTCGCGCCGAGGGCATCGGCGCCTCGCCGCCGCCGGGGGCGGCAGGCACGGCGGCGGACGGCTTCTTGCCGATCTTGATTTCGGGTTCGGCGCCGTCGGCGACGGGCGGCGCAGCCACGGCCGGCGTTGCCGGATGGGCCACGGCCGGCGGCGGGGCGGGAGCGGGGGGGGGCTCGTCGGGCATGACCGGCAGCACTGCCGCCGCGTCGCCCTCGCCGGCTCCTGGCGGGGTGATCAGCGAGCCGCGCCGCCCTCCGCCGTCTCGGCCGGGCATCTGCAGCGACAGTTTGGGCGCGCGGTCGGCCACATCCAGCAGGCCGATGATGTCGCGCAGGTCGACGGTGCTCAGCACATAGGCGCCGGTGCCCAACCCGCCGCCCAGCACCAGCACCAGCAGGCCCATCAGCACCGGGCGCAGGTTGATCGAGCGGGGCTGCGGGAAGGCCTCGACAATCGGCAGCGGCGGATCGTCGTCGTCGTGCCGGCGAGAAGACGCGGCCCCGGCGGACGGGGAGTCCTCCTCGCCCGCCAGGTCCGCGTCTTTCTTCTTGCGCTTGAGGAAGGAGAACATCGCCTCCGCCCCCTGTCATGCCTACCGCGACGAGGTGCGGTAGATGGAGACGCCCCGCAGCAGGTCGAGCGCCCGGGCCATCTGGTAGTCCTGCACCGGGTCGCCCATCTTGATGGCGGCCAGCGCCGCCGCACCCGTCGCCGGCGCTGCGGCCGGAGTGGCGGGAGCCGCGACCGGAGCCTCGGCGGCACCGGGGGCCTTCACCCCGGAATGGGGCGACGGCGCCGCCTTGTCCTTGCCGTCCTTGGCCGGGTTGGGCAGGGCCCGCCGCAGCGAGGCCTCGCTGCGGCGCTCGCGTTCGGGGATCTGGATGGCCTCGACCTTGGACTGCAGCACCTTGATGTCGGGCTCGATGCCCACCGCCTGGATGGACCGGCCCGAGGGCGTGTAGTAGCGCGCCGTGGTCAGCCGCATGGAGCCGTGGCCGGGCAGTTGGATCAGCGTCTGCACCGAGCCCTTGCCGAACGAGCGGGTGCCCAGCACGATGGCGCGGTGGTGGTCCTGCAGGGCGCCGGCGACGATCTCGGAGGCCGAGGCGGAGCCGTCGTTGATCAGCACCACGATGGGCAGGCCCTCGGCGATGTCGCCGGGCCGCGAGTTGAAGCGCTGGGTCTCCTCGGGCCGCCGCGAACGGGTCGAGACGATCTCGCCCTTTTCCAGGAAGTCGTCGGACACCGCCACCGCCTGGTCGAGCAGGCCGCCGGGGTTGTTGCGCAGGTCGATCACGAAGCCCAGCAGGTTCTTGCCGATGTCCTTCTTGAGTTGGGCGACGTGCTTCAGCAGATCGTTGTGGGTGGTGGCGCTGAACTGGCTGATGCGGACATAGCCGATATCACCCTCGGCCTGGCTCTTCACCGTCTGCACCTTGATCACGGCGCGGGTCAGCTTGACGTCGAACGGCTCGGCGGCGGCGCGGCGGATGGTGAGGCGGATGTCGCTGTTGGCCAGGCCGCGCATGCGGTCGACCGCCTCGGACAGGGTCAGGCCCTGCACCGGCTCGCCGTCGAGATGGGTGACCAGGTCGCCCGGCTGCAGGCCGGCGCGGTAGGCCGGGGTATCGTCGATGGGCGACACCACCTTGACCAGGCCCTGCTCCATGGTGACCTCGATGCCGAGACCGCCGAACTCACCCCTGGTCTGGATGTCCATGTCCTTCGAGCTTTTCTGGTTGAGATAGCTCGAATGGGGATCCAGCGAGGTCAGCATGCCGTTGAGGGCCGCCTCGATCAACTCGTCGTCATTGACGGGTTCGACGTATTCGCCGCGGACCTTGTCGAAGACCTCGGCGAACAGTTCGAGAAGACGGTAGGTTTCCTTACGCTCCGCGGCGGCGGCGGGTACGGGAGAGAACGTCGTCGTCGCCAACAGAGCAATTGCGCTTGCCGCGAGCAGGGTGTTGCGAATCATCCACTGACCTTACTTTTCTGTGCCGTGAGCCAAGGCAACGGGTTGATCGGCTGGCCGTTTTGACGCAGCTCGACATAAAGGTTGGGCTTGGTGTCGTCGTGGCCCATCACTCCGACCGGCTCTCCCCCCAGCAACCGCTGGCCGACGCCGCAGTCGATCTGGGCCATTCCCGCAAGCAGCGTATGATAGCCCTCGCCGTGTTCGATGATCAAGAGCAGCCCATATCCCCGGAATGGCCCGGAGAATACAACCTGTCCGTCATAGGGGGCCACCACCTGGGCGCCCTTGCGCGTTTCGATGCTGACACCCTTCAACACATGGCCGACGTCGTTTGTCGAGCCAAAGCGAGCCACGACGCGGCCTCGGGCCGGATAGGGCAGCTTGCCGCGGGCGCCGCTGAACGGCTTGTCGGCGCGCACGGGACGCGCGGCGGCAGCCTCGCGTGAGGCGCGCTCGGCCTCGCGGGTAGCCTTCTGCGCCGCCAGCTCCTTCTCTTTCGCCTGCTCCTGCGCCTTGAGTTCGGCGTCGCGGGCGACGCGGGCCTGGGCCTGGGCAACCAATTCCTTCTCGCGCGCCTCGGCCTGGGCCTTGGCCTGGGTCTCGCGCTGGGTCTTGAGTTCGGCCTCGCGAGCGGCGCGGGCCTCGGCCGCTTCGCGGTCGCGAATCGCCTGCTGTTCGGCGGCCTCGCGGTCGCGGCGCTCCCGCTCGACCCGTTGCGCCGCCAGCGCCGCCTCGCGCGCCGCCTTCTGTGCGGCAACCTCGGCCTCGTGGGCCGCCTTGCGGGCGGCGATCTCGGCCTCGCGTGCCGCCTTCTCGGCGGCGGCCTTGGCGGCAGCCTCGGCGAGGCGGCGCTGGCGTTCCTCCTCCAGGCGGACCAGCAGGTCGCGCAGGTCCTCGGCCTCGCCGGCCAGGGCGCGGACACGGCGTTCGGCGGCGACGCCCTCCTGCTCGGTGGCCTCGCGCATCTGGGTCTTGCGCTCGAACAGCGCCTTCATGCGGGCGTGTTCGCCCTCCAGTCGGCTGGCGGTGGCGGCGATCTTCTTGCGCTGCTCGCCGATGTCGGCCCTGAGGTGGGTCAGCATGTCGATTTCGCCCTTGAGCTCGCGGGCCGACTGCTCGATCTGCGGCACCGCGGCGCGCAGCAGGATGGCCGAGCGCACCGTGTCGGCCGGGCTCTGCGGCTGGGCGATCAGGGCTTCGGTGGGCCGCCAGGCCAGGCGCTGCAGCGCGGTCAGCACGCCGGTCATCTGCTGCGAGCGGCGTTTCAGGGCGGCGGCCTTGTCCACTTCCAGAATCTTGAGGTCGTCCAACTGGACCTCCAACTCGGAGAGCACCTCCTCGCTCTCCTGGGCGGCGCGGGCGGCGGCCACGGTGTCGGCGCGCAGGCGCTGCAACTCGCCGGCCAGTTCCTTGGCCTTGTGCCGGATCTCGTCGCTGTCGGCGCGGCTCTTGCGAAGCTGGTCCTCCAGCTCCTTCAGGCGCCGGTCGACGTCGACCGGCTGGGCGAATAGCGGCGGCGACGCCAGCAGCGAGAGAAGGACGGCGGCGAGCAGGCTAGCCCGTCGCACGGGCCTCACCCAACAGCGAATGCCCGGTCATCTCGGCCGGCTGCGGCAGGCCCAACATCCGCAATATGGTGGGAGCGACGTCGGCCAGGCGGCCGTCGGCGATGGCGGTGACGCCCGGGGGTGGGTTGACCAGCACCAGCGGCACCGGCGTGATGGTGTGGGCGGTGTGGGGCTGGCCGGTGTCGGGGTCGCGCATCTGCTCGGCGTTGCCGTGGTCGGCGGTGACCAGCATGGTGCCGCCCACTTTCTTCACCGCCGCCTCGATGCGCCCGACGCAGGCGTCCACCGTCTCGGCGGCCTGGATGGCGGCGGCCAGGATGCCGGTGTGCCCCACCATGTCGCCGTTGGCGTAGTTGGCGATGATGACGTCGTACTTGCCCGACAGGATGGCGTCCGCCAGACGGTCGGTGACCTCGGGGGCCGACATGGCCGGTTGCAGGTCGTAGGTGGCGACCTTGGGGCTGGGCACCAGGATGCGGTCCTCGCCGGGGAAGACCTGCTCGCGGCCGCCGTTGAAGAAAAACGTGACGTGGGCGTATTTCTCGGTCTCGGCGATGCGCAACTGGGTCATCTCGGCCCGGCACAGCACCTCGCCCAGGATGTTGGTCAGCGGCTCGGCGGGGAACAGGGCGCCGAGGAAGGCGTTGAGGTCCTTGGAATACTCGGTCAGCCCCAGACGGGCGGAGAACGTCACCACCCGGCGGCGGGCGAACCCGTCGAAGCCGGGGTCGACCAGCGCCGCCAGGATTTCGCGGGCGCGGTCGGCGCGGAAATTGCCCATCAGCAGGCCGTCGCCGTCCCGCATGCCGCGGTAGCCGGCGATGACCGCCGGCAGCATGAATTCGTCGGTCTTGCCGGCGGCGTAGGAGGCTTCGATGGCCGACAGGGCGTCGGCACCCGTCCCGCCCGCGCCGTCGGCCATGGCGTCTCCGACGCCGTCGACGATGGCGTCATAGGCCAGGTGCACGCGGTCCCAGCGCTTGTCGCGGTCCATGGCGTAGTAGCGCCCGGACACCGTCGCCACGCTGACGTCGTGGCCGGCCACGTCGGCGAGGAACTTGGCCATGTAGTCCCTGGCCGAGGACGGCGGCGTGTCGCGGCCGTCGAGGAAGGCGTGCACCTTCACCGGCACCCCCGCCGCGGCGATGACGCGGGCCAGCGCCGCCAGGTGGTCCTGGTGCGAATGCACCCCGCCCGGGCTCATCAGGCCCATCAGGTGGACGGCGCCGCCCGTCGCCTTGATCCTGGCGATCAGGTCGAGCAGCCCCGGGTTGCGTGCCAGCGAGCCGTCGGCGACCGCCTGATCGATGCGCGGCAGGTCCTGCATCACCACCCGGCCGGCACCGAGATTCATATGCCCCACTTCGGCATTGCCCATCTGCCCGTCCGGCAGCCCCACCTTGAGCCCGGAGGTCTGCAGGAAGGCGTGCGGGTAATCGCGCAGGAAGCGGTCCCAGTTGGGGGTGTCGGCGAGCGCGATGGCGTTGTCGGCCCGCTCGGCGCGCCAGCCCCAGCCATCGAGGATGCACAGCACGACGGGGCGGGGGCGACGGGTGTTGGCGGTGGTATCGCTCATGCACGCTCTATACGGCAGAAAGGGGGGAGAGTTCCAGGGGAGTCAAGCGCTTACCTCTACGATTTCGGTGGCTCGCGCCATCCCTTCGATCCCCACCAGCGCCAGTCGGCCGCGCCGCACGTCGGCGACGCAGGCCAGCCGGGTGTCGCGGCACAGGATGGGCGGCGCCAGCCAACCGAAGTCGTCACCACCGTTGATGCGCTCCAGCATGGCATCGTGGCGGGCGAGGCTGCCGCGGGTGTAGCGGGTCAGCCGATCGATGCGCACCGACAGCGGCGCGGTCTCGCCGCGCAGGCCGGGGAAGCGCCAATGGTTGGTCACCGCCAGCGTTCCCCCGGGGACGTGCGCCCCGGGGACGTGCGCCCTGTGGACGCGGGCACTGTCGGGCAGCCGCTCGATGACGCAGCCCTCGCCGGGACGGGCGCCGGCCACCGAGAAGAACACCGGCAGGCACACCGGCACCGTCGACAACAGCTCGACGGCGGCGGCGTAGTCGCGCGCCTCCTCGCAGGCGCGGCGCAGCAGGTGGGCGGGGGGCAGGGCATTGGAGCGCAGCAAGGCCAGCCTGGAGAACGGCCATTCCAGCATGCGGGTGACGAGGCCGTGCCAGCTCTTGGCCTGGTTGATCGCCACGGCGAAGCGCCCCGGCGCCACCGCCGTCACCACCCCGGCGTATCCCGGCCAGCTCACCGACCAATAGGCGCCGGCCGGGCAGCGGGTCTTCAGCACCGCCACATGGCGCCCCAGGCCGTCGAACGGCCAGTCCAGCGTGCGCAGCAGGCGCGGGCCGCCCCTACTTCCGGCCGCCTCGGTGCCGGCGTCGATGCCGGTGGTACAGCCCCACTCGTAGGACAGGTTGAGCATGAACAACCCCGGCTCGCCCAACACGGCGGCCAGGCGTTCCAACTCGGGCAGATAGGGGTTGGCGGTGCGCTCCAGCCAGTCGCGCGAGATGCGGTCGGCCAAGCGCACGCCCGGCGCGGTGTAGCGCCGTTCCGCCTCGGCCAGCAGCGCGCGCGCCGCCGCCATTCCCTGGCTCAGCAGGTCGCGGGTCGTGCCGCTGACGACGGGGATGGTTGGAAGCATGGGCCGAGTATAGGGCAAGCGAGCGCATACGTCCCCCGCCCTTTATGGTGTGGCGGCGGGTCAGTCCACCCCCCAGTCGTCGGTGTTGCGCACGAAATTCTCGCCCATGCCCAGTTGCAGGGCGTTGCGGGCGGCCTCCTCGCAGTCCTCGACGAAGGCCCGCACGGCGCTCCGCACGCAGTCGTCGGGGGTGCGCCTGAGGCGGGCCGCCGCGGTGCGCAGGCGGGATTCCAGTTCGCCGTCCAGGTCGATGCGCAGCATCGCGAAACCTCCCTCCGTCAATTCACTTGATTCTTTACCCGATCCGAGGAAGAACCGCGCCCATGAATGCGCTCACCGACCAGCTCGCGCTCCGGCGCACCTTCGCCATCATCTCGCACCCCGACGCCGGCAAGACGACGCTGACCGAGAAGCTGCTGCTGTTCGGCGGCGCCATCCAGATGGCCGGCGCGGTGCGCGCCCGCGGCGAGCAACGCCGCACCCGCTCGGACTGGATGGCCATCGAGAAGGATCGCGGCATCTCGGTGTCGTCGGCGGTGATGACCTTCGAGCATGAGGGGCTGACCTTCAACCTGCTCGACACCCCCGGCCACGAGGACTTTTCCGAGGACACCTACCGCACCCTCACCGCGGTGGATTCGGCGGTGATGGTGCTGGATGCCGCCAAGGGCATCGAGACCCAGACCCGCAAGCTGTTCGAAGTCTGCCGGCTGCGCGACATGCCCATCACCACCTTCGTCAACAAGGTGGACCGCGAGGGCCGCGAAACCTTCGACCTGATGGACGAGATCGAGAAGACGCTGGCGCTCGACGTCACCCCGGTGACCTGGCCCATCGGCATGGGCCGCGACCTCAAGGGCGTGTTCGACCTCATTCGCAACCGGGTCATCCTGTTCGATCCTGGCCGCGGCGACCATATCGCCGAAATCGCCGTCGACGCCGAGCTCGACTCCCCCCTGCTCGACCGGGCGGTGGGTGCCGCCGCCGCCGACAGGCTGCGCGAGGAAATCGAGCTGGTGCGCGGCGCCTGCCCCGAGTTCGAGCTGGAATCCTATCTGGCCGGCCACCTGACGCCGGTCTATTTCGGCAGCGCGCTGAAGACCTTCGGGGTGCGGGAGCTGCTGCGCGGCATCGGCCGGGCGGCGCCGCCGCCGCTGGCCCGCAAGGCCGACAGCCGCGTCGTCGCGCCGCACGAGGAGAAGGTCACCGGCTTCGTCTTCAAGGTCCAGGCCAACATGGACCCCAACCACCGCGACCGCATCGCCTTCACCCGCCTGTGTTCGGGGCAGTTCCGCCGCGGCATGAAGCTGAAGCATGTGCGCTCGGGCAAGGTGATGGCGGTCTACAACCCGGTGTTCTTCCTCGCCCGCGACCGCGAGCTGGCGGAAGAGGCGTTCCCCGGTGACATCCTCGGCATTCCCAACCACGGCCAGTTGCGCATCGGCGACACCCTGTCGGAAAGCGAGGACCTCAACTTTCTCGGCATCCCCACCTTCGCGCCGGAAGTGCTGCGCCGGGTGCGGCTCGATGATCCGATGAAGGCCAAGCAGCTGCGCAAGGCGATCGAGGACCTCGCCGAGGAGGGCGTCAGCCAGGTGTTCAAGCCGCTCGACGGCTCGACCTGGATCGTCGGTGTGGTGGGGCCGCTGCAGTTCGACGTGCTGACCACCCGCATCGAGAGCGAGTACGCCATCAAGGCCGGCTTCGAGGACGCGCCCTTCGTCACCGCCCGCTGGGTGGCGGCCGACGACGAGGCCGAACTGAAGCGCTTCATGGACGCCAGCAAGTCCAACATGGCCGAGGACCGCGACGGCGGCCTGGTCTATCTGGCGCGCAATTCCTGGCAGCTCGGCCGCGCCGAGCAGGACTTCCCCAAGATCCGCTTCACCGCCATCCGCGAGCAGCACTGAGGCGGGTGATATTGGAGTGCGGGCGGGACGCCCGCGCTCCAATGGCTACCGCTCCACCGGCCGGCCCTCGGCCAGCCACGCCCGCATGCCTTTTTCCACATTGTAGACGCGGCTGTAGCCGAGCTGGCGGGTCAGGGCGTCGGCGGTCACCTTGGTGCGGCTGCCCGAGCGGCACACCAGCACCACCTCGTCGCCCGGTTTGGCCACCGCGGCCAGGCGGGCGGTGAAATCGGGCACCGGCCGGCCGTTGTCGTCGAAGGCGGTGATGCGGTGCGCCCCCTTGACGGTGCCGGTTTCCTTCCACTCGCCGGCGGTACGGACGTCCACCACCGGCACGCCGCGATCCATCAGCGCCTGCAATTTGCCGTTATCGACGTTGGAATAGACCGCCTGCGCGAGCGCGGGCGCGGCGGCGAGCAGGAGCACGGGCAACAGCATTGCCATGCGCATGGGGGTACTCCCGGAGTTGTTTATCTCACATGGGGGAGGGGGGCGGGCTCCTCAACCCCCACCAGGCTGCGGGCGAAGGCGTCGGCCTCGAAGGGGCGCAGGTCGTCGGCCTTCTCGCCGACCCCGATGGCGTGCACCGGCAGCTTGAACTTCTCGGCCAGCGCCACCAGCACCCCGCCGCGTGCGGTGCCGTCCAGCTTGGTCAGCACCAGACCGGTGACGCCGACCATGTCCTGGAAAATTTCCACCTGACTGTGGGCGTTCTGGCCGACGGTGGCGTCCAGCACCAGCAGCACGTCGTGCGGCGCGGTCTCGTCGTTCTTCCTGATCACCCGCACCACCTTCTGCAACTCGGCCATCAGGTCGGCCTTGTTCTGGAGGCGGCCGGCGGTGTCGACGAAGAGGAGGTCGTCGCCGCGCCGGGCCGATTCGACCATGGCGTCGAACACCAGCCCGGCGGCGTCCGAGCCGGTTTCGCGGGCGATCACCGGGCAGCCGGTGCGCTCGCCCCACACCTTCAACTGCTCGACCGCGGCGGCACGGAAGGTGTCGCCGGCCGCCAGCGTCACCGCCAGCCCGTCGTCGTGGAAGCGCTTGGCCAGCTTGCCGATGGTGGTGGTCTTGCCCGAGCCGTTGACGCCCACCACCAGCACCACATGCGGCTTGCGGCCGGGATCGGGCACCAGGGGGCGGGCGACGGGAGTCAGAATCCCGGCGATCTCCTCGGCCAGCGTGGCGCGAATTTCCTCCGGCCCGACATCCTGGCCGAAGCGGGCCTTGGCCAGCCGCTTGGTCACCCGCGCCGCGGTGGCGACGCCGAGATCGGCGGTGATCAGCAGTTCCTCCAGCTCCTCCAGCGCCGCGTCGTCGAGCTTGCGCTTGGTGAACAGGTCGCCGATGCCCTGCGACAGCTTGCCCGAGGATTTCGACAGCCCGGACTTGAGGCGGCCGAGCCAGCCCTCGGGCTGCGCTTCCGGCTGGGGCTGGGGCTCGGGCTGGGGCTCCGGGGCGGCCTCCTTGCCGCCGAACAGGCCGAAGAATTTCTTGCTCATGGTCTCTTCCCCTCAGCCGGTCGTTGCCTGAAGCCGGCCGTTTTCGACGCCGCCAATCCGCACCGTCACCACCTCGCCCGGCCGGCCCTGCCCCACCGTCACCGGCAGATAATGCTCGCAGAAGCCGGCGCCGTCGCCCTCCACCAGCACATGGGCCTCACGCCCGATGCGGGAGGCCAGGAAGGCGGCCATGGCCGCCTCGCCCCGGGCCCGCAAGGCGGCGGCGCGCTCCTTGGCCACGGCGCCGTTCACCTGCGGCATGCGGGCCGCCGGCGTGCCGGGGCGCGGGCTGAAGGGGAAGACATGCAGGTGGCTGAAGCCGGCCTCGTCCACCAGATCGAGGGAGCGGCGGAACATCTCGTCGTCCTCGGTGGGGAACCCGGCGATGAGGTCGGCGCCCAACGCCACGTCGCCGCGCAAGGACCGCAGCCTGTCCGCCAGCCGCAGCACGTCGTCGCGGCCGTGGCGGCGCTTCATGCGCTTCAGCACCAGATCGTCGCCGGCCTGCACCGAGAGGTGAAAATGCGGCATCAGCCGGGGCTGCTCGGCCACCGCCGCCAGCAGCACCGCATCGACACCCACCGGGTCGAGCGACGACAGCCGCAGACGCGGCAGCTCCGGCACCTCGGCCAGCAGGCGGCGCACCAGGGTTCCCAGGCCAGGCTGGCCGGGCAGGTCGCCGCCATAGGACGTGATGTCGACGCCGGTCAGCACCACCTCGTTGAAGCCCTGTGCCGCCAGCTCGCGCACCTGCCCCACCACCCGGTCCGGCGGCACCGAGCGGTTGGGGCCGCGGCCGAACGGGATGATGCAGAAGGTGCAGCGGTGGTCGCAGCCCTGCTGCACCTCGACGAAGGCCCGCGCCCGCCCCTCGAAGCCCGACACCAGATGCGAGGCCACCTCGCGCACCCGCATGATGTCGGTGACGATGACGCGGCCGGGCGTCGGATGGCCGGGCGTCGGCGCCAGGAAGGCCTCGGGCTTCATCTTGTCGACGTTGCCCAGCACCTGGTCGACCTCGGGCATGGCGGCGAATTTTTCCGGGTGGACCTGGGCGGCGCAGCCGGTGACCACGATGCGGGCGCCGGGGCGCTCGCGGCGCAGCTTGCGGATGGCCTGGCGGGCCTGGCGCTCGGCCTCGGCGGTCACGGCGCAGGTGTTGACGATCACCGTCTCGACGCCCGATGCGGTGGCGTCGGCATGCTCGCGCATCACCTCGGATTCATAGGCGTTGAGCCGGCAGCCGAAGGTGAGGATGTGCGGCCCGCTCATGGCGACAGCGACGGATCGAGCGTCCCCGCGAAGCTGACCGCCACCGGCCCGGTCATCAGCACATGGTCGTCGGCCAGCCACTCGATGTCCAGCACGCCGCCGTCCAGCACCACCTCGGCCTTGCGCCCGGTCAGCCCGCGCCGCGCCGCCGCCACCAGGGTGGCACAGGCGCCGGTGCCGCAGGCCATGGTGATGCCGGAACCGCGCTCCCACACCCGCATGCGGATGCGCTCCTGCGACAGCACCTCGGCGACCTCGATGTTGGCCCGCTCGGGGAACAGGGCGTGGTGTTCGAGCACCGGCCCCAATGCCGCCAGATCGACCGCCTCGACGTCGTCGATGAAGAATACGGCGTGCGGGTTGCCCATGCTGACGCCCACCGGGTCGGACAGCGCCCCGACGGCGACTCCCAGGTGCAGGGTGTCGACGGCGCGGGCGAGCGGGATGTCGCGCCAGTCGAGCCGGGCGCGGCCCATGTCCACCGCCACCAGGCCGGGGCCGCGGCTCTCGGCGTCGAGCAGGCCGGCCTTGGTCTCGATCACCACCCGGTCGCAGCCCTTCTCGCGCATCAGCATCGAGGCGACGCAGCGGCTGGCGTTGCCGCAGGCCGCCACCTCGGTGCCGTCGGCGTTGTAGATCAGCATGGCGGCGTCGGCGGTGGCGGCAGAGGGTTCCGCCACCACGATCAACTGGTCGCAACCCACCCCGGTGCGCCGGTCGGCGATGGCGCGGATGCGCGGCGGGCTGAGCGGGACGGCGCGCGCGCGGGCATCGAGGACGACGAAATCGTTCCCCAGCCCATGCATCTTGATGAAGGGGCGGCCGCGGGTGTTCATGGCTGGGTTATATGGGCGACGCCGCCCGCGAGTCCAGCGGCACGCGCCGCCGCCCGCCGCGTCGTCGCCCTGGTTTCAGCCGCCGACGCGCTGAAATCGCTTCCGCGCCGCCTCGGCCTCGGCGGCGCAGTCCCGGCACAGTTGGGCGGTGGGGTTGGCCTGGATGCGCTCGGGCTCGATGCCTTCGTGGCAGGCCTGGCAGATGCCGGTCGATGGCGCGGTGTCCATCTTGGCGCGCGCCGCCAGCACCGCCTCCGCGTTGAACTGCTCGGCCCTGTCGTTTGCGAGATCAGCGTCGTCCATCGCCCTTCACCCTCCCAACCCGTCACTCCGCCGGCATGCCAACGGCGAGTGCCTTCCGTTTATCCATTGATGGCGTCTTTCAGCCCCTTGCCGGCGGCGAACTTGGCGGCCCTGCCGGCGGCGATGGTGATGGCCTTGCCGGTCTGCGGGTTGCGGCCTTCGCGGGCGGGCCGGGCGCTGACGGAAAAGGAACCGAAGCCAACCAAACGCACATCGTCGCCGGCCTTCAGGGCCGCGGTGATGGCCGCAAAGACGGCGTCCGTCGCCTTGTCCGCATCAGGCTTGGTCAGGCCGGTGAGTTCGGCCACGTTGCTGACGAGATCGGTCTTGTTCATTGGTGGTCCCCCCAGGAATGTCGTGCCTCAGCGTTGGCATATTGTCGCCGATTCGTCAATCTCGGCGCACACGCCAGACAGGGGCATGTGAATGAGTGCGTGACAAGGGAGGAGTGTGAATCTAACGACGATCTTCAGTTTTGCGCAGGGGGCCGCGATGGAGATGGAGGGGGATATCGTCGAGAGTCTTGTTTTTCTTGATCATTTCCGCGATTTGCCGGACCATGCGGCAGCAGGGCAAAGTGGTGTACGACACTGGGGGCATGCCATGCGTTGCGGAATCTTGGCACTCGTGCTTGCTGCGGTGACCCTCGGCGCCTGTCAGGATGACAAGCCGAAGCTGTCTTTGAGCGAGGCCCGAGCGGTCACCGACATCAAGACCCGCGGCATGGAGGGGCGCGGCGGCGCGGCGGTGGTCCGCAGCAGTACGGACATCCTGGCGCTGCTGGATGCTGAGAGGCCGGACCCGGCCAAGGTCGCCGAACTCACCACGGCCGCAGACCTTGGACCGCCACAAGGTGCTCCGCCCGCCAAGCTGGTCGAGTTCTATCTCAACCGCAGCAAGGCGGCGGAGGACCTGGGGCGGCTGCAGCAGCGGCTCGACGACATCGGTCGCGCCGCCGAGCTGGCCCGCAGGCACGGTGTCGGCGACCGCTCCCGCGTGCTGCAGGAGATGGGGACTGCGCTCATCCGCTTCGGCCGCTGGAGCGACGCCATCGCCGCGCGCATGGAGGAAGTCGCCTGGGTCGAAGCCAATATGTCGGGCCAGGGAGGGCGACTGTTCGGCGCCTACTCCTTCCTTTCCCAACTCCATGCCTCGAGCGGCGACTTCAAGGAGGCGCAGGCTTGGCTGGACCGGCTGAACCGGCTCAAGAGCCAAGCCGCGCAGTGGCGCAACGTCGAAATGTACACGGCCACGTGGACGGCCGCCAAGCTGAACGCCGAGGCGGTGCTGGCCTTTCAGAACGGGCGGCTGGCCGATGCCGAACAGCTCTACGGCGATCTGTTGAAGGCCATCGAGCGGTCCATCGCCCTGATCCCCTCCTGGCCGACGCATCAGCGGCCGCCGGCCGGCAATCAGGAGCAGTGGCGCGACATGATGGTGGCCAGGCGCGCCGAGGTCATCGCGCGCCAGGGCCGCCTGCAGGAGGCCGAGATCGAGTTCCTGCAGGCCCTGGCCAGTCAGGTGAGCCGGCGCGGCCGCTACGCCGTCGAAACCGCCGACATGCTGCGCGGCTACACCGGCATCGTGCTGGAGCGGGGGCAGGGCGCCGATGCTGAGAAGCTCGCCCGGGTGGCGCTCGATACCTATCGCCAGATTGGCCATCGGCCCGACTCGGTGAGCATCGCCTATTCTCAGGTGCTGCTGGGCCGGGCGCTGACCATGCTCCGGAGGGACGCCGAGGCGGTCGCGGTCTTCGAGCAGGCGGCGCGCGACCTCGCCGCCGACCCCTTGCGCGCCGAGCGCCTGGTGCGGACCAACGCTTCCTACGCCATCTCGCTGATCCGAACCGGCCGTGCCAAGGACGCGGTACGGGTGATGGAAGGCGCCCTGCGCGGACGCTCGGCAGATTACGGCTCCGACCATCTCGACACCGCCGAAACCCGCGCACTGCTGGGGGTCGCCAAGGCAGCCGCCGGCGACCGCCTCGGCGCCCTGGCCGATCTCAAGCCGACCATTCCCGTCCTGGTCCGTGGCACCGAGGCACTGGGAGCCGGCGGCACCCCGGTGCGGCGGGTGCGGACCCTGATGCTGATCCTTGAGGCCTATCTCGGCCTGCTGGCCGACCTGGGCCGCGGACAGGCGGCGGATTTCGACCTTCTTGACGAGTCGTTCCGCATCGCCGACATCGCCCACGGTAGTTCGGTGCAGCAGGCCATTGCCGCCAATGCCACCCGCAGCGCCGTGAGCGATCCCGAGCTGGCGGAACTGGTGCGCCGCGCCCAGGACGCCCGTCAGCAGGTGACGTCGTTGCGGGGGCTGCTCAGCGAGCTATTGGCGTCGCCCAAGGACCAGTCCTCGGCCTCGGCCATCGCCGACCTGCGCCGCGACATCGGCATGATCGAGGCCGCGGTAGACAGCATCGATGGCGAAATCGGCAGGCGCTTCCCCGCTTTCGCCGATCTGATGCGGCCGAGGGCGGTGGCGCCGGCCGAGATCGAGGCGGCGCTCACCCCTGGCGAAGCGATGATCCTGACCTATGTCGGGGAACAGCGGCTTTTCACGTGGGCGCTTCAGCGCGGGCGCAAGCCGGCCTTCGCGGTAACCGACCTGTCCCGCGCCGAGCTCAACGCCATGGTCCGTTCCTTGCGCAAGTCGCTCGACCCCACCAACGACGCCGACATTTCGTTTGATTTCGCTGCCGCCCATCGACTCTATAATGCCGTGCTGGCCCCGGTGGCCGCGACGTGGCAAGGAGCGTCCACCTTGACGGTGGTGCCCGATAAGGCCCTCGGCCAGTTACCTTTCGCCGTCCTGGTCACCGAGCCGACCTCGGCAATCCGGGAACAGCCGGGCCGTCCGCAATTCTCGGGCTACGGTTCGGTGCCATGGCTGATTCGTAAGGCGGCGGTGGTGCAGTTGCCATCCGCCTCGTCGCTGCTGGCGCTCCGCGGCGCCCTTGGCAATGCCGCCCATGCCCGCCGTCCCTTCATCGGGTTCGGCGATCCGCTGTTCAATCTGGCGCAACTGACCGAGGCGGCATCGCAGCAAATGGCTTTGGTGCGCGGGGCGAGCGGCAAGACGGTCCGCCTTTCCCGCCGCAACAGCCCCGACGCCCGCAAGCTCGATACCCGCAAGCTCGACAGTCTGCCGCGGCTACCCGAAACCGCCGACGAGATGCGGGCCATCGCCGAGGCGCTGGGGGCTGATCCGGCCAAGGACGTGATCGTCGGGGCGGCCACCAATGTTCGTACCGTCAAGACGATGGATTTGTCGGACCGCCGGGTGGTGATGTTCGCCACCCATGGCCTGAAAGCCGGCGATCTGACAGGCCTCAATCAGCCGGCACTGGCGCTGTCCTCGCCCGCGGTGGCAGGGATCGAGGGCAGCGGGCTGTTCACCGTCGACGACGTGCTTGGGCTCAAGCTCAACGCCGACTGGGTGGTGTTGTCGGCCTGCAACACCGCCGCCCCGGAGGGCGAGGGGGCCGAAGCGATTTCGGGCCTCGGCCGCGCGTTCTTTTACGCCGGCACGCGAGCCGTTCTGGTGACCAGCTGGGCGGTGGAGACCAATTCGGCGGCGATGCTGACCGCCGGTGTCTTCCGCCGTCAGGCCGCCGACCCATCCTTGAGTCGGGCCGAGGCCTTGCGCCAGGCCGAGCTCGCGGTGATGGCCGCCGCCGCTCCGCCCGACCCCGCCACCGGCACGGTCGAGTACAGCTACGCCCATCCGATGTTCTGGGCGCCCTATGTCCTCGTGGGTGACGGCAGGGCAGGCTGAGCCTTCCGCCGTTCCCGGGGCAAACCGCCAGGGCGAGCCGCTGGGTCAGCGGCTCGCTCCCACCATCAATACCCGCCCTTGCGCTTGGTCTCGGGCAGGCCGGCGATCTTGGTCGCCTGCTTCGACGGCTGCATCGGGTAAAGGTCGTACAGCTCCTTGGTGCCGATGCTTTCGCCCCAACGCTCGGTCATGGCCTTGGCCATGTGGCGTTCGTTGGGTTGGCTGCCGCCGTTATCGAAGTATTCTTCCCGCAGGTAGTGGAGCAGGTCCCAGTGGCGCTGGGTGAGCTCGGCGATGCCGCTGGCGGCGGCGATTTCCTTGGCGATGTCCTCATTCCAATCGTTGGTGTCGACGAGATAGCCGTTGCCGGTCTTTTCGATGTCCGCGTAACCCAAGGTCGTTCCCCCTTGCTGTCGGGTGGTCATTATATAAGAAATATATACTATAAGGAAACGCCGAGACGGAGTCCCGTTTTTGATTCATGGTGACCCGGGCGATCGAACCGCGGCGGGGATGTGGCGCCGAGGGGGCATGTATTCCCTAAGCGGGGTAGCGCGTTGACGGGATGTGCCATTGAAAAATTTGTCAATTGGACATATATGAACATGGCCATTTGCGCCGCCCGCGCGCGGGCCGTTATTTTGGTTCTCGGCTTGGTGATCTTCCCTCTCACCGTGAGATGGCAGGCAGCACTTTTTCTGAATTCAACCATTCAAGGGGATTTCCATGGTCGTGAGCACTCCGTTCCAACTGAGCCGCATCTATGCCAGCGGTTGGAGTGCGGGCCGGAAATGCAACGCCGACGAGGCGGCCGATATGGATGCCTTGGTGGACAGCCTCAATCCCCATCGGTCGGAGAACGAGCGCGAGCGATGGAGCCAGGGGTTCAAGGATGCGGTGCTTCACCACGTCGAGCCGCCGGCGAAATTTCGCCACCGTCCGTCCCGCAAAGTCGACTAGCTGTGGAGTCGCAAGGCCGCTGAGCGCTCCGCGTGACCATGCGCCCCGGCTTGACCATGCTCAACGACCGGGCATGCGCGGCGGAGTCACCTTCGGGCCGTGGTCCGACACCGTGGTCCGACACAGTGATAAGGTGAGCCAGGCATGCCCGACATCCTCCTCGACGTCCGCGAAATCGAGCCGCGCGAGCGCCATCCCCGCATTTTCACCACCTTCGACGGGCTGGCGGTCGGCGATGCGCTGGTGCTCGCCAACGATCACGATCCCCGTCCCCTGTTCTATCAGTTCAAGTCGGAGCGCCAGGGCGCCTTCGACTGGACCTACCTGGAGCAGGGTCCGCTGTGGCGGGTGCGCATCACCAAGACCGCCCAGTTTGCCCGCGACCAGGGTGCCTGCTGCGGCACCTGCGGCGGCTGAGGTTGGGGCCGCGCCGCCCTGCATCCACCCGCTCTGTTCGCGTGCCCGCCCTCGCCCCGGTTGTCACCGGGGCGAGGGCGGGCTATCCTTGGTGAGAGTCAGGGGCGGGAAGGAGGTTCATCCATGAGCGACGGCAAGAAGTTTCGGCTGGTTACCCGGAGCGATTTCGACGGCCTGGTCTGTGCCGTGCTGCTGCGGCAGCTGGACATGATCGACGACATCAAGTTCGTCCATCCCAAGGACATGCAGGACGGCGTCGTCGAGATCGGGCCGGGCGACATCACCACCAACCTGCCCTATGTCGATGGCGTTCACCTCGCCTTCGACCACCATTTGTCCGAGACCATTCGGGTCGGCAAGAAGGACAACCACGTCATCGATCCCAAGGCGCCCTCGGCCGCCCGCGTGGTTTACGACTATTTCGGCGGGCCGGTCCGCTTCCCCGCCGCCTGGGACAAGATGATGGCCGCCGTGGACCAGGGCGATTCCGCCCAGTATTCCATGGACGACATCCTCAACCCCAATGGCTGGACGCTGCTCAACTACATCATGGATGCCCGCACCGGGTTGGGCCGCTTCCGCGACTTCCGCATCTCCAACTATCAGTTGATGATGAATCTCATCGACTACTGCCGCAACCACACCATCGAGGACATTCTCGATCTCGAAGATGTCCGCGAGCGGACCGATCTCTACTTCGACCACCAGGAGAAGTTCAAGGAGCAGATCCGCCGCTGCTCGACGGTGCACAAGAACCTGGTGGTGCTGGATCTGCGCGGCGAGGAGACCATCTACGCCGGCAACCGCTTCATGATCTACGCGCTGTATCCCGACACCAACATCTCGATCCACCTGCTGTGGGGTCTCAAGCGGCAGAACACGGTGTTTGCCATCGGCAAGTCCATCGTCAACCGCTCGTCGAAGACCAATGTCGGCGCGCTGTGCCTGATCTACGGCGGTGGCGGCCACGAAAACGCCGGCACCTGCCAGGTGGAAACCAGTTCCACCGACACCGTGCTGAACGACCTGATCGCCAAGATCAACGGCGACGGCTGAGGCTGCCTCATGCCGAGGTGCGGCCCCACGGGCTTCACTTCGGCGCCTGACGCATTCATTGATGACGCGCCCGCGGGGCTTTTCCCGTGGGCGCGTCTGCGTTATGTTGCACCGCGATGAAGACCGGACCCCTTCAAGCCTACCGTGACCGGCTGGCAGCCGGCGGGCTCAAGCCCGACCCGGCGCAGCAATTGGCCATCGAAAAGCTGCAGAGCCTCAACCATGCTCTGGCCGGCTTCAAGCCGTCGCTGGGAGAGAGCGGCTGGCTGGCCCGCTTCGGTCTGGTCAAGGCCAAGCCGCTGAATTTCGTGTGGCGGACCGGCGACGGCGTCCAGCTGGTCCCCAAGCAGGGGCTTTACATCTTCGGCGAGGTCGGACGCGGCAAGTCCATGCTGATGGACCTGTTCTTCGAGAACGCCGCCATCGAGAAGAAGAGCCGCGTCCACTTCCACGAGTTCATGCGCAACATCCACGCCGAGATCCACCGCTGGCGCACCGACCCCGCCACCAAGGCCGGCAGCGACCCCATCCCGCGGCTGGCGCACGATATCGCCGCCAGGGCGTGGCTGCTCTGCTTCGACGAGTTGCAGATCACCGACATCGCCGACGCCATGATCGTCGGACGGCTGTTCAACTGCCTGCTGGACTACGGCGTGGTGATCGTCATCACCTCGAACCGGCCGCCGCGCGACCTCTACAAGGACGGTTTGCAGCGCGAGCGCTTCCTGCCCTTCATCGGGCTGATGGAGTGCTATCTCGACCTGCTGGAGCTGAACAGCGAGGGCGACTACCGGCTGGGGCGCAAACGCGGCCTCAAGGTCTACCACGCGCCGCTGGACGACGGGGCCGAGACCGCCCTGGAGCTGGCCTTCAGCCGTCTCACCGAGGGCGCCACCGCCATGCCGCAAAGCTTCGAGGTCAATGGGCGCAAGGTCAGGGTGCCGCTGGCCGCCGCCGGCGTGGCCCGCTTCAGCTTCGCCCAACTGTGCGGCACGGCACTGGGCGCCTCGGATTATCTGACCCTGGCCGAGCGCTTCCACACCCTGGTGCTGTCCGACATCCCGCTGCTGACGCCGGCACGCCGCGACGAGGCCAAGCGCTTCGTCACCCTGGTGGATGCGCTCTATGAAGCGCGGACGACCCTGATCTGTTCGGCGGCCGCCGCGCCCGAAGCCCTGTATCCCGAAGGCACCGGCGCCTTCGAGTTCAAGCGCACCGTCAGCCGCCTGATGGAGATGCAGGCGGAGGATTGGATGACGCGGGAGCGGGGGTAGGACGCAATGGGCGCTCGCCCCAGGTCGCCCGACACCCTCGATCCTATCCTCTTGGGTAGCCCAAAACCCCTCCCGGGTAGGGTGTTTTCAAATAACTCCAAGGGGTTAGCCGAGTCGCGTGCCGCGATGGGCCGAAACCCGAGGGAAATCCCTCCGTTTTGCAGGGGCCTAATGTTCCTTTGGCATACGCCAAGCCCCTTGCCCTTAGCGCCGAATCGGGTTACCTAAGCCCCCCATGGCTCATGCTCGCGCACCGACGCGGCCCACCCGTTCGACCAGAATCCTGCTCACGTTCGAGGGAACTCCACACCATGGCACGCAATAAAATTGCTCTCGTTGGCTCCGGCAACATCGGCGGCACGCTCGCCCACCTGATCGGGCTGAAGGAACTGGGCGACGTCGTCCTGTTCGACATCGCCGAAGGCGTTCCCCAGGGCAAGGCGCTCGACATCCTGCAGTCGACCTCGGTCGTGCCGCGCAAGCCGGGCATGAGCCGCGACGACCTGGTGGGCATCAACCTCAAGGTCATGGAGTCGGTGGGCAAGGGCATCCGCGAGAATTGCCCCGACGCCTTCATCGTCTGCATCACCAATCCGCTCGACGTCATGGTGTGGGCGTTGCAGCACTTCTCCGGCGTGCCCGCCAACAAGATCGTCGGCATGGCCGGCGTGCTCGATTCGGCCCGCTTCAGCACCTTCCTGGCGGACGAGTTCAAGGTCTCGGTGGAAGACGTCACCGCCTTCGTGCTGGGCGGCCACGGCGACACCATGGTGCCGCTGGTGCGCTACTCCACCGTCGCCGGCATCCCGCTGCCCGACCTGATCAAGATGGGCTGGACCACCCAGGAGAGGCTCGACAAGATCGTCCAGCGCACCCGGGACGGCGGCGCCGAGATCGTCAACCTGCTGAAGACCGGCTCGGCGTTCTACGCCCCGGCCGCCGCCGGCGTCGCCATGGCCGAGGCCTATCTCAAGGACAAGAAGCGCGTGCTGCCCTGCGCCGCGCTGGTCAAGAAGGGCACCTACAAGCAGGCCGACGACATCTTCGTCGGCGTGCCGGTGGTGATCGGTGCCGGCGGCGTCGAGCGCGTCGTCGAGATCGAGCTCAACGCCGACGAGCAGGCCGGCTTCGACAAGTCGGCCGACGCCGTGCGCGGCCTGATCAAGACCGCCAAGGGCCTGATGGGCCTTTAAGACGCCTTCTCACTAGGAAGAGAGTCAACCCGATGAATATCCACGAATATCAGGGCAAGCAGCTCCTGGCCAAGTACGGCGTGCCCGTGCTCAAGGGCGGTGTCGCCTACACCCCGGCCGAGGCCGTGCAGGTGGCCAAGGAACTGGGCGGCCCGGTCTGGGTCGTCAAGTCCCAGAGCCATGCCGGCGGTCGCGGCAAGGGCACCTTCAAGGGCGACACCTCGGGCAAGGGCGGCGTCCGCGTCGTCAAGTCCGTCGACGATGTCGCCGGCGCCGCCGACGCCATGCTGGGCAAGGTGCTGGTCACCCACCAGACCGGCCCGGCCGGCAAGGAGGTCAAGCGCGTCTATGTCGAGCAGGGCTGCGACATCAAGCGCGAGCTTTATCTCGGCATCCTGATCGACCGCGCCAGCAGCCGTGTCACCCTGATGGCCTCCACCGAGGGCGGCATGGAGATCGAGGAGGTCGCCGCCAAGCACCCCGAGAAGATCCTCAAGGTCGCCATCGACCCGGTGCAGGGCTTCCAGCAGTACCACGGCCGCCAGCTCGCCTTCGGCCTCGGGCTCGAGGGCAAGCAGGTCGCCGCCGCGGTCAAGTTCATGTCCGCCATGTACAAGGCGTTCATCGACCTCGACTGCTCCATCGTCGAGATCAACCCGCTGGTGGTGACCGGTGAGGGCGCCATCATCGCCCTCGATGCCAAGGTCAACTTCGACGACAACGCGCTCTACCGCCACAAGGACGTGGAAGAGATGCGCGACGAGTCCGAGGAGGACCCGGCCGAGCTGGAAGCCGCCCGCCACAGCCTCAACTACATCAAGCTGGACGGCGCCATCGGCTGCATGGTCAACGGCGCCGGTCTGGCCATGGCCACCATGGACATCATCAAGCTCTATGGCGGCTCGCCGGCCAACTTCCTCGACGTCGGCGGCGGCGCCACCCAAGCTGATCCTGTCGGACGCCAACGTCGAAGGCATCCTGGTCAACATCTTCGGCGGCATCATGCGCTGCGACGTCATCGCCGAGGGCGTCGTCGCCGCCGCCCGCGAGGTCAGCCTCAACGTGCCGCTGGTGGTTCGCCTGGAAGGCACCAACGTCGAGTTGGGCAAGAAGATCATGGCTCAGTCGGGCCTGCCGATCATTGCCGCCGACAATCTTGCCGATGCCGCCGAAAAGGTGGTGAAGGCCGTGAAGGAGGCTGCTTAACCATGGCCGTTCTCGTCAATTCCAATACGAAGGTGATCTGCCAGGGCTTCACCGGAGCCCAGGGCACCTTCCACTCCGAGCAGGCCATCGCCTATGGCACCAAGATGGTCGGCGGCGTCACCCCGGGTAAGGGCGGCACCACCCATCTCGACCTGCCGGTGTTCAACACCGTCGCCGAGGCCAAGGCCAAGACCGGCTGCAATGCGTCGGTGATTTATGTGCCGCCGCCCTTCGCCGCCGATGCCATCCTGGAGGCCATCGACGCCGAGATCGGGCTGGCGGTGTGCATCACCGAGGGCATTCCGGTGGTCGACATGCTGGCGGTCAAGCGCGCCTTGGCCGGCTCGAAGACCCGCCTGGTCGGTCCCAACTGCCCCGGCGTCATCACCCCCGGCGAGTGCAAGATCGGCATCATGCCCGGTCACATCCACAGCAAGGGCAAGATCGGCATCGTGTCGCGCTCCGGCACCCTGACCTATGAGGCGGTGGCGCAGACCACCGCCGCCGGCCTGGGCCAGACCACCTGCATCGGCATCGGTGGCGATCCCATCAACGGCACCAACTTCGTCGACTGCCTCGACCTGTTCCTGGCCGATCCCGAAACCCAGGCGATCATCATGATCGGCGAGATCGGCGGTTCGGCCGAAGAGGAAGCCGCCGAGTTCCTCAAGCGCCACAAGGTCAAGAAGCCGGTTGTCGGTTTCATCGCCGGCCGTACCGCTCCTCCGGGCCGCCGCATGGGCCATGCCGGCGCGGTGATCTCGGGCGGCAACGACACCGCCGACTTCAAGATCGAGGCCATGCGTTCGGCCGGGATCGCGGTCGCCGATTCGCCGGCGTCACCGC
>JACPDP010000070.1 GCA_016183945.1 Magnetospirillum sp.
ATTCCCGCGAAGGCGGGAATCCATGTTGCCGCCGACACGATTTCCGGCCTCGCATTTCCTCTGCTCCAACCATGGACCCCCGCTTTCGCGGGGGTGACGAGAAACATTAAGGACGATATCCCTTCACCCGATTGCCCTGGCCACCCTCCATAGAGTTGTTGCGCTCCGCCCAGGTGTGGGATGATAAGGATCATTTGGCTGCACCGATGGAAAAAACCAGGATGATTGAGGATCGAAGCGGTGGACAAATCGTGTTGGTGGGTACCATCCCGCCGCCGATTACGGGCCAGTCCGTAGCCTTTGACATGCTCGTCAAGGGTTTGCGCAACCGTTTCGCTTTGCATGTCCACGACATCAGCGGCAAGGCGGGGCGGCGTGACAAGTCCTTTACCCTCCTCAGAGCCTGGGAGGTGGTCCGCTCGGCCTTGGGCGTCTTTTTCCACGCACGGAAGGCCAAACTGCTTTATCTTACGATAGCGCAGTCGCGCTGGGGGTTCCTGCGCGATGCCTTGATAATCCTGTTGGGAAGGCTGGCAGGCGCGCCCGTGGTTATCCATCTCCACGGCGGCAACTACGACGGCTATTACCGCAAGGAGACGTGGCTGCTGCGGCATGTCATTCGGTTTGTGCTCAATCGCGTCGCGCGATTCGTCGTACTGTCCGAGAGCCTGCACGATCAGTTCTCCTTCCTCGGAAACTCGGCGGCCGAACGGGTCACGGTGGTTCCCAATGGCTGCCCGGTCGAACTGGGGTCGCCGCGGCCGGCCCCGCGCGGACGCCTGCACCTGCTGTACCTGAGCAATCTGCTGATTCAAAAGGGTTATCTCGATATTGTCGACGCCATGGTGCATCTCCGCCGGCTGGTCGATGGGATCGATCTTCGGCTTACAATCGCCGGCACCCCCATGCTCGGCGAGGACGACTACAAAGATGTCAAGGCGATGACCCTCTCGCTACGCAACCACATTCGATACAACGAGTTGGAGGACGTCGTTGAGGTGCTGCCCTCAGTGCGCCGGGTAATGAAGGAGCGGCTATTCATCGACTCCGACGTCGCGGTGCTGCCGACCTACTATGTGAATGAAGGGCAGCCGCTGGCTGTCATCGAGGCCATGGCTCACGGCTTGCCGGTGATCGCCACCAACTGGCGGTCGCTGGCCGAGATGATGGTCGATGGCGGCAACGGGCTGGTGGTACCGCCTCGTTCCGCGCTGGCCATTGCCCGGGCTGCCGCGCGTTTCACCGACCCGGATTTCTACGAGAGGGTATCCCGCAATGCGATCGAGACCGCACAAAGCTTCTCGGTCAACGCCCATGTCGATCGTATGGCGGATTTGTTCGGGTCCATCGCCCACGCGCCGGGTCGTTGAAGGGCGGGACATGGCTTTCCGGCTGCTTTATCTCGTCAGTCATCCCATACAGTATCAGGCTCCGCTGTTGCGACGCATTGCCGCCGACGGGGACATCGACCTCCATGTTCTGTTCGAGAGCGATCATACGTTCGGCGAGTTCTTCGACGAGGGATTCAAGCATCAAATCCGCTGGGACACCGAGTTGACGACAGGCTATCGATGGTCCGTACTTTCGAGTGTTCGCGATGTGGCGCGTCATATGAAAACGGCCGATGCCGTCTGGCTGCACGGATGGGACAGTTGGGCCCGGCTGGGGGCATTGGCCTTGCGGCGACCGCTCGGCGTGCCCGTTCTGATGCGGGGCGAGAACAACGACGTCAGCATGCCGGATGGCAGCGGAACCCGTGCCTGGGTCAAGCGGCGGTTTCTCGAATGGCTGCTGCCACGCTGCGATGCCTTTCTCTGCATTGGCTCGGACAACCGCGAATACTACCGGCGCCGAGGAGTGCGTGAAGAACGTCTTCACCTCGTGCCCTATGCCGTCGACAATCATTATTTCCGAACCCGTGCGGAAGAGGGCGCCGACCAGATATCCCGGCTTCGCCGTTCCCTGGACATTGCCGAAGACCGTCCGGTCGTCCTTTATTCCGGGAAGCTGCAGCCTCGCAAGCACCCCCGCACCCTGTTGGCAGCGTTCACCATGCTTGACCGGGAGGCCCTTGGCGATCCCGTTCTGCTGTTTGTCGGCGAGGGCGAGGAACGCGACAGGCTTAAGGCAGATGCGGCTCTGCTGGGAAATTCCGTGAGGTTGCTGGGCTTTCGCAACCAGTCGGAACTGCCTGCATTCTACGCCATGGCCGACGTCTTCGTACTGGCTTCGGCCAGGGAACCCTGGGGGCTGGCCGTCAACGAAGCGATGAATGCCGGGACGGCGGTCATCGTCTCGGAAGAATGCGGTTGCGCCGCCGATTTGATCACCGCCGAGACCGGGCTGGTTGTCCCAGCCGGCAAAGCCGTCCCTTTGGCTCGTGCTTTGACGACGCTGCTCAGCGACCGGGCGCGATGTGCCGCCATGGGCGAGGCGGCACGCCGGCACATCGCGGGCTGGGATTACGAGGCGGACGTGCGGGGGCTCAAGGCCGCCTTGGCATCCATCCGATAGTCCGCTCCAGGGCCACCCCCGCGCCAAACCATAGCCACAGGGCGAGGGCCAATTGCGGCAGGCTTCCGACCACCAGCGAGAAGTTGGACTCCTGGTAAACCAGCGGCAGGATGATGACCAGCCCGGCACAGGCACTGACCCCGTCCGTTTCGGTCCGGTTGAATACGCGGTCGAGCAATCCCAGCAAGATGCCGATGGCCGTCATTCCAACGATGATACCCAGTGCGCCGAAGTTTGCGAATAATTCGACCATCCAAGGCAGGTTCACGGTGGTCGGATTGTCCGCCTGGGCGATCAAGTGGTAACGCTCTCGAAAATCCCAGCCCAGGCGCTCCTCGGGCTTGTTCCGCCAAATGGCCCTGGGCACCCAACTGGTAACCAGCGGGTAATAGGTTTCGCCGCCCCAATACGGCACAGGATCGGGCGTACTGTTGACCACGTGGGAGAGCAGGAATATCAGGCCGACACGCTGGGAAAGAGCCGCCCCCATGTCTTCGGCGACATGCGAGTTGCCCGTGTAGTGATCGGCAATGCCACGGGTAACCGCCGCCAGATTCACCAGGACATTCGTTGCGGGTTCCGCATTGAGGCGTTGCCGAATCTCGTGAATGGCAGGGTACGTCAGCATGGCGACGACCATTCCGGCCGCAGCCAGTTTGGCCGGCATGCGGCCGTTCAGTCGCGTCAACAAGAGAAAGCCGAACAGGAAGATCATCAGCGGCTGGGTCACGGCGCCGCTTGCCACGCGCACCACCATTTCCAGAACCAAGGCGGCCACCAAGGCGGCCGACGACATCCTGCCGGCTTGGCCGCGCCTCACTTCCGTATAGATGCCGCCCAGCGCGAATAGCCCCGCCGGACCCAGGAATTGCCCGATGGATGGCAGGGCACGCAGGTGCGGATCCAGCAACCACGCAAAATGGAGCGCCGCCAAACCCCACAACGCCGCCTGGACAAGCGCAGGCCCGCGGCAGGTCGGCAGGCGATACGCCGGCGCGGATATTTTGTTCACGAGGGTCGCCCCAGCCAGGAATAACCAAGCGCCTGCGCCGACCAACAGTTGCGTCTTCAGTGTCAGG
Source organism: Magnetospirillum sp. (assembly GCA_016183945.1). The sequence continues at coordinate 3,594 of JACPDP010000070.1, forward strand.
AGTTGCCCCGGCTGCGTGATCTCGAGGTCATAAAATCTGAATGGCGCCCCCCATTTGGAATGGTGCAGACCGGCCAGGAACACCGGCAGGCCGTAGCAGATGCCGTAGAAGGTCACCGCCACCGGTATGAACGGCAGCGGCGGATGATTCTCGCGCGCATAAATGACCCAGGCTGCTGCGGCCGCGAGCATGGGCAGGGTCGCTGCCGCCGCCAGGTCCGCCGCCAGCCAGCCGGGCCGCAGCAGCACCAGCAGACCTGCCGCCGCAAGCGAAATCACCATCCACGTCGAGGGACGACGAATGCCGATCATCCCGGCAACACCGGCGAGCGGGCCCTCCAGCCCAGCCGCCCGGCCGGCAATCCGGCGAGGTCGATGACCGCCTTGTCGGGAGCCGCGTCCAGGGCGGCCAGATGCTCGGGCGTCGCGTGGCACAGCACCACCACCTCGGCTCCCGCCACGACCTCGGCGGGTGACGCCGCCAGATGCTCGGCGATGTCCTCGATGTGCTGGAACAGGTAGGCGGCGTTGCGCCCCACCAGTTTGTCGAGGCGCAGCGAGCCGTCGTGGATGCGCACCGCCAGACCCTCGCGGGCACACAGTTCGGCCAGCAGGCAGAACGGGCTTTCGCGCACGTCGTCGGTGGCCGGCTTGAAGCCGAGGCCGAGGAAGCCCACCGACTTGGCGCCGCTGGCGGCGATCAGACGCCAGGCGGCGTAGACGTGTTCGGTGTTGCTGGCCGCCACATGGCCGATCATCGGCAGATCGACGCCGCCCCGTCCCGCCACATGCAGCAGCGCCCGCAGGTCCTTGGGCAGGCAGGAGCCGCCGAAGGCGAAGCCGGGGCGCAGATAGGCGGGGGAGACGTTCAGCTTGTCGTCGGCAAGGAACAGCCGGGTCAACTCGTGGGTATCGACGCCCAATTGGCGGCAGGCTCGCCCGACCTCGTTGGCGAAGGTGACCTTGACGGCGTGGAAGACGTTGTTGACGTATTTGATCATCTCCGCCGTCTTCGCGGCGACCACCGACAGGCGGTAGTCGATGCCGGGATAGAGGCGGGCGGCCAAGCCCTCCAGGGTGGCGGTGTCCAGGTTGGCCACCGGTGCCAGCACCACCGGCGGCTGCTCCATGAAGTCGTGCACCGAGGTGCCCTCGCGCATGAACTCGGGATGGAAGGCCAGCTTCGCCCGCCCGCCGAAAATGGGAGCCACCACGGTCTCCATGGTGCCCGGCGGCACGGTGGAGCGGAACACCACCACCGGCCCCGGCCCCGCGATCAAGCCGGCCAGTTCGCCGGCGACCCGGGTGACGTGCGACAACTCGACCGCCCCTTCGACGGTTGAGGGCGTGCCGACGCACACGAATACCACCTCGGCGGCGGCTACGGCGGCGGCAAGGTCGGTGGTGACGCGAATGTGCCCGGCGGCGACGCCCTCGGCCACCAGTTGGTCAAGGCCCGGCTCGACCACGGGCGCGCGGCCGGCCGCCATCTGCTCGACCTTGCTTGCCATGGCATCGACGCCGGTCACGTTATGGCCAAGCTTGGCGAGGCAGGCCAGCGTTACCGCCCCGACATAGCCCAGTCCGACAACCGCGATCCGCATCAGACGTCCCCCATTACCCGTTCTCCGCCAGCACCGTCCCCGCCAGATACAGCGAGCCGCAGATCAGGATGCGGGCCGGACCGTGACCCTTCGCCACCAGGTCGCGGACCGCTGCCGTCATGTCTGCTGCCGGCTGGGCATCCATGGCGTTATGGCGCCGGGCCGCCTCCGCCGCCGCCTCGGCCGACAGGCTGGCCGCCTCGCCGGGGATGGTCACGGTGCGGATGGAATGGAAGCGGGTGGCGAGGTGCTTGAGGTAGCCGTCGGCGTCCTTGGTGGACAGCATGCCGAACACCGCCATCACCGGACGGTCGCGCCAGCCGCGGAAGTGGCGGCCCAGGGCCTCGGCGGCGTGCGGATTGTGGCCGCCGTCGAGCCACAGCTCCCAGCCCTCGGGCAGCAGGTCGACCAGCGGGCCGCGCGTCAGGTGCTGCAGCCGCGCCGGCCACTCCACCGTGCGCATGCCCATGGCCAGGGCGGCGGGCGGGACTTCGGGGAACAGCGTGTCGATACGGGTCAGCCGCTCCACCGCGGCCAGGGCCAGGGCGGCGTTGCGCATCTGAAAGGCGCCGGCCAGCGCCGGCGGCGGCAGCTGCCACTCCACCGCGGGACCTTTGTAGAGCAGGCTGCCATCCGGCATGGCACGCACGAAGAAGGACTCGCCTTCCTTGATCAGCGGCAGCCCCAGTTCCAGCGAGCGGCCTTCGAGAACCTTGTTCACCTTGCGCTCGGGGTCGGCGACGATGCAGGGCACCATCCGCTTCATGATGCCGGCCTTCTCGGCGGCGATGGCCTCGATGCGGTCGCCGAGGAACTGCTGGTGGTCCATGGCGATGGGGGTGATGACCGTCAGCACCGGCCGCTCGACCACGTTGGTGGCGTCCAGCCGGCCGCCCAGCCCGGTTTCCAGGATGCAGACATCGGCCGGCGTGCGCGAGAAGGCGAGGAAGGCGGCGGCGGTGGTGACCTCGAAGAAGGTGATGGGATGGCCGGCGTTGACCGTCTCGACCTCCTCCAGCAGCGCCAGCAGCTCGGCGTCTTCGGGGAGGCGGCCGGCAATGCGGATGCGCTCGGCGAAGCGCACCAGATGCGGGCTGGTGTAGACATGCGCCCGCAGCCCCGCCGCCTCGAAAAAGGCGCGCAGGAACGCCACCGTCGAGCCCTTGCCGTTGGTGCCGGCGACGTGGATGACCGGCGGCAGGCGGGTCTGCGGGTGCCCGAGGCTGTCCAGCAGGCGCAGCACGCGGTGCAGCGACAGGTCGATGACCTTGGGATGAAGCCTGGTCAGCCGGTCGAGGACGGCGTCGATCACAGCCGCGCCATGTCCTCGTCGACCATGTCGGGCGTATCCACCGGCAGCATCACCAGTTCGCCGGCCGGGCCGCGGTTGCGCAGCAAGGACAGGATGCGCACCAGGGTGGCGCGCAGGTCGCGCCGGGGCACCACCATGTCGACCATGCCGTGGTCGAGCAGGTATTCGGCGCGCTGGAAGCCCTCGGGCAGCTTCTCGCGGATGGTGCTCTCGATGACGCGGGCGCCGGCGAAGCCGATCACCGCGCCGGGCTCGGCGATGGCGATGTCGCCCAGCATGGCGAAGCTGGCCGAGACGCCGCCGGTGGTGGGATCGGTCAACAGCACGATATAGGGCAGCCGCTTGTCCTTGACCTTCTGCACCGCCACGGTGGAGCGGGTCATCTGCATCAGCGACAGAATGCCTTCCTGCATGCGGGCGCCGCCCGAGGCCGGCACCACGATCAAGGGCGCGTCCTGCAGCACCGCCAACTCGGCGGCCGAGACCAGCCCTTCGCCCACCGCGATGCCCATCGAGCCGCCCTGGAAGTCGAAGTTGAAGCAGGCGATCACCACGTTGAGCCCGCCCATGCGGCCGTGCGCGACGACGATGGCGTCGTGCTCGCCGGTGCGGGTGCGGGTGTCCTTGAGGCGGTCGGTGTAGCGCTTCTGGTCCTTGAACTTCAACGGGTCTTCCACCGCCTTGGGCAGCTCGATGCGCTGGTACAGGCCGTCGTCGAACAGCATTTCGAGCCGCTTCTTCACCGGCAGCCGCATGTGATGACCGCAGTGCTGGCAGACGCTGAGCGCCTTCTCCAGGTCGCGGTGGAAGATCATGTGGCCGCAGCCCGGACATTTGTGCCACAGGTTGTCCGGCACTTCCCTGGGGGCGACGAGGCGCTGCAGCTTGGGTCGGACGAAGTTGGTCAGCCAGTTCATGACGATGAACCCTTCATTGTTTGTCCGTCACCCCCGGGCTTGACCCGGGGGTCCATGGATGGCCGGGGCAAGCCCGGCCATGACGAAAACCTACGTCCTCGCCCCACGCACGCCCTCGGCCAGCGCCTCGACCAGTTCCAGCGGCTGGCCGCCCTCGGCCATGGTCTGGACGATGGCCGAACCGACCACGGCGCCATCGGCGACACGGGCCACGTCGGCGGCCTGCTCGGGGGTCCGGATGCCGAAGCCGACGCAGATGGGCAGGCCGGTGTGGCGCCGGATGCGGGCCACCGCCCCGTCGATGGCCGACTGGCTGGCCGAACTGGTGCCGGTCACCCCCGCCACCGAGACGTAGTAGACGAAGCCCGAGGCATTGGCCAGCACCACCGGCAGGCGGGCGTCGTCGCTGGTCGGCGTGGTCAGCACGATGAAGTCCATGCCGACCGCCTTGAGGAACGGCATCAGTTCGTCGGCCTCCTCCGGCGGCAGGTCGACCAGGATGACGCCGTCGGCGCCGGCCGCCGCGGCATCGCGCGCGAACCGCTCGGGACCGCGGATGTAGATGGGGTTGTAGTAGCCCATCAGGATGATCGGCGTTTCGCTGTCCTTGGCACGGAACGCCGCCACCATGTCCAGCGTCCGCTGCAGCGACCCGCCGCTGGCCAGCGCCCGCTGCGAGGCCAGTTGGATGGCGGGGCCGTCGGCCATGGGGTCGGTGAACGGCATGCCCAGCTCGATGACGTCGGCGCCGGCCGCCGGCAGGCCGTCGAGCACCGCCTGCGAGGTGGCGAGGTCGGGATCACCGGCGGTGATGAAGGTCACCAGGGCGGCCCGGTTGTCGGCCTTGAGCTTGGCGAAGCGCGCCTGAATGCGGCTCATCGTCCTTGCCCCTCAAGCGCCGGGCGCGCGCATCCGCGCGCTTGGCTGCCTTCGCTTCGCTCCGGGCCGCTCAACGCACGCGAAGGCGTGCAATAGTTGTGCGCCGACTTCGTCGGCAGGGCGGCCGCGCTCGCCTTCAGCCCGCTCATCAGACCAGCCCTCCCAGGTGTTCGTCGCCCGAGGCCTTGGCGATGGTGCCGACGTCCTTGTCGCCGCGGCCCGACAGGTTGACCACCATCCGGTGATCCTTGGGCAGGGTGCCGGCGATCTTGGCGACATGGGCGATGGCGTGGCTGGATTCGAGGGCGGGAATGATGCCCTCCAGGCGGGTGCATTGCTGGAATGCCGCCACCGCCTCGTCGTCGGTGATGGAGACGTATTCGACCCGGCCGGTGTCATGCAGCCAGGAATGCTCGGGGCCGATGCCGGGATAGTCCAGTCCGGCCGAGATGGAATGGGCCTCGTTGATCTGGCCGTCCTCGTTCTGCAGCAGATAGGTGCGGTTGCCGTGCAGCACGCCGGGCCGGCCGCCGGTGAGGCTGGCGGCGTGCTTGCCGGTCTCCAGACCGTAGCCGGCCGCCTCGACGCCGATGATGCGCACCGAGGGCTCGTCGAGGAAGGGATGGAACAGCCCCATGGCGTTGGAGCCGCCGCCGATGCAGGCCACCAGGCTGTCGGGCAGGCGGCCTTCCTGCGCCAGCATCTGCTCGCGCACCTCGGTGCCGATCACCGACTGGAAATCGCGCACCATGGCGGGATAGGGATGCGGCCCGGCCACCGTGCCGATCAGATAATAGGTATCGTCCACATGCGCCACCCAGTCGCGCAAGGCGTCGTTCATGGCGTCCTTGAGGGTGCCGGCGCCGGCGGTGACCGACCGCACCTCGGCGCCCAGCAGCTTCATGCGGTAGACATTGGGTGCCTGCCGCACGATGTCGGTGCAGCCCATATAGATGACGCAGTCCAGGCCGAACAGGGCGCAGACCGTGGCGGTGGCGACGCCGTGCTGACCGGCGCCGGTCTCGGCGATGATGCGCTTCTTGCCCATGCGCCGCGCCAGCAGGATCTGGCCGATGCAGTTGTTGATCTTGTGGGCGCCGGTGTGGTTGAGGTCTTCCCGCTTGAGGAACACCTTGGCGCCGCCGAACGCCTCGGTCAGGCGGCGGGCGAAATACAGCGGGTTGGGGCGGCCGACGTAATGCTTCAGCCAGTGGGCGAACTCGTCGCCGAAGGCGGGGTCGGCCTTGGCGGCCTGATAGGCCTTCTCGACCTCGAGGATCAGCGGCATCAGCGTCTCGGCGACGTAGCGGCCGCCGTGGATGCCGAAATGGCCCCGCTCGTCGGGGCCGGCGCGATAGGTGTTCAGACTTTGCATTTTCGCCTTCAATCCCTGGCCCGCCTTCACTGCCGGGCGCGAAAGGCGGCTAATAAAGCACGAAGTGCCTGGGTTTGGGAGCGGTTTTCGAGGGCGACGGTGGCCTCGGCGGTTGCATGCCCGCCCCTGTGGGAGCGAAACTGGAAACATTAGAGTCTTCGGGGGGGCCGTCATGACCGTGAAGATGATTGCCGTGGCCGTCCAGGCCCAAGGAGGAGCCGGTCAGCTTCTCCGAGGATATCGCTCCCGTCCTGCAGGCCCGCTGCGTCGCCTGCCACCAGGCCGGCCGGGAAGGCTTCGAGAAGAGCGGCTTCGATCTCACCGGCTACGAGGGCCTGATGAAGGGCACGTCCGGAAGCGCGGGCGTTCCGGGATAAGGACTTGAGCGGAGCGGGCGATTGGCGTTTCCGCGTCCTTGAGGTTCGGATAGCCGAGCCCGCATTCCGCCTGCGAACCGAGCTACTCCGCCTCGCGCTGGCGGAACATGTTGAGGCCGACCTCGTCGAGGAAGGTCTGTTCCTTGCGGTCGGCTTCCTCGCGGGCGCGGCGTTCGCGTTCCTTCAGCACCGTCTCGTAGGTCTTGAGTTCGCTGAAGGCCTCGGCGACGGCATCGCGGGCGGCGACGATCTCGACCCGCACCGCCTCCAGCATGCGGAGCAACTGCTCGCGGCGCCCCAGCCAGGACTTGGCGTAGGCGCCGTAGGCGAAGCCGGCCCCGGTGGAATCTTCGGCGGCGATGCGCTGCTCCTCGGCCAACTGTTCCTCGGAGCGCTTGATCTCGGCGATGATCTGCTCCTCGCGCTCCTGCAGCGCCAGCAACAGACGCCGCTTTTCGTCGACGTTGAACTTCGACAGCTTGATCAGGGTCTTGATGGATTTAGACACGGCGGAACCTACCCGCCCATGCCGTCGCCCTCGAAGGGCATGCCGAGGATCTCGGCCAGCATGGCGTAGCAATCGCCCAGGCTGGTGGCGTCGGTCTTCAACTGGCCGAGGAAGGCTTCCAGGTGGGGGTTGAAGTGGATGGCCTCGTCCACGGCAGGGTCGGTGCCGCGGCGGTAGGCGCCCAGCCGGATCAGCTCGGCCATGTCCTCGTAGGTGGCGAGCAGCGAGCGGGCGCGGCGCACCAGGGCGTTCTCCGGCGCGTTGTTGCAGGCGGGCATGGTTCGCGACACGCTCTTCAGCACGTTGACCGCCGGGTAGCGGCCGCGGTCGGCGATGGAGCGGTCGAGCACGATGTGGCCGTCGAGGATGCCGCGCACCGCATCGGCGATGGGTTCGTTGTGGTCGTCGGCGTCCACCAGCACGGTGAACAGGCCGGTGATGGACCCCTGGCCGGCGGTGCCCGGGCCGGCGCGCTCCAGCAGCTTGGGCAACTCGGCGAAGACGGTGGGGGTGTAGCCCTTGCTGGCCGGCGGCTCGCCCGCCGACAGCGAGATCTCGCGGTTGGCCATGGCGAAGCGGGTGACCGAATCCATCATGCACAGCACGTCCTTGCCCTGGTCGCGGAAGAACTCCGCCACAGCCAGGGTCAGGTAGGCCGCCTGGCGGCGCATCAGCGGGCTTTCGTCCGAGGTGGACACCACCACCACGGCGCGCGCCATGCCTTCCGGCCCGAGATCGTCCTCGATGAACTCGCGCGCCTCGCGGCCGCGTTCGCCGATCAGCCCGATCACCGAGACGTCGGCCGAGGTGTTGCGGGCCATCATCGACATCAAAGACGACTTGCCGACGCCCGAGCCGGCGAAGATGCCCATGCGCTGGCCGCGGCAGCAGGTGAGGAAGGTGTTCACCGCCCGGACGCCGAGGTCGATCTTGCCGCGCACCCGGTTGCGCGAGTGGGCCGGCGGTGGGCGGGCGCGGATCGGATAGGCGGTCTCGCCGCTGGGCAGGCCGCCCAGGCCATCCACCGCCTCGCCGAAGGCGTTGATGCAGCGCCCCAGCCAGCCCATGTCGGGATAGATCACCGGCTCGGCGTCCTGCACCTCGGTGCGGCAACCCAGCCCGATGCCGTCGACGGCGGAGAACGGCATCAGCAGCGCCCGGCCGTTGCGGAAGCCGACCACCTCGCAGGCCACCCGGCGGCCGTCGCGCGCCACCACATGGCAGCGGTCGCCCACCGAGATGGTCCCTTGCACGCCGCCGGCCTCGATCAGCATGCCCTGCACCGCGGCGACGCGGCCATAGACCTGGAAATTCGACACGCGATCCACGTCGGACAGCAGGTTGCGCAGCATGAACCGCAAAGAGTTTTCCCCCTTCTGCTCATCCCGAATCGTGCGCCGTCCGACCGGCAGGCGCCTTGAAGTCGCCAGAATACCCCCTTATGGTTACTACATCATCAATACTGAAACCGAGATAGCCGGGGAAACCTCATATGCGAGTGCTGGTAGTCGAGGACGACCCCATGATGGCGCAGGTCATCGAGACGATGCTGAAGGCCGAGTCCATGGTCGTCGACACGACGGCGCTGGGCGAGGACGGTCTCGAAATCGGCAAGCTCTACGATTACGACATCATCCTGCTCGACCTCATGCTGCCCGACATGGACGGCTACGAGGTGCTGCGCCGGCTGCGGTCGGCGCGGGTGGAGACCCCGGTGCTGATTCTGTCCGGGCTGTCCGAGCCGGACAAGAAGATCAAGGGCCTGGGCTCGGGCGCCGACGACTATCTGACCAAACCCTTCGACCGCGGCGAGTTGGTGGCCCGCATCCAGGCCATCGTCCGGCGCTCCAAGGGCCATGCCCAGTCCATCATCAACACCGGCCGGCTGTCGGTCAACCTCGACACCCGCAGCGTCACCGTCGACAACGAGGCGCTGCACCTCACCGCCAAGGAATACGGCATCCTCGAACTGCTCTCGCTGCGCAAGGGCCAGACCCTGACCAAGGAGCAGTTCCTCAACCATCTCTACGGCGGCATCGACGAGCCCGAGTTGAAGATCATCGATGTCTTCATCTGCAAGCTGCGCAAGAAGCTGGCCACCGCCACCACCGGCGATTCCTACATCGAAACGGTGTGGGGCCGCGGTTACGTGCTGCGCGACCCCGACAGCGGCACCGGCGCGCGGGCGGTGGTCGGGCGCGAGGGGGCGAGGGTCTGACCGTCCCGCTGCGACATTGGCGGCGTCCGAATTAATTAATTTCTAAGCGTCCATGGGCGAGACTTGTGCCCATGGACGTTCAACGACTGGCAAAGGTGCTGGCGCTGGCCGCTTCGGACAATGACTCCGAGGCGCTGCATGCGTTGCGCACCGCCAGGCGCCTGCTGGAGGCGGCGGGCCAGGACTTCGTCGCCCTGGCGGGGCGGCTGGGCGGCACGACCGGCGAGCGGGCGGCCGAGGTCGAGGCGCTGGAGAACGAGGTGTTCGACCTGCGCAACGATCTGCGCCACCTGCGGGCCGAGTGCGACCGGCTGCAGGGCGGGGAGGCGCCCTTCGGTGGGCTGGCGGGAGCCGCGCAGGATGCGGCCCAGATCATCCGGCTCAAGTCCGAGATCAACCGCCTGGCGGACCTGCTCGACGAGGAACGCGCCACCGCGGCCGCCAGTCGCGCCAACGAAGCCGACATCGGCCGTCAGCTCATGGAGGCCATGGCCGAAGCCGGCCGCCTGGCCGCCCGCCTGGAGAATTCCGAAAGCCGCCGCCAGCGCCTCGAAGTGGAGGTCAAGCGCCTCGGCACCCTGAAGGGCGCCCTGCAATCGCAATTGGCTGAAACCCAGACGGCGGCCGAAATGCTGGCAGCCGAGTTGCAGGCGGTACAACTGCGGGACGATCTTGCCGGCAAACCAGCCCGCACCCGCCGCGCCAAGGCCGCCGGGCAGTTCTCGCTGTTATAGGGACCCTCGCCGGGCGGGCGCGTCCGCGCTTGGCCGCCGCCGCAATGGCGGCCGGAAGGCGGGAGCGCGGGCCGGCCCGGTTCGCCAACCTCATTCCTCGGGCTGGCCCAGCTTCCACGCGCCGTAGGCCTCGTTCATCACCGCCCTCACCGCCGACATCGACGCGGTCGGGTACTGGTCGGCGATGGCGTCGATCAGTTCGCTGTTGTGCAGGAAGTTCTGGGCGAAGGCCTCGATGCTGCCGGCAGTTTCGTCGTCGAGGGCTTCGTAGAGTTGCTGGAAAAGGCGCTTGCGGCTCGCCTCGTCGAATACGGCCATGTCCCGGTCTCCCTGTTGCCGGGCCAATTTACGCGTCATGCGTTTTCGGGGCATCACCAATTCTCTGCCGCCGCCGTGTCCCGCCTTGCGTGTGGTGGCGATCGGCCCGGCTTAGTGATAGCGTCACCACGATTTTGGGGCAGCACCTCTTGCAAGGATGAGGGAGCGTTGCCGGTCTCTGTCTATAGCCGTCATCTGGTCCGCCTCAGCATCGTACCCATGTGGGCGGCGGTGGCGCTGTTCGCGTTCTACGTCGTCGTCGACCTCGACCGCCTGCGGGACGAGAGTTCGGCGCAGGCGCGGCAGGTGGCGGTATCCTACGTCCGTCTGGTGGAAGAACACGCCTCGTCCACCTTCGACCACACCAACCTCGTCCTCAGTCAGGCGGCCGCCTTGGTGAGCGGCGACGACCTGGCCCTCGCCGGCGGCCTGGACGAGTCGCGCCGGCTGATGCTGCAGACCGCCATGGCGGCGCTGCAGGCCCAGGGGCGCGGCATTGTCTCCATGTCGCTGACCGACGCCGACGGCATCGTCCTCGCCACCACGGCTGGGGCGCCGCCGGGCGGCAATCTTGGCGGCCGCGGCTATTTTCGCGCGCTGAAGGCCGCTAATTCGGACGCGCCGGTGGTCTCCGAGGTGGTCAGGGGCGGCATCTCCGGCCAGTGGGAGGTGCAGGTGGCACGCCGCCTCATGGGCGCCGGTGGCACCTTCGCCGGGATGGTGGTCGCCAATGTCGGCATGTCCGCCTATTTCGTGCCCTTCTATCAGCGCCTGTCGCTCTTCCCTGGGATGGTGGTCGCCATCCGCGATCTCAACCACCGCCTCACCGTGCGCTATCCTGAGGCCGACGAGCACATCGGCCGGCCGGTTCCCTCGGACGAGGTGGCCCGGACGCTGGCCCGGGGCGAGGCTGAGGGAACCTACCAGCGGGAATCGCCGGTGGATGGCCTGCAGCGCATGATCGCCTTCCGCAAGCTGCCCAACTATCCGCTCTACGCCCTGATCGCCTTCGCCGAGCACGACTATCAGCTGGCTTGGCGGATGGGCCGCAGTCGCGCCATCGTCACCCTGACCATCACCGTCTTGGGCGGGCTGGCGATGATGTTGGTCCTGCGCCGCGTCAGCCGGCTCCACGCGGCCTTGGCCGCCACCCGGGAGGCGATGCACGATGAGGCGCTGCGACGGCTCGAGGCCGAACGCGGGCAGGCCGAGGAGCAGGTGCGCGCCGCCGAGGCCGCCAGCCGCGCCAAGAGCGAATTCCTCGCCACCATGAGCCACGAGATCCGCACCCCCATGAACGGGGTGATCGGCATGGCCCGCCTGCTCCAGGACAGCCCGTTGACGCCTGAGCAGGCGGAGCAGTTGGATATTCTGTGTGCATCGGGCGACGCCCTGCAGCGGCTGCTCAACGACATCCTCGACATGTCCAAGCTGGAGGCCAATCGCCTGGAATTGGACAGCCGGCCGTTTTCGCTGCGGCGGACCATCGCCGACGCGGTCGACCTGCTGGGCGGCGTGGCCCAGTCCAAGGGGCTCGACCTGACGTGCACCGTGGCCGGCGAGTTGCCCGATGGGCTGGTGGGCGACCCGTTGCGCTTGCGCCAGGTGCTGCTCAACCTGGTGGGCAATGCGCTGAAATTCACCGCGAGCGGCGGCGTAACCGTCGCGGCGACCCTGCTGGACCGCCGGCCGGGCGTGGTGCTGCTGCGCCTGGAAATCAGCGACAGCGGCATCGGCATGGCGCCCGATGCCACCGCGCGGCTGTTCGTTCCCTTCGCCCAGGGCGACCACAGCATCGCCCACCGCTTCGGCGGCACCGGCCTCGGCCTCGCCATCTGCCGCCGGCTGGTGGAGTTGCAGTCGGGCGTGATCGGCGTCGACAGCCGCGAGGGTCACGGCAGCACCTTCTGGTTCGAAATCCCGTTTCCGGTGGCGAGCGCTCATCCCGCCCTCGCCGCCGAATCGCCGGGTCCCGCCGGCGAGCCTCGCCCTGGCCTGGAGATCCTGCTGGCCGAGGACAATCCGGTGAACCAGCGCGTGGTCACCGTTTACTTGCAGCGACGCGGCCACACGGTGACGCTGGCGCCCGACGGCATCGAGGCGGTGAGGCTGGCGGGACACCGGCGTTTCGACGTGGTGCTGATGGACATGCAGATGCCCGGGCTGAACGGCATCGAGGCGACTCGGCATATCCGTGACCTGCCGGGCCCGTCTCGCGACGTCCCCATCGTGGCGCTGACCGCCAACGCCTTCCGCTCCGACGCCGAGGCCTGCCTGGCGGCGGGCATGAACGCCTTCATCTCCAAGCCGGTGGATTTCGACAGGCTGACGGCGGCGCTGGCCGAGGTCTGTCCCGCCGAATCCAGCCGCGGCGCCGCATCCACTCTCGACGACATCGTCGCCGTGATGGGAGCCGAAGGCATGGCCGAAATGGCCACCCTGTTCCTCGGTGCGGTCGCCGCCTATCGTCGCGCCGCCGCCGGGGAGGTGGGTTGCCTGGGCGATGCCGCCCACGACCTGGGCGGCTGCGCCGCCTATGTCGGCCTCGACGGACTGACCCCTCTCTGCCGCGCCCTGGTCCAGGCTTGCCGACAGGCCGACGCCGACGAAATGTCGCGCCTGATGGCCGAGGTCGCGGCCATGCTCGACGCTGCGGCAGAGCGCGTGGCGGTATGGACCAAGGCCGGGGACGCGGTCGGAGGCTGACCGTCACCGCCGGTTGTTGTTGCATTGCAGCATGGCCTAAGTCTAGAGTGCGGCCACGCTTTCGTCGCGATACAGGACTGGGCAGCTCATGCGCATCCCGCCGCAATATCTCCCCCGCGTCGCCGTCTATCTCGCCGGTGAAGGTTTCACCGTCCTGACGGCGCCGGCATCCCTTATCGCCAAGGCGCTGAAGTCGATCACCACCGGCTGAAGCCGCGCCTTTGTTGTTGTCGACGGCGATTCGTGCGACCCTTTTCCCAACCCATCCTTAAGAAGGAGGCGGCCGTGTTCCCGCAGTTCGACAACAGGTTCTTTGAGCAGTTTGCCTCCAATCCCGCCACCTTCCTGGCCAAGATCGCCGAATTCCAGCGCGCCAATTTCGAGGCCGCCCGCAAGATCGCCGAGAACAATGTCAAGGCGTTCCAGGAAATGGCCTCGGTCAGCGATCCGCAGACCTTCATGCAGATGCAGCCGGCCATCCTGCAGGCGGTGATCCAGGAGAACGCCGATATCCTCACCGGCCTGTGGCGTTCGTTGGGCGCCGACCTGCCGACGGTGCCGCCGGGCAAGAAGTAGTCAGTCCGCCAAATCCGGTCTGGGGCCTCGGGCTTGACCGAAGCCAAGGCCGCAGCATCGCGGGGCGGCCATCCTTTCCACCCGTTTCCGGAAAGGATGCCGCCCATGCCGTTCCCTGCCTTCTTCGACGAGGCCCCGCGCCTCCGCGTCAGAGACCCGCTGGCCGCATTCCTGGGCGCGCCGGTGGATGGCGTCATCGATTACGGCTATGCCGACGCGGTGCGGCTGGCCGGTCACTCCTGCCCCACCGTGGCGGGGGCCTGGCTGATGACGATCAAGGCGATGGCGGCGCTGTGGCCGGACACGCTGCCCGAGCGCGGCGCCGTCTCGGTGCTGCTGGACGACCCGCAGGACGAGGGGGTCACCGGCGTCATGGCGGCGGTGGCCGGGCTGGTCACCGGGGCCGCCGGACCGGGCGGCTTCAAGGGCATCGCCGGCCGTTTCGGCCGCAACGACCTGCTGCGTTTCGCCGCCGATACCGGGGCGACGCTGGCGTTTCGCCGCACCGACACCGGTGCCGGTGTGGCGGCCCACTACCACTCCGAACGGGTGCCCGCCGACCCCGAGATGCGCACCTGCCTGCACAAGGTGCTGGGCGGCTCCAGCGACGCCGCCGAGCTTGCCCGCTTCGGGGCCCTGTGGCAGGACCGCGTGCGGCGCATCCTGGTCGATCACGCCGACGACCCCGGGCTGGTGCGTCTCGCCGCCATCTGATAAGAACCCGGCCGAGCGTCGTCGTTTGCTAGCCGAGGGGTCGCCATGTCCGTTCTGGTTCCGGTGTCGTGGGGTGAGGTCATCGACAAGATCACCATCCTGGAAATCAAGGCCGAGCGCCTGACCGACCCGGCCAAGCTGGCCAACGTCACCAAGGAGCTGGCGGAGTTGGCCGCCGTGCGTGACCGCGAGTTCGCCGGTCATGCCGGTCTGGCCCAGCTTTCGGCCGAATTGAAGGCGGTCAACGAGGCGCTGTGGGTGATCGAGGACGACATCCGCGACTGCGAGCGCGCCCGCGATTTCGGCGCCAGATTCGTGGAATTGGCCCGCGCCGTCTACGTCACCAACGACCAACGCTCGCGGGTCAAGCGCCAGATCAACGACCTGCTGGGCTCCGCTTTGGTGGAAGAGAAGTCCTACGCGCCCTATTGAGGCGCTGATATAGTGGGAGCATGAAAGCCCACCGACTGCTCGACCCCGCCATGTCCCTGGCCCGCCGACTGCGGCGGCGCGGGCCGGCCTCGGGCGTGCTGCTGCTGAGTTTCGGCGGCCTCGGCGACACCGTGCTGTTCTCGCTGCTGCTGCCGCGCTTTGCCGGGCTGGCGCGGCCGGGGGAGAAGGTCACCGTGCTGCTGCGCGCCGATGCGGCCCGCATGGCCTTCGTCTTTCCCCCCGAGATCGAGGTCATCACGGTGGACGCCGGCCGGCTGCGGCGTCCCGGTCCCCGCTTCCGCCTGTTCGGCGAGCTCTACGCCGCCCACTATCGGCTGGTGGTCTCCACCGACTTCCTGCGCCACCCCGACCTCGACGAGGCCATCGCCGCCGCCTGTGCCGCGCCCGAGACGGCGGCGATGGAACCGCGCTCCTGGCCGAAATACGACCGTCGCCTGGCCGCCAATCGCCGCCTCTGGGGGCGTCTGTTCGACTCGGGTGCGCCGCTGCAGGACAAGGTGGTGCGCTGGAATCGCTTCGCCGATTTCCTCACCGGCCAAGCCGGGCCGGCGCCGCTGGTGCGCCTGCCGCCCGAACGGATGCCGCCGGCAAAGCCGCTGGCCGCGCCCACCGTGGTGGTGCAGCCGTTCTCGGCGGTGAAGGCCAAGCAGGTGCCGCCCGACTTCCTGCGCCGGCTGCTGGCGGAGGTGCCCGAGGGCTGGCGGACGCTGATCGCCGGGCATCCCTCGGACATCGAGCGCAATCCGGAGTACCGGCCGCTGCTGGCGTTGCCCGACGTCGCCTTCGAGCCGGCGCCCTTCGCCGAACTGGCCGGCGTGCTGCGCGCCGCCCGGCTGGTGGTGTCGGTGGATACCGCCTGCATGCACCTTGCCACGGCATTGGGGGCGCCGACGCTGTGCCTGGCGGGGGCCGCCTATCATGGCGAGATCGTCCCCTACGCCGCCGAGATCACCCCGCCCAACCTGCGCTTCCTCACCGTGGCCATGGCGTGCGCCGGCTGCCTCGGCGCCTGCCGGCTGCCGGCGGTGGACGGCATGTACCCCTGCGTTGCCGCCCTCGACGCCGAGGCTGCCGCCGCCGTGGTGCGCGACATGATCGGCGAGGGCGATCTCAAGGGTGGGGCGGCATGAAGATCGGCAATCGCCTCGACACGCTGATGTTCAAGCTGCTGCGGCTGATCAGGCGCAAGGAAAAGCCCAGCGGCGTGCTGCTGGTGAGCAGCCGCGGCCCGGCCGAGATGGTGTTCCTTTCGGCGGTGTTGCCGCGCTTCATGCGGCTGGCCGACGAGCGCGAGCCGGTGACGCTGCTGTGCCGCACCGACGCCGCCGGCATGTCCTTCCTGTTTCCGGGCACCCTGCGCATTCGCCGGCTGCGCTTCGACACCCTCGAAAGCCTGGGGGCGCGCTGGCGGCTGTTCCGCGAGCTCTATACCGGCAATTGGCGGCTGGCCGTGCTGCTCGACCACCAGGCCGACGCCGGTGCCGCCCTGGTCGCCGCCACCCAAGCCGCGGGGACCGGCGCCATGAAGGGCTCGGCCAAACGGGGCGGCGGCATCAAGCGCATCGTCGATGTCGGCTCGCCCAACCAGGACAAGATTTTGCGCTGGTCGCGCTATGCCGACGAGCTGCTGGACGATCGCCAGGAGCCGCAACTGGCGCTGATCACCGGGGTGCGCCTGCCCGCCGCCGCCCGCCTGCCGCCCACGGCGGTGCTGATGCCGTTCTCGGGGGTGCGTCCGCGCCAGTTGCCGCCCGAGCTGTGGCGGCTGGTGATCGCCGCCCTGCCGACCGACTGGAAGGTGCGCGTCGCCGGGCACCAAAGCGACTTCGACCGCAATCCGGAATTCGCCAGCCTGTTCCGCCTGCCCAATGTGGTGCCCGAGACCAGTGATTTCGAGCGGCTGACCTCGGTGTTGCGCGGCTCGCGCATGGTGGTGGGCGTCGACACCGCGGCGCTGCATCTGGCGGTGCTGCTGGGCGTGCCCACGCTGTGCCTCGCCAGTGCCGCCTTTGTCGGCGCCGGGGTGCCCTATGACGACCGGGTGATGCCGGCCCATGTCCACTTCTTCTATGCCCCGCTGAAGTGCCAGGGCTGCCTGGGCCGCTGCACGTTCCCGCTGGAGAACGGCAGGTACAAATGTGTCGAGGCCCTCGACACCGATGCCATGCTGTCCATGGTCGGCGACATCCTGGCGCGGGGCGCGGTGTGAGGGGCGCGGTGTAGGCATGGGATTTCTCGCGACACTGTTTCCCCGCGGCATGCGGCGGCGTTGGTGGATGTTCCGGCCCATCGACGCGCTGGTGGCGCTGTGGCCGGCGCCACGCCGACGACACGGCCTGTTGGTGGTGCGCATGGACGGCATCGGCGACATGGTGATGTTCCGCCGGGCGCTCGACCATTACCCCGCCGCCTTCGGGGCCGGGCAGGGCGACATCACCGTGCTGGGCTGCAATTCGTGGAAGTCGCTGGCCGGAGAAGTGTTCAGGGGCTTTCGCGTGGTGGCCATCGACGAGCACGCCTTCGAGAAGAAGTGGCTCTACCGCCTCAAGATCGCCCTGTGGGTGCGCCGCCAGGGTTTTGCCGCCGCCGTCTGCGACATGTTCATGCGCAAGACGCTGACCGCCGATTCCCTGGTGTGGATGAGCCGGGCCCCCGCCCGCGTCGTCTGCACCCCGTTCATCACCGAGCGCACCCGCGCCGAATATGCCTGGTACCTCGCGAAGGCGACGCGGGTGATCGACACCGGCGCCTATCCCACCCATGAGGGGCTGCGCCACTTCACCTTCCTCGAAGCGGTGAGCGGGCGGCCGCACCCGCCCGAAGTGCCGGCCATCCCGTGGCGCGAGCAGGCGCCCAGGGTTCCGGCCGGGGCGGCCTATGTGGCGATGAATTTCGGCTCCAACGAGCCGGGGCGGCGCTGGCCGTTCGAGCAGTTCCTCGCCCTGGCGCGGCACTGCCTGGGGGCGGGCTTCCGGGTGGTGTTCGTCGGCGGCCCGCAGGAAGCCTTCGCCAAGCCGGCGGTGGCGGCGCTCGACCATCCCGGGGTGATCGATCGTATCGCCGCCACTTCGGTGCCCGAGTTGATCGACATCCTCAAGCATGCCGCCTGCGTCGTCAGCAACGATACCGGTCCCGGCCATCTGGCGCTGGGCGTCGGCGCCCCCACGGTGCTGATCGCCGGCGGCGGCCATTTCGGCTGCTTCGTACCCTATCCGGAAGCCATCCGGCCACCGGGAAGCGCCTTCCTCAACCGCCGGATGGAGTGTTACCACTGCCTGTGGCGCTGCCCCAAGCGGGCCACCCCCCAGCACGCCTTCCCCTGCGTTGCCGACGTCACGGTGGACGAGGCATGGGCGGCCGTGTCATGTTGCATCGCAACAAAGAGCTGACCGCACCGCAATCCACAACATGTATGGCCAATCCGTAGGTATGCCTACCGGATGGCGTGGATGCCCCTCTGTCAAGCGTGGCGACGATAGGGGCGGGTAAATAAATATATTGCGCATGCGGCTACCACTTTAGTAACAAAGTTACCGTTAGTCATAGCGCTGAAGGGGTCGGCCATGCTCTACCAACTGCACGAGATGCAGCACGCCGCACTAACGCCCGTGCGCCTGTTCGCCGAGGCGATGCAGACGTTCTACAGCAATCCGTTCATGCCGGTGGCGTACACCCGCTTCGGCCGCGTCGTCGCCGCCGGCGCCGAACTGGTGGAGCGGACCACCCGGCGCTACGACAAGCCGCAATTCGACCTCGGCACCACGGTGGTGGACGGCGAGACGGTGGCGGTCCACGAGGTGGTGGTCTACGACAAGCCGTTCTGCGAGCTGCTGCACTTCCAGCGTGCGGTGGACGCCAACCGCCGCGATCCCCGTGTGCTGGTGGTGGCGCCCATGTCGGGCCACTACGCCACCCTGCTGCGCGGCACCGTCGAAACCCTGCTGCCGGACCACGACGTCTACATCACCGACTGGGTCGACGCCCGCGAGGTGCCGCATGCGGCGGGGCCGTTCTCATTGGACGATTACATCGACACCATCGTCGAACTGCTGCACTTCCTCGGCGCCGACACCCATGTGCTGGCGGTGTGCCAGCCCTCGGTGCCGGTGCTGGCGGCGGTGGCCCTGATGGCGGCCGACGAGGACCCGCGCCAGCCCAGCTCGATGGTGCTGATGGGCGGTCCCATCGACACCCGCATCAATCCCACCAAGGTCAACGAGATGGCGGGGTCCAAGCCGATCTCGTGGTTCGAGAACACGGTGGTGCAGAATGTGCCCTTCGTGCATCCCGGCCGCGGCCGGCGGGTCTATCCCGGCTTCCTGCAACTGCAGGGCTTCATGAGCATGAACCCCGAGCGTCATGTGGGCGAGCATCTGGCGCTGTTCCACAACATGGTGCGCGGCGACGGCGATTCGGCCGAGCAGCACCGCCAGTTCTATGACGAATATCTTGCCGTGATGGACCTGCCGGCGGAATACTACCTGGAGACCGTGCGCACGGTGTTCCAGGAGCACCTGCTGCCGCGCGGCCTGATGCAGTCGCGCGGCCGCGCGGTCGACCCGTCGCTGATCCGCCACACCGCCTTGATGACCGTCGAGGGCGAGAAGGACGACATCACCGGCGTCGGCCAGACCGAGGCGGCGCAGGCCCTGTGTTCGAACCTGCCGGACTCCATGCGCGTGCACCACGTCCAGGCCCGGGTCGGGCATTATGGCGTCTTCAACGGCCGCCGTTGGCGGGAGGAGATTTACCCGCGTGTCCGACAGTTCATCCGCACCCACGACCGCCTCGCCGTTCTGGCGGACGAAGCCGCTCGGCGCCATGAGCGAGAGCGAATGGGAGAGCCTGTGTGACCGCTGCGGCAAGTGTTGCCTGCACAAGCTGCAGGACGACGACAGCGATCGTGTCCACTACACCAACGTCGCCTGCCGGCTGCTGAACCTCGGCACCTGCCAGTGCAAGGACTATGCGAACCGCTGGGACAGCGTGCCCGACTGCGTGCAGTTGGGGCCGCTGGTCATGGACGGCATCGACTGGCTGCCCTCCACCTGCGCCTACAGCCTGCTGGCCAAGGGCAAGACCCTGCCGTGGTGGCACCCGCTGGTCTCCGGCGACCCCGAAACGGTGCACCGGGCCGGCATATCGGTGCGCAGCAAGTGCATCCCGGAAAACCGCGCCGGCCCCCTCAACCACCACATCGTCACCTGGCCGGAGTAGAAATCGACCTGGAGCGCGGGCGTTCCGCCCGCATTCGTGTGCGGGCGGGACGCCCGCGCTCCAGGGGACGGTTGCCCCCATCGGCTCCGCCCTGCTATCCCTTCGGGCCATGAGCAAGGCGTTGTTCCTCGATCTGCCCGGCCGCTCCCTGGCCATCGCCGTCAAGCGCTCCGGCACGGCCCGGCGCATGAGTTTACGGCTCGATCCGTTGGGCGGCGTGGTGGTGGTGCTGCCGGTGGGGGTTCCCGTGGCGGAAGCCGAGCGCTTCGCCCGGCGCCAGCGCGACTGGATCGCCGGCCGGCTGGCGGCGCTGCCCGGCCGCATCGCGCTGGTGCCGGGCACCGCCGTGCCGCTGCTGGGTGTTGCCCACGACATCCGCCACGCCCCCGAAGCCCGCCGCGGCGTGTGGGCCGAGGGCGGCGCACTGCACGTCTCCGGTCGGGCCGAGCATGTCGGGCGGCGGGTGGTGGATTTCCTCAAGGCCGAGGCGCGGCGGCAGATCGCCCCACGCTGCCAGGCCATGGCCGAGCGCATCGGCGCCAAGGTCGGGCGCCTGTCCATGCGCGACACCCGCTCGCGCTGGGGAAGTTGCACCGCAGGCGGCGATCTCGCCTTTTCGTGGCGGCTGGTGATGGCGCCGGAGTGGGTGCTGACCTATGTGGTGGCGCACGAGGTGGCGCATCTCGCCGAACTCAACCACGGCCCCCGTTTCTGGGCCGTCGTCGCCGACCTCGCCGACGACCCCGGCCCACCCCGCGCCTGGCTGAAGCGGCATGGGCCGGAGCTGCACCGCTACGGGTGAGGCGATGGCCCTCCCCTGCCGTAGGCGGGGAGGGTGAAAAGGTGGCCTCATATCGTGAAGTACTTGGCCTGCGGATGCACCGCGACGATGGCCGAGGTCGATTGTTCCGGGTCGAGCTGGAACTCGTCGGACAGGGTGATGCCGATGCGCTCGGCCCCCAGCAGCGCCAGGATCGCCTTCTGGTCCTCGATGTTGGGGCAGGCGGGATAGCCGAAGCTGTAGCGTGAGCCGCGATAGGTCTGCTTCAGCAGTTTGTCCATCTCGGCGGCGTCCTCGGCGGCGAAGCCCAGTTCCGAGCGGATGCGCTTGTGGACGTATTCCGCCATGGCCTCGGCCATCTCCACCGACAGTCCGTGCAGGTAGAGATAATCCTGATAGTGGTTCTCGGCGAACCACTGCCGCGCCACCTCGGAGGCGCGGCTTCCCATCGTCACCACCTGGAGCCCGATGACGTCGCGCACCGGGTCGGAGACCGGGCGGAAGAAGTCGGCGATGGACAGGCCGCCCTCCTTGGCCTGGCGCGGGAAGGCGAAGCGGGCGACCTCGGTGCGGCCGTCCTCGCCGAACAGCACCACGGTGTCGCCCTCCGACGCCGCCTTCCAGTAGCCGTAGGCCGCCTGCGGCACCAGGATGCTTTCCCTGGCGCAGCGCTTGAGCATCTCCACCGCGATGGGCTTGAGCTCCTTGTGCGCCCAGGCCTTGAACTCGTCGATGCTGCGGCCCTGCTTCTTGTAGCCCCAGTGGAACTGGTACAGCATGGTCTCGTTGAGGAACCCCACCAGATTCTGCATGGGAACCTGCTCGATGATGCGGGCGCCCCAGAACGGCGGCACCGGCACCGGCACGTCGCGATGCAGTTCGGCGCGACGCAGCGAAATCCCCTCCCAGTCCACCGGCCGCTGCGCCGAGTCCATGGTCGGCGCCGGGGTGTGGCGGTGGATCGCCGGGCGCGAGGCGACATGGGCGTCGAAGCCGGCGTCCGCCACCTTGGCCATCAGGTCGAGGCCGTCGAAGGCGTCGCGGGCATAGGCGACGCGGCCCGAGCCATAGGTGGCGCGGCAGTCCTCCTCGACATATTTGCGGGTCAGGGCGGCGCCGCCCAGCAGGACGGGAAGGTCGAGGCCGGCCCGGGTCAGCTCCTCCAGGTTCTCCATCATGATCACCGTGGACTTGACCAGCAGGCCCGACATGCCGATGGCGTCGGCCTGGTGCTCGCGCGCCGCCTTGATGATCTCGGCGATGGGCTGCTTGATGCCGATATTGACCACCTTGTAGCCGTTGTTGGTGAGGATGATGTCCACCAGGTTCTTGCCGATGTCGTGGACGTCGCCCTTGACCGTGGCCAGCACGATGGTGGCCTTGGCCTGGCCGTCGGCCTTGGCCATGTGGGGTTCGAGGAAGGCCACCGCCGCCTTCATGGTCTCGGCCGACTGCAGCACGAAGGGCAACTGCATCTTGCCCGAGCCGAACAGCTCGCCCACCACCTTCATGCCGTCCAGCAGCAGTTGGTTGATGATGTCGAGCGGCTTCCAGGTGGTCATGGCCTCGGCGAGGTCGCCCTCAAGCCCGGTGCGGTCGCCGTCGACGATGCGCTGCTTGAGGCGGTCCTCGACCGCCGCCGGGCGCTCCTTCTCGACCTCGGCCGCCTTGCGGTCGCCGAACAGGGCGATGTAGGCCTGCAGCGGGTCGTAGCCGGGCGCCTGCCGGTCGTAGATCAGGTCCTCGGCGGTCTTGACCTCGTCGGCCGGCAGGGTGTGCAGCGGCACGATCTTGGACAGGTGGACGATGGCGCCGGTCATGCCGCGCTTGACCGCATGGTCGAGGAACACCGAGTTGAGCACCTGCCGCGCCGCCGGCTTCAACCCGAACGAGACGTTGGACAGGCCGAGCACGATGCCGCAGTCGGGCATCTCGGCGCGGATGCGTGCGATGGCCTCCAGCGTCCACAGCGCCAGCTTGCGGTCGTCGGCGTTGCCGGTGCAGATGGTGAAGGTCAGCGGGTCGAACAGCAGGTCGGCGGCGGGCAGGCCGTGGACATTGACGGCGAAGTCGTAGAGGCGGTGGGCGATGCGCAGCTTGTCCTCGACCGACTTGGCCATGCCCTCCTCGTCGATGGTCAAAGCGACCACCGAGGCGCCGAACTTGCGCGCCAGCCGCAGCCGCTCGGCGGCGGTCTCCTCGCCGTTCTCGAAGTTGATCGAGTTGATGATGGCCTTGCCGCCGTAGAGCTTCATGGCGGCCTCGATCACCGGCAACTCGGTGGAATCGATCACCAGGGGGGCGGTGACCGAGCCGCGCAGGCGGCTGACCACCTCGGTCATGTCGCGCACCTCGTCGCGGCCGACGAAGGCGGTGCAGACGTCCAGCGTGTGGCTGCCCTCACGCACCTGCTCGCGCGCCATGGCGGTGATGCCGTCCCAGTCCTCGGCGTCCTGGAAGTCGCGGAACTTCTTCGAGCCGTTGGCGTTGCAGCGCTCGCCGATGGACAGGAAGGCGTTCTCCTGGCGCAGCGGCACCTGGGAATAGAGCGAGGCCACCGAGGGCACCCAATGCACGCTGCGCTTCACCGGCGTGGGGCGATGGCCGTTGCCGATGCGCTTGAGCATGGCGTTGGTGGCGGCGATGTGCGGCGGCTGGGTGCCGCAGCAGCCGCCCAGCAGATTGGCGCCCATGGCCACATAGCGCTCATGCCAGATGGCCAGCTCGTCGGGCGACAGGGGATAGACGGTCTTGCCGTCCACCAGCTCGGGCAGGCCGGCATTGGGCTGGATAGAGACGAAGCCCGGCCAGTTCTCGGCCAGCCAGCGGAAATGCTCGGCCATCTCCTGCGGCCCGGCGGCGCAGTTGAGCCCCATCAGCGGCACGCCCAGCGCATGGACCACGGTGGCGGCGGCGGCGATGTCGGCGCCCACCAGCAGGGTGCCGGTGGTCTCGACGGTGACCTGGACGAAGATGGGGACGTTGGGGGCGCCGAGCTTGCAGCCGTTGACGGCGGCCTTGATTTGCAGCGGGTCCTGGCAGGTCTCCACCAGGAAGGCATCGACGCCGCCGGCCACCTGACCCCGGGCCTGGACGAGGTAGGCGGCCTCCAGGGCGTCATAGCCGATATGGCCGAGGCTGGGCAGCTTGGTGCCCGGCCCGATGGCGCCGAGGACGAAGCGGCTGCGGCCGTCGCCCTTGAACTGGTCGGCGGCCTCGCGGGCCAGCAGGATGGCGAGGCGGTTGAGCTCGAAGGCCTGATCCTCCAGGCCGAACTCGGCCAGGGTGATGGGGCTGGCGCCGAAGGTGTCGGCCTCGACCATGTCGGCGCCGGCCTCGAAATAGCGGGCGTGGATGCCGCGAATGACGTCGGGCCGCGACTTCACCAGAATCTCGGTGCAGTTCTCGTAGCCGAGGAAATCCTTCTCCACCGACAGGTTCATGGCCTGCACCAGGGCGCCGGTGCCGCCGTCGCAGAGGAGAACGCGGTTGGAGAGATGGTCGAGAATGTTGGTCATGAATTTTCCACCTGTGGCTTATCCCCCAACGCGGCCTTGATCACGTCCAGCACGCCTTCGAGGTTGTCGATCACATCATTGCTCCAAAAACGCAGCACAACATATCCTTCGTGCCGTAAATACGCGGTGCGCCGCTCGTCATACGTAGCGTGTTCCGGGTCAGCGTGCTGACCACCATCGAGTTCGACGACCAGTTTGGCATCGATGCAGACGAAGTCGAGAATGTACGGCCCCAGGGGATGCTGACGGCGAATTCTTGCTCCATCCAATTGCCCGGCCCGTAGCCTGCGCCATAGCCGCTTCTCGACCTCGGTCGCCAGTTCGGTGCGCAATTTGCGGGCGCGCTCAATTTGCGTCTTCGGCTTCCAAGTCACCATATTGATCCCCTCGCCCGCCTGCGGGAGAGGGAGGGGCCCGCGGAACGCGGGAGGGTGAGGGCTGGGTCCGCCGGCACCAGGCCCTCACCCCTGCCCCTCTCCCGCAAGCGGGCGAGGGGTTCTTCTAACGCCCAGGATGTGGCAGATGGCGTAGGCGAGATCGGCGCGGTTCAGCGTGTAGAAGTGGAAGTCCTCCACCCCGTCCGCCGCCAGCGCCCGGCACTGCTCGGCGGCGACGGTGGCGGCCACCAGGCGGCGGGTCTCGGGGTCGTCGTCGAGGCCCTCGAACATCTCGGCCATCCAGCCCGGCACCGAGGCGCCGCAGGCTGCCGAAAATTTCTGCACCTGGGTGAAATTGGTCACCGGCAGGATGCCCGGCACGATGGGCACCGCGATACTGGCCTTGTCGCAGCGTTCGAGGAAGCGGCGGTAGTGGTCGACGTCGAAGAAATACTGGGTGATGGCCCGGGTGGCGCCGGCGTCGATCTTGCGCTTGAGGTTGTCGAGGTCGAAGGCGGCGTTGGGGGCGTCGGGATGGGTCTCGGGGTAGGCCGCCACCGAAATCTCGAAATCGGCGATGCGCTTCAGCCCCGCCACCAGGTCGGCGGCATAAGCGTAGCCGCCCGGATGCGGCTCGTAGCGGGCGCCCTCGGGCGCATCGCCGCGCAATGCCACGATGTGACGGATGCCTTCGTCCCAGTAGCGCCGCGCGATATCATCCACCTCGCCCTGGCTGTGGCCGACGCAGGTGAGGTGCGCCGCCGGCTTCAGGCTGGTCTCGCGGGCGATGCGCACCACCGTCTCGTGGGTGCGCTCGCGCGTGGTGCCGCCGGCGCCGTAGGTCACCGAGACGAATTGCGGACCCAGGGGCTCCAGGCGCTGGATACACTCCCACAGCGACTGGACCATCTTGTCGGTCTTGGGCGGGAAGAATTCGAACGAGACCCGCACCGGCCGGCGGCTGGCGGCGATGGGCAATCGGGGAGGATGGTTCACGCGGAAGCTCCTGTGGGTAGATCGGCGGGCCGGGTCGCCCGCCAGATCACGACGGTCAGCGGGCCGCCGGGCAGGTGGATGGTGGCGCCGGGCGCCAGCCCGGCGGCGGTCAGCCAGCCCTCGACCTCGGCGTCGGAAAAGCCGAGACGGCGATGGGCGTGCTGGTCGCGCAACACTTCGAGCCCGTGCGGCGCCAGATCGACGATGGCCAGCACGCCGCCGGGACGCAGCACCCGCGCCGCCTCGGCCACCACCTGGCCGGGTTCGGCGGCGTAGTGCAGCACCTGATGGATGGTCACCGCATCGGCCGAGCCGTCGGCCAGCGGCAGTTGGGTGATGTCGCCCTGGCGCACCATGCAGTTGCGCAAGCCGGCGCGTTCCAGGTTGGCCCGGGCCGCCGCCAGCATTTCACGCGACAGGTCGATGCCGACGGCGCGGTCCACCAGGGGACCCAGCACTTCGAGGATGCGGCCGGTGCCGGTGCCGAGATCGACCAGGTCGCCGACCTTGTGCCCGTTGAACACCGAGACCAGAGCCCGCTCCACCTCGCCGTCATCCACCTGCAACGAGCGGATCTCGTCCCAGCGCGCGGCGTTGTCGCGGAAATAGGCCAGCGCCCGTTCGGCGCGGGCGGCACGCACGCCGTCGAGGCGCTGCAGGTCGAGCGACAGGGTGGGGTCGCCGGAGGGGAGCAGGGCCAGCAGGGTGGCGGCCAGCTCGGCACCGGCGCCCTTGCCGGCCAGGCGGTAGAAGGCCCAGGCGCCCTCGGGGAAGCGGTCGAGCAGCCCGGCCTCGCACATCAGTTTGAGATGACGCGACACGCGCGGCTGGCTCTGGCCCAGGATGTGGGTGAGTTCGCTGACCGTCAGCTCACCCTGCGCGCACAGCGCCAGCAGCCGCAGCCGGGTCGGCTCCGCCGCCGCCCTCAAGCCCGCCAACACCGCATCCAAAAGAGTCTCCTTTCGTTTGCCCCTCGGGCGCTCGCATCCGCTCGCTTGGCCGCGGCCTCAATGGCCGCGGGTAAGCCTGGAGCACGGGCACCTTGGAAAACATATAAACATATCTTTATGCGGACATGAAAGGCCAAAGAAGCGGGCGTGGCCGGGAAATCCGGCTGGCCTTTGCATGGCGTCTGTGATACCTCGAACGACGCTTGAGCCCCTGGGTGGGGCCGTCTCCCGATGCGCGCCTTGTCGGCGCCGGCACAGTGCCGAGATCAACGGCGGACGGCCACCGAAGCCCTGTTCACGCAACGCTGACCGGAAAGCCAAGAAACATGCATTCACGCCGTGTCCTGTTGCTGGCCGCTTTGGCTGGTTTCCTGATGATGTTCACCGCGGCGCCCGCCCGGGCCGCCGGCGATCAGGATGCGCGTGCATTCGTCGAGCGCCTCGCCAAGTCGGCCCTCGACATGATGGCCAACAAAGGCCTGTCGGAGCAGGAGCGTGCCAATCAGTTCCGCCAGTTGTTCACCTCCTCGGTGGACCTGCCCGAGATCGGCAGGTTCGTCCTGGGTCGCCACTGGAACGCCCCCACCACGCCCGAGCAGCGGACGGAGTTCCTCCGGCTGTTCGAAGATATGGTGGTGCTGACCTGGGCGGGCCGCTTCAAGGACTACGGCAGCAACGTGGTGCACCAGGTGACCGGCATTGCGCCCGACGGCGAGCGCGGTTATTTCGTCGAGTCGGTCGTCAACCGCGAGAAGCAGGAGCCCATCGATCTGCGGTGGCGCCTGCGCCAGGCCGACGGCGCCTTGAAGGTGATCGATCTCATCGTCGAGGGTTCGGACATGGCCATTACCTACCGTTCCGAATACGCCTCGGTGTTGCGCAACAACGGCGGCAGAGTGGAAGGCCTGCTGGCCGCCATGCAGAAGAAGGTCGCCGAGCTTCGGACCCAGCCGGGCGCAGTCACCGCCGGTAATCCCACCAAGGCCAATTAGGGCGCTCTTGGGTCGAGCGGCGACCTCGGGCGCCTCATTCCGAGGGGCGGCACAGCCGCGTCTCGAAGCCGCACCAGCCCGCGCCAATGCGGTCGCCGCATCCAATCAGGACGCCTTGCGCAAGGCTCTCCGAAGCGGCCTCGCGCGCGCACCGGATTGCGCCTGAACGTCCGCAATGATGTCCGGCCACACAGCAATAGCGTCGGAAAATCAAAGCCCCGCGGGCGGCATGGCGCACATCGCGGGGCTTGGATGTCTATCCGGGCTCTAGGGCCCGAGTGATCCGGCTCAGCGGCCGGTGGGTATCGCCAGTTCTTTGAAAGTCACCGATGCCGTCTTCAGTGGCACCTCACACTTGACCCGGTGGCGTCATGCCGGTTCGCACCCTCCTACCCGCAACCACAGCCCCCACTGGGAGTGTCGTGGACTGTGCGGATACTGTGTTGTGGATGGACGAGATGTAGCCCCTCATCACCTCCTTTGTTATGGTCTAATAATGCCGCTTCTTTTAAGCCCGAGTCAAGTTGCCGAATGGGCATCCAGCGGTTCTCAGTATGGGTTTGCGCGGAGGTATCGGGTTTCGGTTCGGGGCTGAGCGGTTGGGGGCAGGGCCTATCAGGGTGGCTGCGGGGGCGGCCTCCCGGTTCGGATGGTTCGAAAGAGGCTTCCCCAGGACGGGAA
>JACPDP010000011.1 GCA_016183945.1 Magnetospirillum sp.
ACCTACGAAGGCACCCACGACGTCCACGCCCTGATCCTGGGCCGGGCGATCACCGGGCTGAACGCCTTTTCGGGCTGAGCAAAAAAAACCTCCCCCGGGGCAAACCCGGGGGAGGGCAGGGTGGGGGACCCAAGCGGAGCGCGGGAGAGGTGCCGGCGGAAAAACTCCCGCGCTTCGCTTGGGCCCCCTCCCCAACCCTCCCCCGCCTGCGGCAGGGGAGGGGGAGTCAGGTTGTCCGGGTGAAGCACAGCCGCTGCGACGGCGTGAAGCCGCAGCGGGCGAGGAAGCCCAACAGGCTGAAGCCGTTCCAGGCCACCTGGGTCTGCACCTTTTCCACCCCCAGCGACGACAGGTTGGTCAGCAACTGCGACATCAGGGCGCGGCCGACGCTCTGGCGGGCATAGGCCGGGTCGACGCCCATGGTGTCGAGGATGGCGGTGGGCTCGGCGCGGCCGAACTCGCCGTAGTCGGTGCGCGCCATGACGAAGCCGGCAAACTGGCCGTCGATCTCGGCCACCAGCGACACCCGGACGCCCGATTCCTTCACCACCTCGGCCACCTTGCGGCGGTAATAGGCGGAGCGGTCGCGGCCGGTCACCTTGCGGTCGACGGCAACGATGAAGGGCGAATCGGACTCGGCCAGCGAGCGCACCGGGATGCGGTCGCGCGACAGTGCCGCGAAGTCGTCGCCCGAGGGGTCGGAGTGGTTGCGTTCGCCGTGGCGGTCATGCTGCGGTTCGGGCATGTCGAACTCGATGGTGCCGGTGGTGCCGCGCTCCAGCACGATCCGCGGGGCCAACTGGAAGCCGGCGGCGGCGAAGAAGCGGATCAGGCTGTGCTCGCTCCAGTCGGCCTGAGTCACCATCTCGCGGACGCCGCGGGCGGCCATGGCGGCGTCCAGCGATTGGATCAGCCGTCGCGCGCACCCATTGCCGCGGCGGTCGGGATCGACACCCAGGGCGTCCAGCACGCCCACCGGCCCGGACCCGCCGAACTCGCCGTCGAGGATGTGGGCGTAGACATATCCGGTCATCGCGGCGCCGTCGGTGTCGGCCAGGGTGACGAAGCTGCTCGGCTCGGCCGCCGCGGCAGCCAATCGCTTGGAATGGAAGCTCCGGCGCGCATAGCCGGTAAGACTGCGGTCGAGCTCGACCAAACGGTCAAGGTCGGCAGCAACGATGTCGCGAACGGTGGACATGGGCGTAACGTTCCTTCCCCTGCCTGTGGGTGGCTCCAGGCTAGCCTTGACGCCACACAAGCGCAAAGGTAACCTTCAAAGCGACAATTCGGTACGATAATACCGATTAGGCACCAACGGTCAAGAGGGAGCAGATCATGCAGTGGGATTTCCGGGGCCGGGTGGCGGTGGTGACCGGCGGAGTGCGCGGCATCGGCCGGGCGATCGCCGTCGGGCTGGCGGCCGGCGGCGCCGAGGTGCACGCGTTCGACCGCGACAATGCCGACGACCTGCCGTCCGAGGTCCGCTTCCACGCCGTCGACGTCGCCGATTCGGCCAGTGTCGCCGCGGCCTTCGCTGCCATCGGCAAGCCGGTGACGCTGCTGGTCAACAATGCCGGCATCACCCGCGACCGCACGTTGGCGAAGATGAGCGACGACGAGTGGCGTTCGGTCATCGACGTCAACCTGACCGGCTCGTTCAACATGGTACGCGCCGCCGCGTCCGGCATGGTTCAGGCCGGTGGCGGGCGCATCGTCAATGTGGTGTCCATCAACGGCCTGCGCGGCAAGGTCGGGCAGGGCAACTACGCCGCCTCCAAGGCTGGCCTGATCGCGCTGACCAAGACGGCGGCCAAGGAACTCGGCGGCAAGGGGGTCACCGTCAATGCCGTGGCGCCTGGCATGGTGCTGACCGAGATGACGCTGAAGCTGGACCAGCAATACCGCGACAAGGCGCTGGCCGAAGCGGCCCTGACCATTCTGCCCGACACCTCGGACATCTCCAACGCCGTGCTGTTCCTGCTCTCCGATCTGGCCCGCTGCATCACCGGCGAAGTCGTCAAGGTTGATTCGGGCCAGTACATCTAACAGATGGATAATTCGGAAGCGGGGGAGAGCCCTAGCCGAACTCCGTCTCCATCTGGCGTCGGAGCGACAGCGCTGCGTCGGCCTCGTCGAAAGCGACGTCGGCCTGGGTGAGGATCTGCCCGCTGGCGACGGCCCGGCGCAAGGTGACGCCATCGGTCAGGCCGATCGGCACCGCCCGCTGGGCCAGCGAGGCCGCGGCCGGCAGTACCTTGCCCCACACCATGTAGCCGCCTTCGCCGTCGAGCACCGTGCCGCTTTCGAGGTCGCGCTTGGCCACCGCCACCACGTCGGCCGAAAACGCCGACGGGCAGCCGGTCGGCCGGCCCAGGCAGGCCACCCAGGCCACCGACACCCCCAATTCCATGCCCATCAGATGATGTGGTCGCCACAGTGCGGCATAATCGCCGGAGGTATCGCTGATCAGTCCGTACTCCGAGAAGCACCGCGCGGCGTAGAGTGTGGGCGCCTTGAAGGTGACGAACACGCCGCAGCGCAGGTCGCCCACCACATGGCGGCCATCACGTTCTTCCGAGGACACCGCCTCGACCTGCCCCATGGCCTCAAGCCGCCCACCGTCGAAACTGGGCTTCAACAGCCGGGGCAGATCATGGGTGCCGCAGGGCGGGAAGGCCAACCCATTGGAGGGTGGCTGCAGCCCGGTGGCGTTGCAGACGGCGGCCAGTTCGATGGCGGACTTGGTGCCGTCGATGATGGCGGTGAAGCGTCTGGGCGCCATTCCGGCCGCCTTGGCCCGCTCCGGCCCGATGCCGTAGTGCTGCCAGACGGTCTCCGGCGTGGCGGCATTGTAGCCCGGCAGGTATTTGGTCCCCTTGCCGGCGCAGGCCACCTCAAAGCCGGAGGTCCGGACCCAGTCCACCATATCGCAGATGATGGCCGGCTGATCGCCATAGGCCAGCGAGTAGACTACCCCCATTTCGGCGGCACGCCGGGCCAGCAGCGGGCCGGCCAGGACGTCGGCCTCCACCGTCACCATGATCACCGATACCCCGGCGGCGATGGCCGCCAGGGCGTGCCGGAGTCCGGCGCGGGCGTTGCCGGTGGTCTCGATGACCACATCGAGGCTGCCACCCTCGAACAGCGCGAGGGCATCGCCGGTCACCCAGGTGGCGCCCGCGCCGATGGCCTGGTCGAGCGAGCGTGCCACCGCCTTCAGGGGCGGCCAGCCGGCCAGCGCCAACGCCATGCTGGCCCGCTCGGGCGCGATGTCGGCCACCGCCGCGACATGCACCCCGGGGATGAAACGCGCCTGGGCCAAAAACATGGTTCCGAACTTGCCGGCGCCGATCAGGCCGACCCGCACCGTTCGGCCGTCGGCCGCCCGGGCCGCCAGGAGCGCGCTTAAATTCACGGCATACACCCTAATCGGCATCACCACTGCCGTAGGGTATCCCCAAATCATTCCCTTGAAAACAGCGGCACCGGGCCGGGCCGCCGGTGTGGCTTGTCAATGGCCGCCCGGGGACCAACATCTAGGGTGCAGGGTTTTCTGGAAGGGTGGTTTGCCCGACGTTCCGCGCCTTTTGGCGCCCGACGAAGGGGGTCCCCGCGCGCAGTCGAAAGCGGGGAGGAGCAAAACGCATGAGGTCAGGGATGTCGAAGGGCCTTGTTAACGACCATTTGGTATTATTGATGGGCAATCGCATAAGGCGAGAGGGCGATGCCATGTGGACTTCGGAGGTTGCCTCTTATCCTTCCGGCGGTCAGCCGGTTGGCTTGGGTGCCCCGCCTGACGGTGCAGAGGCCTTCGGCCCATCGGCTGGTGCCGATGAATTGTTCGCGCCGAGTCCGTACATGTCCCCCCAGGAACCTTTCGCCACGACCCTCGCGATGGAGTGACTGATGTACGCCGCCGACGATATCTTCTCCCGTTACGCGCGCGCCTACGAGGGTCGCAAGGATGTCGAGATGACGCTCCTTGAGTATCTCGACGGCTGCCGCGACGACCCGATGCTCTATGCCTCCGCCGCCGAGCGGATGATCGCCGCCATCGGCGAGCCCGAGGTGGTGGATACCGCCAAGGACGTGCGGTTGTCGCGCGTCTTCATGAACCGTACCATCAAGATCTACCCGGCCTTTGCCGAGTTCTACGGCATGGAAGAGACGATCGAGCGCATCGTCGGCTACTTCCGCCACGCCGCCCAAGGGCTGGAGGAGCGCAAGCAGATCCTCTACCTGCTCGGGCCGGTGGGCGGCGGCAAGTCGTCGCTGGCCGAGACCCTCAAGGCGTTGATGGAGAAGCACCCCATCTACGTGCTGAAGGCCGGCAAGGAAATCAGCCCGCTGCTGGAAAGCCCGCTCGGCCTGTTCGACCCGGTGACCATGGGGCCGGCGGTAGAGGACAAGTACCGCATTCCGGTCCGCCGGCTGCCCGGGCTGATGAGCCCGTGGGCGGTGAAGCGGCTGGACGAGTTCGGCGGTGACATCTCCAAGTTCAGGGTCGTCAAGGTCTACCCGTCGCGCCTCAAGCAGGTGGCGGTGTCAAAGTGCGAGCCGGGCGACGAGAACAACCAGGACATCTCGACCCTGGTGGGCAAGGTCGATATCCGCCGCCTGGAAGTGTTCAGCCAGAACGATCCCGACGCCTACAGCCACTCGGGCGGCCTCAACCGCTGCACCCAGGGGCTGCTGGAATTCGTCGAGATGTTCAAGGCGCCCATCAAGATGCTCCATCCGCTGCTGACGGCGACCCAGGAGGGCAACTACGTCGGCTCGGAGAACATCGGCGCCATGCCGTTCCAGGGCATCATCCTGGCACATTCCAACGAGGCCGAGTGGCAGACCTTCAAGAACAACCGCAACAACGAGGCCTTCATCGACCGCATCTGCGTCATCAAGGTGCCCTATTGCCTCCGGGTCGCCGAGGAGCGGCGCATCTACGACAAGCTGATCCAGAACTCCGAACTTTCCGCCGCCCCCTGCGCGCCCGGCACCATGGAGATGCTGGCCCGCTTCTCGGTGCTGTCGCGCCTCAAGGAGCACGAGAACTCCAACCTGTATTCGAAGATGCGGGTCTACGACGGCGAGAACATCAAGGAGACCGATCCCAAGGCCAAGCCCATGCAGGAATACCGCGACGCCGCCGGCGTCGACGAGGGCATGGACGGCATCTCGACCCGCTTCGCCTTCAAGGTGCTGTCGTCGACCTTCAACTACGACAGCACCGAGGTTGGCGCCGACCCGGTGCACCTGATGTACGTGCTGGAACAGTCGATCCGCCGCGAGCAGTTCCCCGAGGACACCGAGAAGCGCTTCCTCGAATTCATCAAGGGCGAGCTGGCGCCGCGCTATGCCGAGTTCATCGGCAACGAGATCCAGAAGGCCTATCTGGAGAGCTATCACGACTACGGCCAGAACCTGTTCGACCGCTATGTCGACTACGCCGACGCCTGGATCGAGGATCAGGACTTCAAGGACCCCGATACCGGTCAGTTGCTCAACCGCGAGTTGCTGAACCAGGAGCTGTCGAAGATCGAGAAGCCGGCCGGCATCGCCAATCCCAAGGACTTCCGCAACGAGGTGGTCAAGTTCTCGTTGCGCTCGCGGGCGGCCCATGGCGGCAAGAACCCCTCCTGGACGTCCTACGAGAAGATCCGTGAGGTCATCGAGCGGCGCATGTTCAGCCAGGTCGAGGACCTGCTGCCGGTGATCAGCTTCGGCTCGAAGAAGGACAATGAATCCGAGAAGAAGCACTCCGAGTTCGTCGATCGCATGATGGACCGCGGCTATACCGAACGCCAGGTCCGTCGCCTGGTGGAGTGGTATATGCGGGTCAAGCAGGCGGGGTAAGGGGCAACTGCCCTCCCTCCCCCGCCTGCGGCGGGGGAGGGGGTAAGGAAGGAGAGGAGATGCGATGAACATCATCGACCGCCGCCTCAATCCCAAGGGCAAGAGCCTTGCCAACCGGCAACGCTTCCTCAGGCGCGCCCGCTCGCAGATCCTTCGGGCGGTGCGCGACGCGTCGGGCGAACGGTCGATCCAGGACATCGCCAACGGGGAGCGTATCTCCATCCCCATGGACGGCCTGCGCGAGCCGGGCTTCCGCCGCGCCTCCGAGGGCGGCGTGCGCGATCATGTGGTGCCGGGCAACAAGGAGTATGTCGAGGGTGACCTCATTCCGCGCCCGCCGGGCAGCGGCGGCGATGGCGGCGGCTCCGAGGGAAGCCCCGACGGCGAGGGCCAGGATGATTTCGTCTTCATCCTGTCCAAGGACGAGTTCCTCGACATCTTCCTCGACGATCTGGAACTGCCCGATCTGGTGAAGAAGAACGTCCGCCAGTCCGAGTCGCACAGCCTGGCGCGGGCCGGCTATTCGGTGAGTGGCTCGCCGGCCAATCTCAATCTGGTGCGCACCATGCGCAACTCGCTGTCGCGGCGCATCGCCCTGCGGCGGCCGCGGCCGGCCGACATCGCCGAGCTGGAAGAGGAAATCAGAGCGCTCGAAGAGTCGGGCGACGACCCCGAGCGGCTGTCCGAGCTGCGCCTCGAGTTCGACCTCCTGGTGTCGCGCTCCAGGCGGGTGCCCTACATCGACCCGCTCGACGTCCGCTACAACCGCTTCGAGGCGGTGCCCAAGCCCATCACCCGGGCGGTGATGTTCTGCCTGATGGACGTCTCGGGCTCGATGACCGAGCACATGAAGGACCTCGGCAAGCGCTTCTTCATGCTGCTCTACCTGTTCCTGACGCGGCGCTACCGCCACGTCGACATCGTCTTCATCCGCCACACCCACGAGGCGAGGGAGGTGGACGAGGAGACCTTCTTCTACTCCACCGAGACCGGCGGCACCGTGGTTTCGACGGCGCTGGCCGAGATGCAGCGGGTGATCGAGGAACGCTATTCGCCCGCCGACTGGAACATCTACGCCGCCCAGGCCTCGGACGGCGACAACACCGCGTCCGACAACGCCCAGGCGGCCGCCCTGCTCGAGGACGTCATCCTGCCCATGTGCCAGTATTTCGCCTATATCGAGGTCGGGGCCGAATACAAGGACTGGCTGGGCCGCGAGACCGACCTGTGGCGCACCTACAAGACGGTGCTGAAGCCGGGCGGCAATCTTGCCATGCGCAAGGTACGGGTGCGCAGCCAGATTTTTCCCGTCTTCCGCGACCTCTTCGCAAAGGACCGCCACGCCGCAGCGGTTGGGTTGGGGGGGACCTGAACCATGATCGCGTCCGACCGCTTGCTGTTTTCCGGCGCCGATTGGGACTTCGACCGCATCTGGCGGGTGCACGATGCCATCGAGGACATTGCCATCAAGGAATTGGGGCTGTCCATCTACCCCAACCAGATCGAGGTCATTACCGCCGAGCAGATGCTCGACGCCTACTCCTCCATCGGCATGCCGCTGATGTACAAGCATTGGTCGTTCGGCAAGCACTTCGCCTCCGACGAGGCGCTCTACCGCAAGGGCATGCGCGGCCTGGCCTACGAGATCGTCATCAATTCCAGTCCCTGCATCAGCTACATCATGGAGGAGAACTCCATGGCCATGCAGACGCTGGTGATCGCCCATGCCGCCTTCGGCCACAACCACTTCTTCAAGAACAACGCCCTGTTCAAACAGTGGACCGATGCCAGGGGCATCCTCGACTATCTGGAGTTCGCCAAGGGCTACATCACCCGTGCCGAGGAACGCCACGGCCACCAGGCGGTGGAGCGGGTCCTCGACGCCGCCCATGCGCTGATGAGCCACAGCGTGCACAAGTACCCGCGCAAGCGTGTGCTCGACCTCAGTCAGGAGGAGAAGCGCGAGAAGGAGCGCGCCCAGTATCAGGAGAACATCTACAACGTGCTCTGGCGCACGGTGCCAAAGCCGGCGGCCAACCGCATGGGGTCGCGCGAGCTGGCCGAGCGCAAGCGCAAGCTGGGGCTGCCCGAGGAAAACATTCTTTATTTTTTGGAAAAGACGGCGCCGCGGTTGCAGCCCTGGCAGCGTGAGATCCTGCGCATCGTGCGCAACGTCTCCCAGTATTTCTATCCGCAGAAGCAGACCAAAGTGATGAACGAGGGCTGCGCCACCTTTGTCCATTACCACATGGTCAACATGCTGTCGCAGCGCGGCATGCTGTCGGAGGGGGCGATGCTGGAAATCCTGCACTCGCATACCTCGGTGGTGTTCCAGCCGGATTTCGATGACCCGCGTTTCTCCGGCATCAACCCCTATGCCTTGGGGTTCAACATGATGCAGGACATCAAGCGCATCTGCGAGGAGCCGACGGAGGAGGATCGCCAGTGGTTCCCCGACTTCGCCGGCAACCGCGATGCGTGGGGGACCTTGCGCTACGCCTGGTCCGACTACCGCGACGAAAGCTTCATCCTGCAGTTCCTCTCGCCCGCCCTGATGCGCAAGATGAAGCTGTTCAAGGTGCACAACGACGCCGACGAACCCAGCATGGAGGTCGAGGCCATCCACAACGAACGCGGCTATCGCGAAGTCCGCCGGGCGCTGGGGGCGGGCTACGACGTGGCCCAGATGGAGCCGGACATTCAGATCGTCGATGTCGATCTGGCCGGCGACCGCCGTCTGGTGCTGCATCACCGCGTCGCCAACGGCGTGCTGCTCGACGAGGGCGACGCCAACCTGGTGCTGCGCCACATCGCCAATCTATGGGGTTATGAGGTCCGCCTCATCGAGATCGACGCCAACACCGAGATGAGCCTGCGCGAATTCGACGACGTGGCGCCGACGGCGAACCTGGGGTAGGCGACAGATGCAAACCCTCCCCCGGCGGGGGAGGGTAGGGTGGGGGAGAGGAATTCAGTTCATCACCTTCCAGGAGCCGTCCGGCTGGCGGCAGGCGGTGCCGTAGCTTTCCTGCTGCTGGCCGCCCACCACGACCGTCTGGTGGTACTCGCGGCAGTACTGGCTGGGAGCGGCCTGGAAGGTGCGGGTCGGGGTGATGTTGCCATAGGCGCCGCTGTCGGGATTGTTCCAGGCGATGGGGCGGCCCATTGGGGCCGTCTCGAACGCCTGCTGGCCGGCGCGGTTGGCATACATCTCGTCGGCGCGGTCGAGCGACTGGCCGACCTGGCTGCCGAGGAAGGCGCCCAGCAGGGTACCCGCCGCCGTCATGGCCAACTGGCCCTTGCCGCGGCCGAACTGCGCCCCGGCCAAGCCGCCGCCGACGGCACCGAGGACGCCGCCGCCGGTGCTCTTGTTGAGGCCGAAGCCGCCGGAATTGCCGCCATAAGGCCCCGGCTGGGCACAGGCGGCGAGAGACAGGGAAAGGGCAATCGCCACCGCTACGTTACGCATGGTCATCCTCCATGGACTGCGCTGGGTCCAGGATTAGACGGCCAAACAGGCAGAATTATGGCGGTCATCCAACCCTCCTCCGCTGGGGGAGGGTTGGGAACGGAAAATTACTCCGGCTGCTGCTCGTGATGCTCGACCGGGGCCTCGACAGGGCGGGGGCCGCCGCGCGGGCGGGCGAGGGCGACCGCCTTTTCCAACTCGGCCTCGGAGCACAGCCCCAGCGTCACCGGATTGCGTGGCTTGACGTTGAGGGCGTTCCAATGGGTCTTGTCGCGGATCGACTGGATGGTCGGCTTGGTGGTGCCGATCAGCTTCGAGATCTGGGCATCCGAAATTTCGGGGTGATGCTTGATGATCCACGAGATGGCGTCGGGGCGGTCCTGGCGCTTGGATACCGGGGTGTAGCGGGCGCCCTTCTGCTTGGAGCGCGGCTGCGGCACATCGGTGATGATCAGGCGCAGGCTGGCGTCCGGATCGGCCTCGCAGCGTTCGATCTCCTCCCGGCCGACTTGCCCATTGGCCACGGGATCGAGACCGACGATGCCCGCGGCAACCTCGCCGTCGGCGATGGCCTGCACTTCCAGCGAATGCAGGCCGCAGAAGTCGGCGATCTGCTCAAAGGTGAGCGCGGTGTTCTCGACGAGCCACACGGCGGTAGCCTTGGGCATGAGCGGCAGAGCCATGAAACCTCCTAGAAATCTGGACTTCATACGGGCAAGTCCGTCGCCGGCGTCCTCGGCCGGCGGAATGCGCCGCTAGTTATAGGGGCGAACCCGACGCTGGTCAAACGTCGGAGACGTGAATCAAACGTCCGAGAGGACCTCACACCGTAAGCACTATCTTGCCGATATGGGTGTTGGATTCCATCAGTCTATGGGCCTCGGCCGCTTGCGCCAGCGGAAAAGTGGCGTGGATCACCGGCCGGATCCGGCCCTCGCTCAGCAGCGGCCACACCTTCTCGTGCAGGCCGTGCGCCATCTCGGCCTTGCGCTCGTTGGATTGCGGCCGGAGCGTCGAGCCGGTCAGCGTCAGGCGCTTCAGCATCACCGGCATCATGTTGAGCTCGACGGTGGCGCCGCGCAGGAAGGCGATCGACACCAGGCGGCCGTCGGCATTCAGCGCCTTGACGTTGCGGGGGATGTAGTCGCCGCCCACCATGTCGAGGATGACGTCGACACCGCGGCCGCCGGTCAACGATTTCACGACCTCGACGAAGTCCTCGCTGGTGTAGTCGATGGCGCGCGCGGCGCCGAGGTCGCGGCAGGACTTGCATTTGGCCGGCCCCGACGCGGTGGCGAAGACGGTGGCGCCGAAGGCACTGGCCAACTGGATGGCGGTGGTGCCGATACCGCTGGCGCCGCCATGCACCAGGAAGCTCTCGCCCGCCTGCAGGCGGCCGCGTTCGAATACGTTGTGCCACACGGTGAAGAAGGTCTCGGGCAGCGCCGCGGCGCGCACCATATCGTAGTCGAACGGGCACGGCAGGCAGAGGCGGGCGTCGGCGGTGACGTATTCGGCGTAGCCGCCGCCGGCCACCAGGGCACAGACCTCGTCGCCGATGCGGGGCGTCAGCACGCCGTCGGCCGCCGCCATCACCGTGCCGGCCACTTCCAGTCCCGGCAGTTCGGAGGTGCCGGGCGGCGGCGGATAGGCCCCCTGGCGCTGCAGCACGTCCGGCCGGTTGATGCCGGCGGCGGCGACCTTGATCAGCACCTCGCCGGCGGCCGGCCTGGGCAGCGGCCGGACAGCCGGAAGCAGGACGTCAGGCGGGCCGGGACGCGAAATTTCGATACAGGTCATGGTCTCCGGCAGCATGATTATGGTCCCCTCCTGACACCGGTCGGGCCAATCTGGTACGTTCATCAACGGTTGGCAAGAGCGGAAGGTATCCCATGGACATCGAGGATCTGGAACCGCGCAAAAAGGCCCCGGAGAAGCGCAATCTTGAGCCACTTTCGGTAGATGAACTTGGCGACTACATCGCCGAATTGGAGGGTGAGATTGGCCGCGCCCGGGCGGCGATCACTGCCAAGCAGTCGGTGCGGGCGGGGGCCGAGGCGTTATTCAAGCGGTAATCGGCACTTGAATGCTGGTTTGACGATTGGTATGACCATCCCAGCCTAGGGTTGAATCCACCAACTGGGACAGGGTCTCATGGCACAACGCGAAACCGCCCGGCGCGGCGACTTCCTCTTCCACGTCGCCATCCAGACCCGCTGGTCGGACAACGACATGTTCGGCCACGTCAACAACGTGGAATACTACCGCTTTTTCGAGATCGCCGTGGCCGAATTCCTGATGGGTCCCTGCAAGCTCGACCTGTTCCACGCCCCGTTCATTCCATTTGCCGCCGAGAGCCTGTGCCGCTTCGGTCGGCCGTTGTCCTGGCCGGAAAAGGTGACGGCGGGGCTCAAGGTGGAGCACCTCGGCACCACCAGCATGCGCTACGCCATCGCGCTGTTCGGCGAGGGCAGCGACGAGGCCGCCGCCGAGGGGCACTGGGTGCATGTTTTCGTCGATCGCGAGGAGCAGCGGCCGGTGCCCATCCCGCCCGAGTTGCGGGCGGTGTTCGAAGCACACCGTGGGGCGATGGCTACCTGATCCGTTTCAGCAGTACGCGCACACTGGCAAACTCGTCGACGTCGTCGGTATAGCAGGCGACGTCCTGAACGCGATACCACTTGCCAGTACGCGACTTGATGGTCTTTCCGATGGCGGGCGCGATATCGGCTTCGAAGTACTTGTTGACCTCGCTCTTGTCAAAAGACTCAGTGACAACGTACCGCATGGCCGCGCGCGTCCGGAAGAAAAGTTGTTCGTCCATCTGTACAGTGCCATGAGTGTGGAAATAATGCAACATTATCAATATGAATACAATTTTACGGAATTTTCCGCATTATTTTGTTGTTACTGTTGCGACGTATCTGAAGTGCGCGATG
Source organism: Magnetospirillum sp. (assembly GCA_016183945.1). Next base: position 12,262 of record JACPDP010000011.1, read on the forward strand.
GGGAATGGGGGGGTGTCAAGGCAAGGCTTATCGCGATGAGGCAGATGAAGCAAGTTAGCCGCCACCCGCCTTCGCCGTTATCCTATGCTTCTGAGAGTTTCGGCGGATCGTGGCAGAGCCCTTCCGAGGGTTTTCTTTGCCGGTGATGTCCCAATAGGATGTCGGTGTATGCTGCGTTGCCAACCCGAGGACCGCCTCAAAGGAGGCATGCCGATAAAAGCGTCGGTTGTAGTGGAAGACAAAAGCGAAAGGCGACAGGTGGTTACGCCGCATCAATAGGATGCCTGTTGCTGCCGTGTGTCGAAGTCTCTGCTTATTCGCCGTGGAGCACCTCCGCCAGGGTCGCCACGGACTTTTCCCACAGCGGCCGCATGTCGCGGGTGCGGGCGGGGGCTCGGAAATCGCCGGCCAGGGCGAGGTCCTCGATGCCACGGCAGCACTCCGCCAGCGCGGTGCAGTGCAGGCTCATGGCCGCGCTCGACAGCTTGTGCGCCGTGGCGGCCAGCTGACGGAAGCGTCCCTCGGCGGCGTGGCCCTCGGCGGCGTCGAGATCGGCGGCCGAACTGGTCCGGAACAGCGTGGCCAGGCCCTGCATCCGCTCGATGCCCAGGGCGGCGATGTCCTCGGCCAGCCCGTCCATCGCCACCACCCGCCGCACAGCGTCCGCCGCCGTCCGCTGCGGGCAGCCGACCAGCAGGCGGGCGATATCGTCGACACGGAACGGTTTGCCGAGGCAGCCGGAAATCCCGGCCTCGCGCCACCGCGCCTCCGACACCGCCTCGGGGTTGGCGGTCAGCAGGTAGATGGCGGGGGCGACGTCATTCGCCGCCCGGATCGCCCGCGCCGTGGCGAGCCCGTCCATTCCCGGCATGACCATGTCGAGCAAGACGCCGTCGAAGCGATGCCGCCGCGTCAGGGCCACCGCCAGCTCGCCATCGGCGGCGGCGATCACCCTGTGGCCGCGCGACTCCAGCAGGCGGGCCGCCACCTCGCGGTTCACCTGGTTGTCGTCCACCAGCAGGATGCGCAGCGGCCGCGGATCGGCGGTGGTGCGGCCGTCCCCGGCGGGCAGCACCGGCGCCGCCGAGACCGGCAGCGGCAGATCGACATGAAAGCGGCTGCCCTGGCCCGGCACGCTGTCGAAGTGGATGCCGCCCCCCATCAACGCCACCAGCCGGAGGCAGATGGCGAGGCCCAGCCCGGCGCCACCGTAGCGCCGACCGGGAACGGCGTCACCTTGCCAGAACTCGGTGAAGAGATTGGGGCGCTCGGCCTCGGGGATGCCGATGCCGGTGTCGGCGACGGTGAAGCGCAGAACCTGGCAGCCGCCGACCTCGGCGGTGGGCTCGACGGCGATGTCGACACCGCCGGAGTCGGTGAACTTGATGGCGTTACCCACCAGGTTGAACAGGATCTGGCGCAACCGCAGACGGTCGCCGTGGACGATGCGCTGGACGTCGTCGGAGATGGCGGCCGACAGCCGCAGGCTCTTTTCGGCGGCGCGCGAGGCCATGACCAGGCGGACCTCCTCGACGGTGCCCACCACATCGAAGGCGGTGGGCTGCAGCGTCAACCCGTCGGCGTCGAGGCGGGCGAAGTCGAGGATGTCATTGACCAGCCCCAGCAGCAGTTCGCCCGACGACAGCACCGCCTCGCCGAAGGTCTGCTGGCGCTTGTCCAGCGGCGTCTCCAGCAGGATGCGCGTCATGCCGAGGATGCCGTTCAGCGGTGTCCGGATTTCGTGGCCCATCATGGCGAGAAACACCGACTTGGCGCGCGCCGCCTGCTCGGCCTTGTCGCGCGCCTCGGTCAGCGCCTGTTCGGCCGCCTTGCGCTCGATGGCGTAGCGGATGACGCGCCCCAACTCCGAGCCGTCGCCGCGGCCCTTGACCAGATAATCCTGGGCGCCATGCTTCAAGGCCTCGAACGCCAGCTCCTCGTCGTCGTTGCCGGTCAGCACCACCACCGGCAGCCGGGGAGCGGCGACGAGGAGGGCGTTGAGCGTGCCCAGCCCGGTCGAGTCGGGAACGCTGAGATCGGCCAGCACCACGTCGACCTCGCTGTCGCCCAGCGCCGACAGCGCCTCGGCCAGCCGTGCCACCACGGTCACGGCAAAACTGCCGGTTTTCAGCCGACGCAACATCAGCCCCACCATCCGGGCGTCGTCGGGATCGTCCTCCAGCAGGAGGACGCGGATGGCCTCGGGCATGCTGTCCTTTCAGCGCGGCAGCCGAACCAGCCCGAACCAGTACTCCTGGATGGCATGGATGGCGTTGGTGATGGTCTCGACATCCATGGGCTTGGTGACGAAGCTGTTGGCGCCCAACTGGTAGGCCCGCAGGATGTCGCGCTCGGCCTCGGAGGTGGACAGCACCACCACCGGGATGGCACGGAGTGTCGGGTCGGTCTTGATCTCCTCCAGGATTTCATGGCCGCTGCGGCCGGGCAGGTTGAGATCGAGCAGGATCAGGTCGGGGCGCGGTGCGTCGCGGTGGACGCCGATCTGGCGCAGGAAGGCAAGGGCCTCGAGCCCGTTCTTGACGTGGTGGAGCATGCAGTCGTGGCGACCGCGCCGCATGGCGATTCGCACCAGGCCGGCGTCACCCAGGTCGTCCTCCACCAGCAGCACCTGATATGGCTGGCCGCTCACGGTCATCCTCCCGGAAGTCCTGTTTGACCCTCTCGCAAAAGCCGGCCGATGGCAAGAGGGTCAAGCATACCTGCGCCCGGTGAGCGCGTCGCCCTAGGTTTTGGGCCAGGTAAAGCGGACGACGGCGCCCGAAGTGGTCGTCGCATCGGCCCAGATGCGGCCGCCATGGCGTTCCACGATCTTGCGGCAGATGGCCAGGCCGACGCCGGTGCCCTCGTATTCATCGCGGGCGTGCAGACGCTGGAAGATGCCGAAGATGCGCTCGGAATGTTCGGGTGGAATGCCGATGCCGTTGTCGGCGAGGGCGAACCACCACTCCTGTCCCACCGCCTCGCAGCTGAATTCGACCATGGGCAAGGCGTCGGGATGACGGTATTTGAGGGCGTTGCCCAGCAGGTTCTGGAACAGTCTCGCCATCTCGGAGCGATCACCCATTACCACCGGCAGCGTCGCCGGCACCACCAGCGAGGCATTGGCCTCATCGATTTCCACCTGTAGGTCGGCGATGGCGCCGCACAGTTCCCCGGCGACGTCCACCGGCCCGTCCTTGGCGGTGCGCCCGACGCGGGAATAGGCCAGCAGATCGGTGATGAGGCGATCCATGCGGCGGACGCCGTCGCGGGCAAAGGTGACGAACTCGCGGGTCTCCCCGGTCAGATGCGGCGCCAGGTCCTCCTCCAGCAGGGCGACATAGCTGCCCACCGCCCGCAGTGGCTGGCGCAAGTCGTGCGAACAGACATAGGCGAATTCCTCAAGCTCCTCGTTGGAGCGGCGCAACTCGCGCACCAGCGCGTCGAGCCGATCCTCAAGCTGCTTGCGCTCGGTGATGTCCTGGATGGCGCCGTTGAGCCGAAGCGGCTTGCCCTCCGCGTTCAGCACCACTTCTCCCCGGCCGTGCACCACGCGCACTTCGCCGTCGGGGCGAATGACCCGGAAATCCTCTATGATGGTGCGGCCGTCGCTCGCCGCCAATTCCAGCGCGGCCAGCACGCGGGGGCGGTCGGCGGGATGGACCCGGTCGAGAAGGACCTCGGTCGAGGGGACGCAGTCGCCCGGCTCCAGCCCAAGGACGGCATGGAACTCGTCGGACCACTGATGGCTGTTGCCGGGAAATTCCCAGATGGTGCTGCCGACATGGGCCAGGCGCTCGGCGTTGGACAGCAGTGTCTGGCTGCGCCGCTCGATGTCGCGAAAGGCCTGATTCAGGCGTTCGATGATTGCGGCGAAGGCGCGGCCCAGCGTGGCGATCTCTTCGGTTTCGCCGCTGGCGAAGGTGGCGGGGGCGCCCTCGCCGGGGCAATAGGACGCCGCCGACGCCGCCAGCCGCGACAAGGGGCCGGTCAGCCGGTGCCCAATCACCGTGGCCAGCACCACCACGGTCACCGCACCCAGGCTGGCGATGACCAGGAATGTGGTGGCCAGGCGGCCGAGCGGGGCGGCCAGAAGCTCGTCGGGCGCCGTGGCACGCAGGGTAAACTGATGGACGTCGAGCAGAGCCGGCACGCGCATCGGGACGAGGGCCTCGATGCGCTCCACGGCGTCCTTGGGCGCATTGCTTCCCAGCACGATTTCCTGCTCGCGTTCGTCCTGGCGGAACACCAGGGCGGACGCCGCCACCGCCGCCGACGGCGACCACAGCCGGCGGGCGAGATCGGCAAGACGCATGCGGCAGACCAGCGCCGCGGTCGGTGAGCCCGAGCCGGTGGCGATGACCGGCAGGGCCACCACCAGTTCGGCGCCGCCGACGACATCGACGATCCGCGAGACCGGCCGCCCGGCGGCGAGCGCCGCCACCGCCACGGAATCCCCACTGCCCACCTGGCTGCGTGGGCCGCTGAGGTGGATGCCGCCCGCGTCGGTCAAGGCGATGGACACCCCGACGCCGTGGACGTCGAGGAATTCCGGCGGCAGCGGGGCTGCCCCCCGTGTCAGCGCCCAACTCTCCGACAGCTTGCCAACGGCGATCACCATGTCGTCGAGCACGTCGGCCAGCTTGTGCGCCCGCAGCCTGGCTTCGCCCTCCACCTGGGTGCGGGCATGGTCGCGCAACTGGGCCGACATGGCGACGAAAGCCGCGCCGCCGACCAGCAGCAGGACGGACAACGCCAACGCCGAGGCGCCCACCGCCACCATGTAGGACAGCTTGCCGCGGACGTCCTTGATCACCGGCCTTCGCCCCCACTCCCAACGTCGGGCCAACCATAGGGGCGGCCAGCGGACGGCACAAGCCCGTGGCACCGTGTCGGGCGCCGCGGTACGGTGGGCTCGGCGGGGTGAGAGCGGGCAGGTGCTCGCGCGAGGGCTATGATATGAGGAGCCATGACGAGGGAATATCCCGGGCGCCCGCTTCCCGCCGTGCTGGCCATCGTGCCGCGCGACGGCCGCGTGTTGCTGGTGCAACGCGGCCGTGACCCCGACCGCGGCAAATGGGGCTTTCCCGGCGGGCTGATCGAGCCGGGCGAGACCGTGCCGGTGGCGGCGCTGCGCGAGCTGGCCGAGGAAACCGGGGTGGTGGCGGTGGCCGGCCCGGTGGTGGAGGTCATCGACGTGGTCACTCCCGACGCCGAGGGCCGGGCACGCTATCACTTCCGGCTCACTGCGGTGCTATGCCGGTGGGTATCGGGGGACGGCGCCGCCGGCGACGACGCCGCGGCGCTGGGCTGGTTCACCCCCGGCGAAATCGCCGGCTTGCCGTGCAGCCGCAACGTCGAACGGCTGGCGCGGGCGGTGCTGAGCCGCTGAAGCGGCGCGGCCTGTATCTTATTGTCCCTCGCCGGGCGCGCGCCTCCGCGAGCTTGGCCGCCACCGCAATGGCGGCTGACGTCCCGGAGCGCGCGCGCCTCGCCCGCACTCAACGGCTGTCGACGAACTCCGCCACCACATGATCCGGCTGGCCGGACAGCCTCAGCACGGTGGCCAGGGCGGCGCGGCGGGCGGCCAGCGGCAGACGCAACGGCTGGGCGGCGTCGGGATCGAAGAACAGCGGTTCGCCACGCCGGGGCGGACGGCCGAACTTGCGTTCGAATTCCAGCCGTCGTGCCTCCAGCACCCCCAGCAATTCGAGGGACAGGGGCACGGCGCTACGCCGCCCGCCAACCGGCTTGGCCTTCATGATCCGCCTCCTCCCGTTGATTTTTCGCTGATCTTAGCGGACGGGACGGGCGCGGTTTAGATGGCCCTACGTCAATCGGGGCTATGCCGGAAGGAAGGCCTCTCCCCGCGAGGGGAGAGGGCATTCACGAGCATGCTAGCCCCGCGCCGCGCGGTTGCCGCCGTTGGGAAGGCCGGCGAAGCCGCCCTTCTGTTGGCTGCTGCCCTGACGGGCCGGGCGCGGTGCCGGATGGGCATGCGCCGGGCGGGCCTGTTCGGTGTGGCGGTGGCTGGCGGGCTTGCCGGCCTGGGTGATGGCCGGGCGCTGCTGGCCGCGCTGCGGCGGCTTGGCGCTGCCGCCGGTGCGCCGGGCGATGTGGGGGGCGTGGAAGCGATGATCCTCGTCCACCGGCACCGTCTGGCGGATGACCTTTTCGATCTGGCGCAGGTAGGCGACCTCGTCGCCGTCGCACAACGACACGGCGATGCCCGAGGCGCCGGCCCGCGCGGTGCGGCCGATGCGGTGGACATAGCTTTCCGGCTCGTTGGGCAGCTCGAAATTGATGACGTGGGTGATGCCGTCGACGTCGATGCCGCGAGCGGCGATGTCGGTGGCCACCAGTGCCTTGATGGTGCCGTCCTTGAACGAGGCCAGCGCCTTCTGGCGGGCGTTCTGCGACTTGTTGCCGTGGATGGCGTCGGCGGCGACGCCGGCCTTTCCCAACTGCTCGGCGACACGGTTGGCGCCGTGCTTGGTGCGGGTGAAGATCAGGGCGCGTTCGACCGAGGCGTGGGCCAGCAGTTCGGTCAGCAGGATGCGCTTGTTGTCGCGCTCGACGAACATCACCCGCTGCTCGACCTTCTCGGCCGTCGAGGACACCGGAGCGACCTCGACGCGGATGGGGTTGTGCAGCACGCTGTTGGCCAGGCCGACGATGGCCTCGGGCATGGTGGCCGAGAACAGCACCGTCTGACGGATCGACGGGACCGCGGCGACGATCTTCCGGATGGGCATGATGAAGCCCATGTCGAGCATGCGGTCGGCCTCGTCCAGCACCAGCGCCTCGACCGAGTCCAGGCGCACGGCGCCCTGGCTCATCAGGTCGAGCAGGCGCCCGGGAGTGGCCACCAGCACATCGACGCCGCCGGCCATGGTCTTGATCTGCGGCACCATGCCGACGCCGCCGAAGATCAGGCAATGACGGAAGCGGGGATAGTTCTTGCCATAGACGCGGAAGGACTCACCCACCTGCACCGCCAACTCGCGGGTGGGGGTGAGAATCAGGATGCGGGTGCTCTTGGGCTTGGCGCGTTTGTCGGCCTCGGCCAGACGCTGCAGCAGCGGCAGGGCGAAGGCGGCGGTCTTGCCGGTCCCCGTCTGGGCCAGTCCCAGCACATCCTTGCCAGCCAGCAGAAGCGGGATCGACTGGGCCTGGATCGGGGTGGGAACGGTATAGCCCTCGGCGCCGAGCGCACGCAGAAGCGGTTCGGCGAGGCCGAGGTCGGTAAACTGAGTCATTGGGTCTCTTTCGTCATGAATCGTCATGGGCCGCTGCCCCGGGATCAGGGCGCGGCGGTGTCCGGGTGCCCTACCGGGCGCGCAGGCCGCAGGGCGTGGGTTCGGAGGAATGAGGTCCCGGACGGGGGCGAATGACGCCTTGCGCGCTGTCCTGGGACGGCCGGGCGCGAATCGCCCGAGCGCCGGCACCCTGCGCGTTCGCGGGTGCGAAGTCAAGTTAATGCTGGAACATCCACTTGCGGCGCCTCTTCCCCTAATCGGCATTTCGGTACTACAATGCCTCTAGAGGCGAGACGCGTCGCCCGAACGAGGGAGGATTTGGATGGTCTGGAAGCAAGCGGCTGGGGCTGCCCTGGCGGTGGTGATCGGGTTGGGGGCGACGGCGGCGCGCGCCGCCGAGGACATCAAGGTCGGCGCCTTTCTATCGGTGACGGGTGTGATGTCGCTGATGGGCGATCCCGAAAAGAAGACGCTCGATCTGCTGGTCGAAAAGATCAATGCCGAGGGCGGCGTGCTCGGGCGTAAGGTCAAGCTCATCGTCTACGACGACGGCTCCGAGCCCGAGAAGTCCACCTCCTTCGTCAAGCGCCTGATCGAAAACGACCGGGTGGACATCATCATCGGCGGCTCCGGCACGCCGCAGAGCATGTCGGTGCTGTCGCTGATCGAGCGCTCCGAAATGCCCTACGTCTCCATGGGCGGCGGCATCGGCATCGTCGATCCGGTGCGCAAATGGGTATTCAAGGTGCCGCCGACCGACCGCATGGCCGCCGAAAAGGTGCTGGGCGAGATGAAGAAGCGCGGCTTCACCAAGATCGCGCTGCTCTCCGAGAATGTCGGCTTCGGCAAGTCCGGCCATGATCAGACGGTGCTGCTGGCACCAAAACTGGGCATCGAGATCGCCGTCGACGAGGTCTACAGCCCCAAGGACCCCGACGTCACGCCGCAGCTGACCAAGATCCGCGCCGCCGGCGTGCAGGCGCTGTTCATCTTCGGCACCGGCAACGGCCCGGCGGTGGTCACCCGCAACATCCGCCAGCTCGGCCTCACCATGCCGGCCTACCAGTCGCACGGCGTCGCCTCGAAAGACTTCCTGCGTCTGGTGGGCAATTCCGCCGACGGCATGCGCCTGCCGGCCGGTGCCCTGGCGGCGCCGGAGCAGTTGAAGGACGGCGACCCCCAGAAGCCGCTGGTCGCCGGCTTCAAGAAGGCCTACGAGGAGCGCTACAAGACCGACGTCAACACCCTGGCCGGCCACGGCTACGACGCCCTGATGATTGCCCTGGAAGGCATCAAGCGGGCCGGCGGCACCGACCGGGCCAAGGTGCGCGACGCCATCGAGAGTATCCAGGGCCATATCGGCACCGCGGGCGTCGTCAACATGTCGCCCACCGACCACATGGGACTGGGCCTCGACGCCTTCCACATGATGGAAATCAAGAACGGCGACTGGCTGATGGTCGACTGACCATGAACGGCGCCGACGACATCCTTCGGCCCTCCCTGGCGGCCGGGCGGGGCGATTGCCCCGCCCTGGTCTGCGACGGGCGGGTGCTGTCCTTCGCCGAGTTGGACCGGCTGGCCAACCGGTTCGGCAACGCCTTCCTGGCCGCCGGTGTCGCGCGGCAGCAGCCGGTGCTGTTCCTGCTCGACGACGGCCCCGAGCTGGTGGCCGCCTATCTGGGAGCCATGCGGGCCGGGCTGGTCAGCGTCGCCCTCAACACCCGCCTGGCCGCCAAGGATATTGCCCACGCCTTGAACGACAGCGGCGCCACCCTGCTGCTGGCCGAGCCGGCGCTGCTGGGGGTGGTGGCCGAGGCCGGAGTGCCCATCACGGTGGTGGCGGCCGACCGCCTCGACGTGTTCCTCGGCAACGCCTCGGACGAACTGACCGCGGCCGAGATGGACCCCGAGGACACCGCCCTGTGGATGTACACCTCGGGCACCACCGGCCAGCCCAAGGCCGCGGTGCATGTCCATGGCTCCCTGGCGCTGGGGGAGCGGCATGTGCGCGAAAATCTCGGCATCGAGCCGGGCGACCGCATATTCTCCACCTCGAAACTGTTCTTCGCCTATCCGCTGGGGCATTGCCTGATCGGGGGATTGCGGGCCGGAGCCACCCTGGTGCTGCACCGTGGCTGGCCCGACGCCGCGGCCGCCGCCGGGGTCATCGAGCGCGAGCGGCCCGCCGTGGTGCTGTCGGTGCCGTCGCTCTATCGGCTGATGCTGAACGCCCCCTTGGGAGACGGGTTCCGTGGCGTGCGCTGCTACGTCTCGGCCGGCGAGCGGCTGCCCGAGGAGTTGTGCCGGCGCTGGATGGCAGAGACCGGCCGCCCGCTCTACGAGGGCATCGGCGCCACCGAGGCGCTGTTCCTGTTCGTCGCCAACACGCCGGCCGCCATGCGGCCCGGTGCCTGCGGCCGGCCGCTGCCCTGGGCCGAGGCCCGCCTGCTGGCTCCGGACGGCTCCGAGGTTGCCACCCCCGACACGGCCGGCGACCTGTGGGTACGCATGCCCTCGCTGTTCCGCCGCTATCACAACCGCCCCGACGTCACCGCCAGCGTTCTGGTGGACGGCTGGTGGAAAAGCGGCGACGTCTTCACCGTCGATGCCGAGGGCTGGTGGCGGCCGCAGGGGCGCTCCGACGACATGATCAAGGTCTCCGGCCAATGGGTCAGCCCGGCCGAGGTGGAGGAGGCGGCGCTGGCGGTGCCGGGCGTCGCCGACGTCGCCGCGGTGGGCCAGCCCAACATCGACGGACTGGTCCGCCTGATGCTCTATGCCGTGGCCGAGCCGGGCCAGAGCGAGACAGTGCTGGAGGCGCGCGTGGTCGAGGCCCTGAGGGCCAAGCTCGCCATCTACAAGTGCCCGCGCACCGTGCGCTTCCTCGAGGCCATCCCCCGCACCGCCACCGGCAAGGTCCAGCGTTTCAAGCTGCGGCAAGGCATCGGCGGTTGAAGGCGGGCGGGACGCCCGCGCTCCAAGTCGCCCGGAGCGCGGGCGTCCCGCCCGCTTTTCATATGCGCCGGAACGGCCCCGCCGATTCGGCCATTTCCGTGGCGACGGCCTGACACTCATGGACAAGGAAGCGCTCCACCGCGCGGCGGAAGCCGGGGTCGGCGATCCAGTGGGCGCTCCAGGTCGGCACCGGCAGATAGCCGCGGCTGACCTTGTGCTCGCCCTGGGCGCCCGCTTCCACCACCGCCAGGCGGTTGGCGATGGCGAAGTCGATGGCGCGGTAGTAGCACGCCTCGAAATGCAGGAAGGGCAGTTCGTGCGGTGCCGCCCAGGTGCGGCCGTAGAGGGTGTCGCCCCCCAGCATGTTGAAGGCGGCCGCGACCGGCCGGCCGTCGGCCTCGGCCCAGACCAGCACCACCCGCTCGCCCAGGGCCGAGGCGGACAGCAGCTCGAAGAAATCGCGCCTGAGATAGGCCTCGCCCCATTTGCGCCCTACCGTGCGGCTGTAGAAGGCGTGGAAGATGTCCCAGTGGCGGGAGGTGACCTCGGCGCCCACCAGCGTGGAGATGGTGAAGCCCTGCGCCGCCACCGCCTGACGCTCGTGGCGAATGGATTTGCGTTTGCGCGACGACAGTTGCGCCAGGAAGTCGTCGAAGCTGCCGTAGCCCTGGTTGCGCCAGTGGTACTGCCGCCCCATGCGGGTGAGGAAGCCGGCGCGGCCCAGCCGCTCGCACTCCGCTCCGGTGGGGAAGGTGACGTGCAGCGAGCTGACGCCCAGGCGCTCCGCCACGCCCACCATGCCGGCGGCGAGCAGGTCGGCCAGGGTCTCGGCATCCTCGCCGGGGCGCACCATCAGGCGGGGGCCGGTGACGGGCGTGAAGGGCACGGCGCTCTGAAGTTTGGGGTAGTAGGTGCCGCCGGCCCGCTGATAGGCCTCGGCCCAACCCCAGTCGAACACGTACTCGCCGTAAGAGTGCCCCTTGAGGTAGAGCGGCGAGGCGGCCACCACCTTGCCCGAAGCGTCGGCAACCACCAAATGGCGCGGCAGCCAGCCAGTGTCTGTGGTGGCCGAGCCGGATTGCTCCAGCGCGCTCAGGAAGGCGTGCGACACGAAGGGGTTGGCGTCGCCCGCGCAGGCATCCCATTGCCCTGCGGAAATCTCGTCGAGGCCGGAGAGGACGGCAAGGCTGTAACGGTGGTGGCCGCCGGACATGTAGAATGGATTCCTTCGAGGCTCCCTGAGGACAACATGGCGGCGTCCGCCCGCGAATCCAAGGATGCGACGGCCCGAGCGCAACGCCGGCGGGCGGAGCTCCGCCGCATGCGGGCCTTCGCAACCGGCTTGCTGCTGCTGATGCTGGCGGTGTTCGCCGCCTGTCTGGCGCTGGAGGAACACTGGCCGCAGCTGGCCTATCTGCGCGCCTTCGCCGAGGCCGGCATGGTGGGAGCCTGCGCCGACTGGTTCGCGGTGGTGGCGCTGTTCCGCCGCCCGTTCGGTCTGCCCATCCCACACACCGCCATCGTCGCGCGCAACAAGGAGCGGATCGGCGAGTCGCTGGGCTCGTTCATCTGCAACAACTTTCTCGCCCCCGAGGTGGTCACCGCCAAGCTGGACAGCCTCGACCTCGCCGGGCGGGCGGCGGCCTGGTTGAGCCAGCCGGCCAACGCCGCCCTGGTCGCCCGCCGCTCGGCCGGGCTGCTGCCGCCCGTGCTGGCGGCGCTCGACGATGAACACGTAGGCACCTTCGTGCGCAATGCCGCCCGTCGCGGCATCGAGGGCGTGGCGGCGGCGCCGCTGGCCGCCCGGGTGCTTTCGGTGCTGGTGGCGCAAGGTCATCATCAGGCGCTGTTCGACCGCGCCATCGAGACCGCCGAGGACTTCCTGCTGCGCAACGAAGAGACCATTCACCGCAAGGTGTCGGCGCACACCTACCGCTGGCTGCCGCGCGTCGTCGACGCCCGCCTGGCCGACAAGGTGCTGAGCGCCCTGCTCGACACCCTGGCCGAGATGCGCCAGCCCGAGCATCCGTGGCGCGGCGAATTCCAGGGGGCGGTCAACAACCTGATCGGCCGTCTCGCCACCGATCCCGAAGCCGCTGCCAAGGCCGAGCGCATCAAGGCCGAGGTGATGTCCAATCCGGTGCTGGAGGACTATTTCGACCATGTCTGGGCCGAGGCGCGAACCCGGCTGGCCTCCGACCTCGACGCCGATGAGGGGGTGCTGCGGCGTGGCGTGGAGGGCGCGCTGCTGGCGCTGGGGCGGCGGCTGGCGGAGGATCGTCCCATGCAGGCCATCGTCAATCAATGGCTGCAGCGCTCGCTGGAACGCCATGTGGTGCCCCACCGTGACGAAATCGGCAGCTTCATCGCCGGCGTGGTGGCGCGGTGGGACACCCGCACCCTGGTGGACAAGCTGGAACTGCAGGTCGGCAAGGACCTGCAGTACATCCGCATCAACGGCACCCTGGTGGGGGGGGCCGTTGGGCTGACCATCTATGCGGTAACCAGGGCGCTGGGGTGAGCCGCGACCACCGGCTGGGGAGGTGGCGGCGGCGTCGGCAGCGTGTCGCCGATGGCTTCGCCTAAGCGACGGTAACTTTCAAGTTGCAGCTCGTCGAAGAACTGGTCGGCGGTACTCTCGTGCGGGAACGCCTCATGGGCGGCCTTGTACGTATAGACGTAGCCGGGAAGGCCATCCACCAGGGTGGATTTGACATAGATGAAAAGCCCTTTTTTGAGGGGCGTTTCATCATCGATCTTCGGGTACGATATCGTGCCTATGGCATATCCTCGCCGGGCGACCTCGATTCCGGAGAAGTCCTTGCACTTTTCCGACGGCGACAGATCGCTCAATCGAGACTCCGTATCGAACGTGATGGTGGCGCCGAAGTCGGCGAAGATCTTTTCAATGGCGGCACCAAGGTCGTCGAAGTGGAATGTCGGATCGGCCGACCCGTCGACGGAATAGATGACGTCGCAACGCCGGCGAACCAGTTCATAAATCCCCAGGTTCTCGAAATGGCCGCCGTCGCTGAGCATGTGGAAGGGCGCGCAATCGGTGTAGCCCTTGAACAGGGCGCTGAGGCCGGGGGCAATGTAGTCGGGCACGCGCCAGCTCTTCCATGTGGACGGATTGTTGACCCAGTACCCCAATTGCAGACCGAACACGGACATCAGCAACGAGACTCCCGTGTTGCGGAGTGGTCCCGGCTGGCCATCGGAGCCGGTATTGGCGTTTACCGCGGCGCCCGAGATGGCCATGGCGGTGGCCAGGGTGAGGCCGTCGTCCTTGCGCATGACGTCGGCCGTCTTGTTCCACCCGGTCGCTTTCGATCCGCAATAGAGCGGGGACAACAGGTAGCTGTCGCCGCCACGGCCGCGGTAGGCGGTCTTGGTGGAATCCACCAGCACCACATTGGTGTTGATGAGGTGGTAGGGGCGAACCTGAGCCAATGCGGAGAGCTGCAGGACATTGGCGGTGGTTGCCGGGCTCCAGCGCTCGCCCTCGATGGTCTTCTTTTCCGGGAGGAACGCCTCCATCAGGCGGTCGCGATACATCCGATGCAGCGACATCATGTTGATGTTGGCGACCGCGCCGACCCACATCGACGACGACAAGACGACCACAGCGGCGATCCAGCCAAAGTGGAGAGCCAGGGCCGTTGCCGCCAGATAGGCCAGCATCAGCAGGCTGTAGACCGCCAATGCCGCCGCAACGGCGATGGCCAAGGGCGACTGATACCATTTCTCCTTGCTGTCACTGCCCATTTCACGGAGGAACTTGCTGACCGCCGCGGCTTTCGCGCCCAGCAGGCCGATGACGGCGCTCGCTCCCTTCACCCACCCCTTGTCGCCGATGACCATGTCCAGTGTCGGCAGCAAACCGATGGCGGCGGCGAGCAGAGCCGTCGTCAACAGCGTGCCCGCGCTGGATTGGAAGCTTATGCGCCCCAGATAGCGCTTTTCCGGGGACGCGAGCGTTGCCGAGTTGGTGCGCAGCGCATAGTAAAGAGACCCGACCACGAACCACGCCATAAGGACCATCGCGGCCGACAACGGCCAGGTGACGACGACGGGGGCAAGGTGCTTCGTCAACCAGGTGGTCACCGGTCCGAGGCGATCCGCGAGAAGGCCCACCTCCGCTACGGGCGAAAAGCCGCCCAGGCAATGAACCGTAATCAACAGCGCGGTCAGGATGCCGCCATAGACGAACAGGCCGACGATCATCGTGCGCAGCACCATCGCCGCCAGTGACATCATGGTGAGGCGGTGGCTGGGGTCGAGGTAGCTGCCCCGCGATCGCAGCGAGTTCGCGAAACAGTCGAGGTGGTCCGGCCACTTGTTGTGGGTCAGCCATGTGATGGTCGAACCGATATAGCCGCCGCCGGATACCGTCGACAGATAATCGAACGAGGCGAGTCCCCCTTCGGCCGGTTTTCCCTTGTTCCGCTTCAGGGCCTGCAGCACGCCAAGGCAGAAGGATGCCGAGCGGATGCCGCCGCCCGACAGCGCCAGGCCAACCAGGGGCTCCCCTGCCGGTTTGCCAAGTACCCCGAGCTCTTCGCGGCGGATCGCATCAAAGCGATCATCCGTATGCGAGAGACATTTGCGTGCCGCGTCATCCTCGACGGAACTGGTCATGATTCCCCCCTTGGGCCGACAATTTGTCGCGTTATGGTAGCCAATGCCTCGTCAGAAGTCGAATCGGAGCGCAAGAAATTTCTTTTGAATTCTAATAATGCGGCATCTTACTTTCTGCATGCACCCCATTCACGTCGAGGGTTTCTCGGCTCGGCTGGTTGATGCTATGGTCCGGCCCTCGTGCCACGCCCAAGAGCCTGCCTAGCCGCACCATGACCTCGGCCTCCATAGACTTCGCCGCCCTGCCGCGGTCCGAACTCGCCGACGACGGCGGCAAGGTGCTGGACGCGCTGCTGTGCGTTACCGCCGACATCGCCGGGGCAGTGGCCGAGGCGGTGGAGCAGGGCTTTGCGGTGATGCCGGCCGGCGGCCTGACCAGCGCCATCGGTTCCTTCGACTACGCGCCCGGCGCCGTGACGGACCGGTTCAAGGACGTGGTCGCCATCCGCCCGAAGGGCGCTTTGGTCGCCGAGGTGGTGGATGCGCCGCTGGAGGCGCTGCGTTCGTTCCAGGTTTCGGTCGATGTCGAGCGCGGCCTGATCTCGGCCGGTGCCGGGCTGACCTTCAATCAGGTCAACGCCGCCCTGGCCGAGCATGTCGGGCCGACCGCCCGCGTGTTGATCGACCTGACCAGCGTCGGCTCCGCCTATGTCGGCGGCGTCGTGGCCACCGGCGCCATGGGGCCGCTTCGCCTGCGTCCGTCCGTGACTCTGGCGGCGGTGTGCCTGGCCGACGGCAGCCAGCCGCGCCGCGTCGAGGGCGAGGCGGTGACCGACGTCGAGGGCCTGCAGGGCTGGACCGGCATGGTGGCGGCGGCGACATTTCGCTTCTTCCTGGTGCCGGCCGGCGAATTCGGCCTGGTGCTGCCGGTGCAGGGCAGCGATGTCGACGCCGTGGCCGGCCTGCTCGCCTGGCTGGAGCCGTGGACCCGCATCAGCCTGCCCGAGCCCGGCGGCCGTATCGAGGGTGAGGTGCTGCTGAACGGCGTCGAGCTGGTCAGCCGCGATTCCCTGGAGGCGTTTATCGAGCACGCCCAGGACCCGGCGCGCTCCAAGGCGCAGGGGCTGTTGCAGTCCTGTGAGTATGCCGGTGCCGACATGCTGGCCTGCCTCACCGGCTGGTCGGAGCAGTCGGTGGACGACGTGCTGTACGGCCTGATGGACCCCGAGACCGAAACCATCGGCGGCGTAATGATCGACTTCGGCGTCGGCTTCTCGTCGGGCGCCGAGATGGAGACGTTCCGCGCCATCCGCGAGGGCGCCCCCGACCTCGCCCGTACCCGGGCGCGGGTGACGCCCCCCGGCAAGCTCAAGCCGTGGACAACCTCCACCGACGTCAACATGGCCATGCCGGCCGATACCGCGGCGCTGTCGGATGTGCTGTCGGCCTATGCCGACTATCGCGCCGCCATTCGCGCCCTGGGGCGTGAGTTGACGGGGGCGGTGGAGGTCGAATTGTCAACCTATGGCCACCTGTCGCCGGCCGGCATCGACCCCCACCACCGGGTCACCTTGTTCGCGCCGAACGGCGGCGAGGGCGCCCTGGCCGGGGCGCGGCACGCGGTGGCGGCCAACAAGCGCACCCTGATCCATGACCTGCTGCACGCCGCCGAGCGCCATGGCGGCCGCGTCACCGGCGGCGAGAAGGGGCTGCCGTCGCTGGTGGAGATCGCCCGCGCCGCCGGCGGTGAGGGCCGCCTTCCCGACGAGCTGAAGCGCCGTTTCCGCCGCGCCAAGGAGGCCGTCCAGGCGGCCCCGGCGGCCTTCTCGTTCCGGGCGCCGGCGGAACTGCGGGACGGGGCGTAACACGCCGATGCCTGCCGTCATCCTCCCCGGGCTGCACCGAGGGAGGCCGGTGCCGCTCGCCCCCCTCACACCTTGACGTCCACCGCGCCAGACAGCGGTGGCGCGATGGCTGGGGCCTGGTGCCATCCCTCGATCGTCGCCGCCGCATCCTCGATAACCTGGCTCGACGCGCCGAACCGGTGCGCGATGTCGTCCCGCTCCTTGTCGTCGTGCTTCTTCGCGGCCTCGTCGGCTGCGCGCCTGAGTTCAAACTCAAGCATCGCCTTGAGCTGCCCGTGCAACCGGCGGAGGTCGGCAGCGAACTGGTCATCGGCAAAATGGATTTCGGATCGCTGGTAGGCGGCGACCGCCGCATCCCCGGATCGGGTCTCGCCGGCCGGTCGGGCCTCGGCCCCGGATGCGGCGTAATCCTTGGCGGCGTCGCCAAGCTGGCGGGCCAGCATGGCGATGGTGCGGGCGACACCCTTGGGGTTGGCCATGGCGACCAGCATCAGATCGGCGATGCGCTTCTTGAGGTCCTCGACCCGCTTGCGGGCGCGGCCCTTGCGTTGGTTGGAGAAATCGACGCGAATGGCGGTTGCCGCGTCGCGTGCCGCCTGGAAGAAGCCGAGAACCCTGTCGGCTTCGTTCCCCGCTGCCGGGGTCTTCCGATTGTCCACCGCCTGGGGCGCCGTTGCGGCTGCCTGGGCGGGGAGCCCGACCACACTGACCATGCTCGCCTTCCTTCTGGAGAGACGACGACGGTCCCATTGTGCGCTTTACCGCGGAAGAACGGAAATGGAAAGGGCGGAAGCCGCATCGCGACCTCCGCTCTTTTCGTGATTGCCTGAGGTCCCTACGCCTCGGGCTAATGACTCTGGCCAACGCCTTTGAACACGTCGGCCATGCTGGTGTACTCGCTTTCGGGCATCTGCTTGATCGCCTCGATGACCTCGGCGTCCGCGTTGTTCTTCTGGGCGTAGTCGACCAGTTGCTGCCTGTTGGCGGGGAAATCGATGCCGCTGAGCACCTGGGCGATGGTCGCCGTCGAGTGGCTGGCGAGAGGCATGGCAGTCTCCTCGTGATTGCCGTTGCGACAACCAGCCAACGCCCGGCCGGGGGGATGGTTCCGCCGGGCGCCAGCGCTCTAATCCGATGTTTTGATTGCCTAGCCCGGTTTCATGGCGCCACATTGGCCCTCAGCCGGTGCTCCAGGCGCGAGGCCGCCGCATGCCGGCGATCTTGCAGGCCTGCTGGACATAGCCGTAGGGAAACAATTCAAAGACCCGGTTGCGGCCGGCTCCCGTGGTCTCGGCCAGGTGTTTGGTGACGTGGCGGACGTCGGGGGCGACGCGGTGTTCGTCCAGCCAGTTGCGCATGAACCGCAGCACCGCCCAGTGCTCATCGGAGAGGCTGAGGTTCTCGCGTTGCGCCAGCTCCTCGGCAACCTCCTCGCTCCAGTCGGCGGGGTCGACGAGATATCCTTCGCCGTCGGTCCGAAACATCAAAGGGGAGGTCATCGGCCGTTCTCCCTGGCAGTCACGCAGTATATAATATTATTATGGCGCTTCTTCCTTATTCAACCGGGATTTTTCGTTTGACTTTTGTCAATAACAGGCCCTACCAAAGTTTATGTCGATTGATCCACATCGAGGCCATGGCATCCCAATCATCACACGGTAGCCGCCCATGACGGCCGACGGCCATGCCGAATGCCGGTCGGGATCGGCGGGTGTGGAGGAGACCCCTCATCTCCAGACCCGGCTCGGCACCCTGGTCCAAATCCGCTGGCTGGCCATCGTCGGCCAGGGCGCCACCATCGCCGTCGTCGACATCGCCTTTGGCGGCTTCGCGATGGCTGGTGCGCTGGCGACGGTGGCGGCTTCGGCGGCGCTCAATCTCTGGCTCACCTTCAGTCGCGGCATCCTGCACCGCATCGATGAGCGCACCGCCGCCTGGCACCTCGCCTTCGACCTGGCGCAGTTGACCGTGCTGCTGGGGCTGACCGGCGGGCTGCACAATCCCTTCGCCTTGTTTCTGCTGGCGCCGGTGACGGTGGCGGCGGCGACGCTGTCGGCGCGCCTGACGGTGCGCTTGGCCGCCGGCGCCATCGCCGCGGCCAGCCTGGTGGCGGCGTGGCACGAACCGCTGCCGTGGCCCGAGGGGCCGCTCAACATGCCGCCGCTCTATCTGCTGGGCATGTGGCTGGCGCTGACCTTGGGGGTGGTGTCGGTGGCCTTCTTCACCTGGCGCATGGCCGAGGAGGCGCGGCGCATCGCCGAGGCTTATTCCGCCAGCCGCATCGCCTTGGCCCAGGAGCAGCGCCTTGCCGAGATGGGCGCCTTGGCGGCGGCGGTGGCCCACGAGCTCAACACCCCCCTGGCCACCGTCCATCTGGTGGCGCGCGAGCTGGCGGAGGAATTGCCCGGCGACAGCCCGCTGCAGGCGGACATCCGCACGCTGATCGGCCAGGCCGAGCGCTGCCGCGACACCCTGGCTCGCCTCACCCGCAGCCCGGGGCGCGATGCCGCGGTGGAAAGCGAGACCATCGCCTTCCCGGTGCTGGTGGAGTTGGCGGCGCATCCGCATGTGGAGGGCGCCCGCTGTGAGGTGGTGTTCAGCCACGCCGCGGCATTGACGGAGCCCGGCGGCGGGATGCCCTGGCTGGAACGCAGTCCGGAGATACTGCACGGCATCGGCAACTTCGTGCAGAATGCCATCCAGTTCGCACGGTCGCGGGTGGAAATCACCACCGGCTGGGGCGAGGCGCTGACGGTGCGCATCGCCGACGACGGCCCCGGCTTCTCGCCGCAGGTGCTGGAGCGGATGGGCGAGCCCTATATCTCGACCCGCGGCGGTGACGGCAACCATCTGGGGCTGGGGGTGTTCATCGCCGCCACCCTGTTGGCTCGCACCGGCGCGCGGGTGACCTTCGCCAATCGCGAGGCGGGCGGCGCCGAGGTCATGGTGACGTGGACAAGTGGAGAGGTTGGGTGAGCGAACTGAATTCCCTTCCCGCCGACGAGCGGTCGTTGCTGGTGGTCGATGACGACGATCCCTTCCGCAACAGCCTCGCCCGCGCCATGGAACGCCGCGGCTTCGCGGTACGTTCGGCAGGCTCCATCACCGATGCCGTGGCGATGGCCGAGGCCGATCCGCCGGCCTACGCGGTGGTCGACCTCCGGCTGGGCGATGGCAACGGCCTGGAGCTGGTGGGCCGCCTGCGCGGCATCGCCTCGGACATGCGCATCGTTTTGCTGACCGGCTATGGCAACATCGCTTCGGCGGTGTCGGCGGTGAAGGCGGGCGCCATCGACTACCTGCCCAAGCCGGTGGAGGCCGACCGCCTGATGGCGGTGCTCCTGGGCCGCGAACCCGCTCCCGCCGACGTCATGGACCAGCCGATGACACCGGAGCGGGTGCGCTGGGAGCATATTCAGCGGGTCTACGAGGAGTGCGGTCGCAACGTCTCGGAAACCGCGCGGCGCCTGCGCATGCACCGCCGCACCCTGCAGCGCATCCTGGGCAAGCATGCGCCGCCGTGATGAGAGGCATCAATCCTCCCCTGCCGCAGGCAGGGGAGGGAGTTTACGCGCTGCGTCCGCCGTGCAGGGTCGACCACTGCACCGGGTCGTGCAGGAACGAGCGGACCTCCTCGATGGTACGCTTGTCGAACTGGCCTTCCTGCTCGGCCACCTCCAGCACGTCCCACCAGTTGGCGAGATAGGACATCTCGACGTCGATCTCGTTCAGCGACTTCAGGGCGCCGGGGAAGACGCCGTAGAAGAACACCACGAAGGTATGGTCGATGTGGCCGCCGGCTTGGCGGATGGCATTGACGAAGTTGACCTTGGAGGCGCCGTCCGAGGCCAGGTCCTCCACCAGCACGATACGGCTGCCTTCCTTGAAGTCGCCCTCGATCTGGGCGTTGCGGCCGAAGCCCTTCGGCTTCTTGCGGATGTAGAGCATGGGCAGCATCATGCGGTCGGCGATCCAGGCGGCATAGGGAATGCCGGCGGTCTCGCCGCCGGCGATGGCGTCGGCCGATTCGTGGCCGACGTCGCGCAGGATGGCGCTGGTCATCAGCTTGACGATGGTTGAGCGTGCCCGCGGGAACGAAATCACCTTGCGGCAGTCGACATAGACCGGGCTCGACCACCCCGAGGTCAGGGTATAGGGCTCCTCGGGACGGAAATTGACCGCGTTGATCTCGAGCAGGATGCGCGCCGTGGTCAGCGCTGCCTGCTTCTGCTCGGGGGTGCGGGAAACGGTTTGTGCCATGGTCGGATGCCCTCTCTGTGCCTTGCCGCATGAGGGCGGTATAGGCACAATCGCCCGTTCCTGCAAGCAGACAACTGAGACGGGGTATTGAGAATGTCCGAGGTGATCGAGGTGATGCGCGACGGGCCGGTGGCGACGGTGATGCTGAACCGGCCCGACCGCATGAACGCGCTGAACCTGCCCATGTGGCGCGGGCTTGCGGCCGCCTTCAAGGACATCGCCGGCGACAAGACCATCGGCGCGGTGGTGCTGAGGGGATCCGGCACCAAGGCCTTCGCGCCGGGGGCCGACATCGACGAGTTCGACAGCGACCGCGCCAACGCCGCCCAGGCCAAGGCCTACGACGTGGTCATGCGCAAGGCGCTGGATGCGGTCCGCACCTGCCCCCAGCCGGTGGTGGCGCTGATCTTCGGTCCCTGCGTCGGCGGCGGCCTCGAACTGGCCTGTTGTTGTGACATGCGGATTTCGGCCAGGTCGGGCAAGTTCGGCGTGCCCATCAACAAGATCTCGGTGGTGATGGCCTATCCCGAACTGGCCGTCATCCGCCGCCTCGTCGGCGCCGCCGTGGCGCTGGAAATCCTGCTGGAGGCGCGGGTGTTCGACGCCGACGAGGCCCTGGCCAAGCGGCTGGTCAACCGCGTCGCCGAGGACGACAAGGCCGAGGAGGAGGCCTACGCCACGGCGCGGCGCATCGCCGCCGGGGCGCCGCTGGCCAACCGCTGGCACAAGCGCTTCCTTGCCCGCCTCGACAGCCCCAGCCCGATCACCGAGGCCGAATTGGACGAGTGCTACCGCTTTCTGAAGACGGCGGACTACGCGGAAGGGCTGGCGGCGTTCCGGGAAAAGCGACGGCCGGTATTCCAGGGGGAGTAGCGGGGCTTTCCCCTACACCTTCACCAGCCCATCCATGGCCTTGTAGAGGGCGCGCAGCTCGGTGTGGGAGCCCAGAGTGCGGGTCCGCATGCGTTGCGCGACGATGGCCACCGTCTGCGGCCGGCCGGGGCTGCCGAACACCAGCTTGAAGCTTCTTTCGCCCAGCGTGCGGTAGGCGGCGATCATGCAGGCCGCCGCCTGCGGCATGGACAGCATCAGGCCGCCGAAAATTTCCTGATGGGTGGCTTCGTTGCACGAGGCCAGCGCCGTCACGAACTCCCGCTTCTCCCATTCGTCGAGGCGCCCCAGCACGGCGGCGAGTTGCACGTCGCGCAGCACCTCCCACCAGAATTCCTGCTGGTCGCTGAGATCGGCGGGAGCGGCGTCCTTGTTCCATGCCACGGCCTTGGCCGGCGCCGGCGCCGGTGCCCGAGGCGCAGGCGGCGGTTCCACAACCACGGCCACCGGGGCTGCCGCGGGGGCGGGCGGCGGAGGGGGAGGCGGAGCTGCGGCGGGCGGTGCCGGCACCGCAACCGCCTTGGGCTTGGCCGGCGCCGCCGCGGCGGCGGCAATGGCGTCGAGCTTTTTCGGTTCGCGAATGTCGAGCAACTCGGGACCCATGCCGAGCACCATGTCCACCGGCAGGGCGCTGTAGTGCGGCACCAGCGGCACCTGCCACTCGTGGATCAGGTATTCCTTGATGGCCTGATACATTTGGCCGGCTTCGCTGGCGAAATCGTTGGGGTCGCCGCCCAGCGAGGCGCGAAACTGCCGCTTGGCGTGGGTTCGCACGATCAGGGTAATGACCTCGTGCACGGTCTTGCCGCAACTGAGGCGGACGAAGTCGTCGCGCACCAAGCGGCCGCGGGCATCCACCAGCAGGTGGGCGAAGGAGTTGCGCCGGTGGCGGAAAATCAACAGGCACCCATGCAGGATGGTGCCGTTGCTCATGGCGATGGAGTAGAACTGCTCGCCGGTAAAGGCTTTGAACGCGGGGATGAGGTCGCGGAACACCTTCGCCACCGGCCCCTTCAGGGTGTCGGCGACCAGACGTACGCGAGCGGCACGGTCAACGGGCTGTCCCGCACCGCCGGGCAGTACCGCACCGATGGCGTCATCCCTGGGCATGTCCACTTGCCGATTATTGTCCGCCGATTCTAGCCGCCGGGCGGCCGCGGCAACAGCTTCAAATTCACATTATTTGTGTCGGAATGACGCGGTCCCTGGGGAAATGCAGGACGACGCGGGTGCCGATGTCGACCTCGCTTTCCAAGGTCACGCTGCCGCCGTGGAGTTCCATCAACTGACGGGTCAGCGGCAGGCCGAGGCCGGTGCCCTGATAGCGGCGTTTCAGGCTGTTCTCCGCCTGGGTGAAGACTTGCATGACCCGCTCGACGTCATCGGGCGCGATGCCGATCCCGGTGTCGGTGACCCGCAGGTCGAGGCCACCGTCCGCTGCCGGGCCTACCGAAACCTCGACTCGGCCGCCGGGGGGCGTGAATTTGACCGCATTGCCCACCACGTTGAGCAGCGCCTGTTTCACCCGGCGGCCATCGCCCAGCAATGCCGGAAGGTCGTCGGCCATGTCCTCGGCCAGCGTCACCTGGCCATGCTCGGCCCGCTCGCGGACCAGGGTCATGATGAGGTGGACCACCTCGGCGATGTCCAGCGGAGCTTCGCTCAGCACGATGCGCCCGACCTCGATGCGGGCGACGTCGAGAATGTCGTTGATCAGTTGCAGCAGGTTGCGTCCCGAGTCGTGGATGTCGTGAGCGAACTCGATATATTGCGGCACTCCCAGCGGACCCAGCAACTGGCTTTCCAGAATTTCGGCGAAGCCGATGATGGCGTTGAGCGGCGTGCGCAACTCGTGGCTCATCACCGCGAGGAATTCCGATTTGGCCCGGTTGGCCACCTCGGCGGCCTGGCGGGCCTTGTCGAGGGCCTTTTCGGACTGCTTGCGCAACGTGATGTCGTGGAACACCTGCAACACCGCGAAATCGCCGTCGTCGCCGGGAACCCGTGCCTCGGTCAGCTCATAGATCTTGCCGGTGGCGCTCGACAGCCATTCACGGTTGGAGTCGGCGACCCCTTGGTTCTGCCGGCTGCCGCAGATGGGGCAGGTATGGCTGTGGGCGGCGAAGTAGTCGGCGCAGGTGCTGTCGCCGACCGGACCGAATTCATCCTCCAGCGCGCGGTTGACGTAGACGAAGTGCCCTGTCGCATCGACCAGGGCGATCGCATCGCGGATGGCCGCCAGGACCCTGCGCAGGGTGTCGTGCTCGCGTTCCAACGCCCGGCGCAGCGCCTTGAGTTCGGAAATGTCTTCCTTGAAGGCCACGTAGTTGACCAGGTCGCCGTCAGCACCTTTCACCGGTGCCACCGTCATGGATTCCCAGTAGAGGGTGCCGTCCTTGCGGCAGTTGAGCATCTCGCCGCGCCACTCCAGCCCGGTGCTGACGGTGCGCCACAGATCGGCGTAGGCCTCCGTCGGCATGATGGTGGATTTGAACATGCGCGGCGAGCGGCCGACCACCTCGTCGCGGCCATAGCCGGTCATGTCTGCGAAGCTGGGGTTGACGTATTCGACGGTACCCATGGCGTCGGTGATCATCACCGAAACGGGACTCTGCTCGACGGCCCGGAACAGCTTGCGCGCCTCCTCCTGCGCCAGCCAGGCGCGGCGCTCGCTGCGGCGCAGGCTCTCCAGCGCCAGTCCCATGGCGGCAAGGCTGGCCAGCACCACCCCGTAGAATACCGCCTTCGAGCGGCGCAGGTCATCGAGCAGCAGTTGTTCCAGGGTGGCCGACATGTGGACTTCGGCCTTACTGATCGCATCCAGCACCTGATCGTGGGCCACCGCCCAGGCGGTGGCCGAGGCGGCGTCGAGGCCGCCTGTCAGGGCCAGATCGTGCAGTCGGTCGACCTCGATCATGGCCGCACCGTTGAGCACGGCGACGGCGTCGTCGCCCAAGGCGCTGGACAGGTGGCTGCGCAGCGATTCGGTGAAGGCGCGGCGCTCGATGTCGGTTTCGACCAGCAGAGCGCCCACCCCGTCGCGGAGGCCCGGCGTCGACAGCATCGCCATGCCCATCTGCCGGCTGCGATCGATGCGGTCGCGGACATGGGCTAGGTCGATCCGCGCCGCCATGGCGCCGCCCAGATCGTCGCCCCACAGCCGCGCCGACTGCACCGTGATGCGACCGATCAGGATGTTGAACTGTCGGTAGGCGAACAAGCCGTCGGCGGCGCCGTCGACCTCGACACGCAGGCCGTCGAGGGTGCTCAGGCCGAACCCGGCACCAGTGCTGCCGGCCAGGGCGGGGGAGCCGGGCCGCGCCAGGACGGCCTCGAAGTCGCGGCGGCTGTGGTCGGTGACCACCCGCTGGTGGTCGAGCGCACCGCGGGTGTCGCCGCCCTCGCCGGTGAGGTGGGCCGCCGACAACCGCCGTTCGATCTGCACCTCGTGCACCAGATACTGCCCGGCGCGGATCAACTGAGCGGCGGCGAGCAGGCGCGAGGAGTGCTGCCAGCCCGCCAGTTTTTCCGTGACCATGAAGCCGCCGAACAGGAGCAGCGCCAGGGCGGGGGCCAGCACCGCCACCAGCAGGCGGTGGCGGGCTGTCCTGGTGCCGGGCTGGCGCACCGGGGCGGTCATCACGTCGCCTCCGCCGACAGGAGGCCGGCCGGCAGCAGCCGGCCGAGTGCCTCGCGCAGGCGGCCCAGTTCCACCGGCTTGGCCAGATAGCCATCCATCCCCGCCGCCAGGCAACGCTCGGCCTCGCCGGACAGGGCGTTGGCGGTGAGCGCCAGGATGGGGGTGCGGTGCGTTCCATCCGACTCTTCGCCACGGATCGCAGCGGTGAGCTGGAAGCCGTCCATCACCGGCATGTGGCAGTCGGTGATCACCAGGTCGAAGCGCTGCCGCCGCCACGCCGCCAGCGCCGAGGCGCCATCGGGCGCCATCTCGGGTGTGTGGCCGAGCAGGCGCAATTGGCGCAGGATGACCTGCTGGTTCACCGGATGATCTTCCGCCACCAGGATGTTCATCCTCTGGACGGCACCTGCCGTTGGCGCGATGGAGTGCGGCACGGCAACCGGCATCGGCATCGACGGGGCGCCGACGCGGCCGGCCATCACCTTGGCGACCGCCCGCAGCAATGGATCCGCCCCGACCGGGACGCCGAGGAAGCCGAAGCAGTTGGGCAGCCGCTCCAATTCGAGGCGCCGCTTGTCGTTGTCGATGACCCGCCAGGGGTCATCGTCGATGAACAGCAGGGGGGCATCCCCCAGTGCGGCCAACTGTCCGGCCGTCATGGCGCCGAGCGCCAGCACCGCAAGGTCGAACGGCGTGTGGGTATTGGATGCCTTGCGCGAGGCGGCCAGGGCCCCTTCCGCCGCCGGCACCCGCACCACCGCCGCGCCGCATTGCTCGATGCAGCGGGCGACCAGTGTGCGTTGGGCGGTGTCGGGATGGACCACCAGCACGCGAAGGCCCATGAAGTCGGGCGGCGGGTCGTCGGGCAGCGCAGCCTCGGCCGAGGCCAGCGGCACGGTGAACCAGAAGGTGGAGCCGGTGCCGGGGGCGCCCTCCACCCCCACCGAGCCCTCCATCAACTCCACCAGCCGGCGCGAGATGGACAGGCCGAGTCCGGTGCCGCCGTAGCGGCGGGTGGTGGAGGTTTCCGCCTGGGCGAAGGGCTGGAACAGCTGCGCCTTGCTTTCAGGGGTGAGGCCGATGCCGGTGTCGACCACCCGTACCGAGACCTGTTCACGGCCGTCCTCGGCCCGGCCGTGCCCCTTGGCGAACAGGCGGATGTGACCGCGTTCGGTGAACTTCACCGCGTTGCCGGCCAGGTTGAACAGAATCTGGCGCAGGCGGACGGGATCGGCCATCAATCGGTCGGGGATCGACGGATCGACGAAGCTGCCCAGCGGCAGCCCCTTCTTGGATGCCGCCGGGGCCAGTGTCTGCACCACCCCGTCCATCAGTGTCGCCAGCGACACCGGGGTGCGCTCAAGATCAAGGCGGCCGGCCTCGATCTTGGAGAAATCGAGCACGTCGTCGATGATGGACAACAGCGACAGCCCGGACTCGCGGACCGTGCCGATCAGGGTGCGCTGCTCCTGGTCAATGTCGGTGTAGCCCAGCAGCTCCAGCATGCCGATCACCCCATTCATGGGCGTGCGGATCTCATGGCTCATGGCGGCAAGGAAGGCGGACTTGGCCTGATTGGCGGCCTCGGCGGTCTCCTTGGAGGCGGTCAACTGCCGGATGGCATCGTCGCGTGCCCGCGTCGCCTCGTGGAATTTGGCCAGTACGCGGTTGAACACCGCGGCGATCTCGGCCGCCTCGGTCTGCGGCGCCGCGGCCACCGGGTGAGTGAAGGTCTGCGGCGAATCGTGCGCCTCCATCTGGACCAACAGATCGTTGAGGGTGCGCCGCTTGGCTTCTTCCTCGCGGGCGAAGGCCTCGGCACGCTCGCCCTCAAGGCGGGCCTTCTCGATGGCGTCGCGGCGGAACACTTCGAGGGTGCGGGCCATGGCGGCCAGTTCGTCGTCGAGGTCGCGGTCCTCGATCTCGTGGCTCCAGTCACCGGTGGCCCCAGCCTCCATCACCTCGCGCAGGCGGAGCAGCGGTTGGCGGATGGACTGGCCGATGGTCCAGCTGATCCAGGCGCCCGCCAGCAGCAGCAAGCCGGTGCCGGCAATACCGATGGCCGCCACCCGCACCAGCAGTTCGTGCGATTTCTGCTGCAACTCCTCTTGGCGGCGGTGGCCCACCATCAGCAGGCGGTCGATGGCCGCCGCCATGGCCTCCTGGCTGGCGTCGACCTCCTGGGCCAGCACGCTGTTGCGGCGATCGATGGCGCCGATGATGGCGTCCACATCGTTGCGCAGCGCCCGGGAGCGCTTGCCGATCAGCTTCAGCGAGTCGCGCTGCAACTCGCTGCCGGCCAGTTCGAGCAGCATGGGGATGGCGTCGGTGACCCGCAGCAGGCTGGCCTGGGCGCGGGCGGCACGGGGGGCACTGTGGTTGAAGTAGAAGAGATTGATCGCGATCAGGCTATCCACGAAGTTCTCATGCGAGCGCACCAGGGCAGGCGCCAGCAGATTGCCCGGCTGGACCCGGGTCGAGGCGTTGAGGATGGCGTAGAGCCCGGAAATCTCACTGGTGGCCTGCAACACCTGGGTTTCGTAGATGCGCGCCACGTCGGCGTTGATGGTCTTGAGGGTCTGGAACCCTTGAACGAAACGCCGCGCCGCGGCGTGCAGCCGGTTGATGTCGTTGTTGTTGGGGTCATCGCGGGCGGTGGTGGCCGCCATGGCGACGAACAGCTCCTCCGAGCGCCGGGCGGTTTCCTTCAGCACGTCGTCGGTGGGGGTATTGAGGTATTGGCGGATCAGGCTCTGCAGCCGGCTGGCCTGGGCGTCGATGTCGGCCAGGGCGCTAAGGTGGCTCTGGCTGAGGCGCAACTCGTCGAAATCGGCCAGCACCACCGCGGCGCCGTACCATCCCAGCGATCCCATGGCCAAGGCCACCGCCGCGTTGAGCGCCACCACCAGCGGAATGCGCCAGGCGATCGGCAGCGTTCGCATCCATCGCGTCAGCGGCCCACGGCGCTGCTCCTGCCGTGCTATGGCCGGTTCGTCCGTCACGTGCGGCGCCGCCGTGCGGTGGATGGTTCCCTGGCCACTCCCTGGGTTTCCCTCTTAAATATGCGGCAAATCCCACCCCCCTTTTGTACCCCCCCGCAGGCCTTTGACAAAGCGGGAAGTTCGCCGCATGGGAGCCATGACGTGGCGTTGGTTGACGCTGTCACAGCATTGGCGGACCATACTTTAGACAAGGATCAGGTGCGAGGCCGGAAGCTCATGCGTTTGACACTTCATACGGATTACGCGCTGCGGGTCCTGGTTCATGTCGGTCTTAAAGACGGGGGCCTCGTCACCATCAACGAGGTCGCCGAGTGCTATGGCATATCGAAGAATCACCTGACCAAGGTCGTGCACCAGTTGGGCCGTGCTGGATATCTGGAGACGGTGCGGGGCAAGTATGGCGGCATCCGGCTGCAGGTTGCGCCCGAGGACGTTCGGCTGGGCGACTTCATCCGCCGCACCGAGGAAGACTTCTCGCTGGTGCGCTGCCAGCGCGAGGAGGGCGAGGATTGCCGCCTGTCGGCCAATTGCGTCGCCCGTTCCGCCTTGGCCGAGGGACTGGGGGCATTCTTCTCGGTGCTCGACCGCTATACCCTGGCGGACATGCTGGAAACCGAGCGCCGTGCCGGGGCGTCGGTGGCGATCGCCTCGCCGGCTGACCGCAGGGCAATCGGGTGAAGCCCGCGGAAGCGGGCGCCTCGGCCATTGAGGCCGCGCGAAGCGGGCCTGGAGCGTAGCGAAAGGCGCATAGCGGAGCGAGCCAAGCCACCGGAGGTGGCGC
>JACPDP010000071.1 GCA_016183945.1 Magnetospirillum sp.
GTTGTGCAGCAGTCCGGCGATCATCAGGCTGCCGCCCGAGGGCAGCTCCACCGTGGTCGAGGCGCGGCGCACGTTGATGGCCGGGATTTCGGCCGAGGACAGCTTGATGGTCCGCGTATTGGACAGGCTGGAAACCTCGGTGGACATCTTGAGGCTCATGCGGCCGGGGTCGAGCACCACCGGGGTGAACGACAGCAGCACGCCGAACGGCTTGAATTCGATGCTGATCTGGCCGTTGGAATCGGCGATGGGGATGGGAATCTCGCCGCCGGCCAGCATGCTGGCGGTCTCGCCCGACACCGCCGTCAGGTTGGGCTCCACCAGGGTCTTGATCAGGCCCTGACGCTCCAGCAGGGCCAGCGAGCCCACCAGCGAATTGACCCCCAGGCCGGTGATGGTGGCGCTGCCGAACACCTGGCTCGCACTCTGGGTCAGACCGACGAAGGCGCTGGTGCTGCCGGTGAGGCGTGTGTCGCCGAAGATGGGCAGGCTGGTCGCCGAGAGGCCGACGCCCAGTTCCTTCAGCACCGTCTTCTGCATCTCGGCGACCTTGACGTGCAGCAGCACCTGCTGCTCGTTGCCGATCTTCAGCAGGGTGACCACGTTGGCGTCGGCGGTAACGAAGCGGCGTGCCAGATTGCGGGCCATGGCCACGGCGCCGTCACTCCTCACCGTCCCCGAGAGATAGACGCTGTCCGCCACCGCCGAGACTTGCAGGCTGCGCTCGTCGGGCATCACCTGGCGGATGACGTCCTTGAGCGCGGCGGCATCCAAATGCACGTCCACCTCCAGGCGCCGCACCGCCTGGCCACTGCGGTCGAGCAGGAACAGGTTGGTCTGCCCCACCGCGCGCCCGGTCAGGAACGCCTTGCCCGGTGCCCGCACCATGATGTCGGCGATATCGGGATTGCCCACCACGATGTCCTTGACCTCGGCCGGCAGCGAGACCTCGGCGGTCTTGTTGAGCGCCACCCGGATCGCCTCGGCTGCCACCGCCGTTGGCAGGGTGCCGCGCAGGGTGACGGGGGCGGGGCGGGCAGGCTGTCCCGCCGTGACCACTTTGGCACGCGGCGCCGGGGCCGGCATCGGCGGCTCGGCCGGGTCCTGGGCGAAGACGGGACATGCCAGCCCCACCAGGACGAACCCCAGTCCGATCGTGCGCGCCACCCTTCGCAAAATGGCCCCACCCTGAGGAGGCCGCACAGCGGCCGTCTCGAAGGGGGGCTCCCGATGGTCTGAATGGCTGTTCATGGCCTGACACTCTGGGAGGAAAGCTGGCCGGCGCGGTTGATCTGCACGCCGCCGCCATGGGGCGCGGCGGCCTTGGCCTTGGGTCCGTGCAGGGATTGCAACGCCTTGCTGGCTTCGATGTCGGAGGTGAAGCTGGAGGGCTGGGTGGCGGCGCGGGCGGTATCGGCCTCGAAGCCGCGCAGCACCAGCGACAGGTTGCCCAGCATGCCGGCGGCGGTCAGCAGCTCGGCCTGCTTGGAGCTGACCTCGACGGTGGCGGTCTTGCCCTGGATGGCGCTGCCGTCGCGGCCGCGGGCGATCTGCTGGTCGATGGCCAGCACCTTGACGTCCTCCAGCACGGTTTCGGCGGCGAAGCGCACCAGCGGGCCGCCCTTGTCCTGGCTGCCGCCACCCTCGGCCTTGCGCACGTCGGCGGCCAGCACCACGTCGACGCGATCGCCGGGGGTGATGAAGCCCGACACGCCCGACGCGGTGGTGATGGCGATGCTGACCGCCCGCATCCCCGGCGCCAGCATGGCGGCCAGCACACCGGCGGCGTCGTGGCGCACCACCACCGTCTCGGCGAAGGGCTCGCCCTCCACCAGAGCGCGGCGGGTCACTTGGCCGAGGAAGCGGGCCTTGGGATCGTCGCCGTTCTGCCGGCTCAGCAGCCGGGAGGACACCGCGACGGGCGGCCAGGGGTCGTAGCGCAGGTCGCCGCCTTGCAGCGCCGTGCCGGCCGGCACCTCGCGCGCCGCCACCAGCACCTCGACCAGTTGCGGCGCGTCCCCTGTCGGGCGGGCCTGGCCGTCCATCCAGCGCTTGGCCAGGAAGCCGGTCAGAACCGCCGCCAGGGCCGCTACCACCACGAGGATGATCGCTACCGGTCGCATGGCTTCCCCCTCCTCACCCGATCAGGCGCGGCAGAACCGCCACCGCCCACCAGTCGAACCCGCCGGCCGCGATGGCGATGCCGTAGGGAACATGGCCGTCGGCGAACTTCGCCACGCCGGCGCGGCGCGCCAGCAGCACCACCAGCGCCAGGGCGCCGCCGGCCAAGGCGATGACCACCAGCAGCCGCGGCAGGCCGGCCAGGCCGGTCCACAGCGCCACCGCCGGCAGCAGCTTGGCGTCGCCGCCCCCCCACATCTTGGCCGCGAACAGGGCGACGGCACCGGCGAACACCGCCACGGCGCAGCCCAGGCTCCACAACGCCTCGGTGATCGGCATGCCGAGCGCCCAGGCGGCCGGGCCAAAGCCGGCCAGCAGCAGCAGCGGCGCACGGTCGGGAATGCGGAAACCACGAAGATCGCTGACCCCGGCATCGACGAGCGCCGCAACGAAGAGTACGCCCGGAATGGCTATGAAGGTTTCGGACTGCATGGTTTGGCCCGCCCTGCCAATTCACTTCCCTGTCATTCGGTGTATCACCAATATATTAGGCTCACAGTGAAAAAAATCACATACGCGCGGCATTTTTGTGATAACTGAGACAATAGAAATAAAAGCGCCTCCCCGGGGAGGGGGAGGCGCTTGAGGTGCGGAAAGCCTTGGGAGGATTTTTACTTCCTACTTGCCCTTCGCCAGCTCATTGCTGACCTTGGTGAAGGTGCCGGTCAGGTTCTCGCCGGCGGTACCCAGAATGGTGACGATGGCGACGGCCAGCAAACCCGCGATAAGCCCATATTCGATGGCGGTGGCGCCTTCTTCGTCGTAACGGAGCTTACGGATCATTTCGTAGATGGATGCCATCATTGTCTGTCTCCTGGTCTGGGACCCCGCTTGCTGCGAAGGTCTTGGGGTTTTCCTTCCGGCGCCAGCTCCCATGGTTGGAATTTTCCTTCCCGCCCGCGCTTCATGAAAATTGTTATAGCAAAAGCGATAAGTTTCTTCTGTGACGGCATTCACAAACGCCGATGATTTTTGATTTTTTATTTTAGCGGGCATTTAGTGACAATTTTATGCATCGGAGACAAAGCAAAGGCGCCTCCCCGGGGAGGGGGAGGCGCCTTGTGGTCGGAAGAGCCGGAAAGAGCTTCTTACTTACCCTTGGCCAGTTCGTTGCTGACCTTGGTGAACACGCCGGTCAGGTTCTCGCCGGCAGTGCCCAGGATGGTGACGATGGCGACGGCCAGCAGGGCTGCGATCAGGCCGTATTCGATGGCGGTGGCGCCTTCTTCGTCGTAGCGGAGCTTGCGGGCCATTTCGTAGATGGAAGCCAACATTGTCTTTCTCCTTGGATGGGACCTCGCTTGTCGCAGAGGTCTTCGGTTTTTCCTTCTGGAGCTGGGTCCCATGGTTTGGATTTATTCCGTCCCGCCCCGCTTCATGAGTACAGTTATACCCATTACGCCGACGCAATTCTGTGAGTCACTTCACAATGACGGAAATTCTCCGCATTTTTATTTTGCGGGGAGTTTGTCGACAATTTTATGAATATTTCGGAAGGTTACGCCGCCGTCGCCCGCGCCATCAGTTGCAGACGGTTCCAGTCGCAGATCACCAGGCCCATGCTCTTGCGGCGGACGATGCCGTCGCGCGCCAATTCGCCAATGACCTGGGCCACCGCCTCGCGGCTGGTGCCGGCCCAGGAGGCGATTTCCTTGTGGTTGGGCAGGTCGGCGATGAGCCAGCCCTCGGGGCGCGACGGGTCCGGCTCGGCCAGGCGCACCAGTTCGCTCATCACCCGCTGACTGTCGCTCTGGGTGGAGAGCCGGGTGACGCGGGCGTCCAGGTTGCGGATGATCCGGGTCAGCCGCTCCAGCACATGAACCGCCAGGCCGGGAAAGCGGTGCATGAGGTCGAGAAAGCCGGGGCCGTCCAGCGACGCCAGCAGCGAGTCCTGGGTCGCCACCACCCGGGCCGAGCGCTTCATGCCGTCGATGGCCGCCAGCTCGCCGAAGTAATTGCCGGCAATCACGTCGGCCAGCGCCACCTCCTGCTCATCCGAGCCGGGGGTGAGGATGCGCACCGCGCCCTCGACCACGAAGTAGACATCGAGGGTGTCGCTTTCCTTGTCGAAGACCTGCTGGCCGGAGGAATAGCGCTGCCATGTGCAGCGGGCCTCCACTTCGCGGATGGCCTCCGCCGGCAGCGAAGCGAACAAAGCACACCGGGCAAGGCAGCCTTCGACGACGTCCATGGACAAGTCCCCAAAATCCCGCCGCCCATCCGGAGATGATTATCCGACAGGCCACCGCCGCTTTGCAAGCCCCGCCACAGGGCTGCCAGGGCCACGAGGTCAGGTTAGCGAATGGTTAATTCGGGTGGGCATAACCTCGTCATGCCCGCGAAAGCGGGCATCCATTCCGCCGGTAGGGTCGGTATGAGCACGGTGACGAGGCGTCCATGTGTATACATTCTGGCA
>JACPDP010000072.1 GCA_016183945.1 Magnetospirillum sp.
CCTGGTAGCCCGAACCGGTGCCGATTTCCAGCACCTTCATGCGCTCCCCCACCTCAAGTTCCTGGGTCATCAGCCCGACCACCAGGGGCTGGCTGACGGGTTGGCCGCAGTCGATGGGTAGCGCCTGGTTTTCCCAGGCCCGGTCGAGGAAGGGCTCGGCGACGAACAGCTCGCGCGGCGTGCGCTCGATGGCCCCCAACACGCGGGTGTCGGTGACTCCCTGCTTGCGCAGTTCCATCAGCAGACGGATGACACGGGGTTCGGGGGTGGCCATGCCCGACCTCCTCAGGCGAATACGGTTTCCAGCGCCCGCATGGTATCTCGGTCGGTGAGGTCGACGCACAACGGCGTCACCGCCACCGCACCGCGGCACACCGCCTCGATGTCGGTGCCGGGGGTCGAGCGATCCTCGGCGCGCTGGGCGCCGATCCAGACATAGGGTTCGCCGCGCGGATCCAGGCGCTCCATGAGCTGATCGCCGATCTTGCGTTTGCCCTGGTGGCAGATCTCGACACCCGTGACCGCCGTATGCGGCACATCGGGAAAATTGACATTGATCAGCACGTTGCGGCCCCAGCCCACCGCGGTGGCGCGGCGGATGATGTCGGGCGCCCAATGCTCGGCGGTGGCCCATTTCACCGCGAGATCGGGGGTGAGGAACTGGCTGAAGGCCATGGCCGGAACGCCGAGGATCACCGCCTCCATGGCGGCCGCGACGGTGCCGGAATAGGTGACGTCCTCGCCCAGGTTGGCGCCGCGGTTGATGCCCGACAGCACGAGATCGGGACGACGGCCTTTCATGACGTGGTTGATGCCCAGCAGCACGGCGTCGGTGGGGGTCCCGTCGACGGCGTAGCGGCGCCGCGACACCTGGCGCACCCGCAACGGCCGGCGGATGGTGAGCGAATGGCCGGCGGCGCTCTGCTCGGTTTCGGGCGCCACCACCCAGACGTCGCGCGAGAGGGAATGGGCGATGCGTTCAAGCACCCTCAATCCCGGCGCGTTGACGCCATCGTCGTTGGAGATCAGGATGCGGGCCGAGGCGAGATCGTCGATGGGCGAGAACATGTCAGCCGATCACCTCGACGCCACCCATGTAGGGCCGCAGCACCTCGGGGACGGCGATGCGGCCGTCGGCCTGCTGGTAGTTCTCCATCACCGCGATCAGCGTGCGCCCCACCGCCAGTCCGGAGCCGTTCAGCGTGTGGACGAAGCGGGTAGCCTTGTCGCCGGCGCCCTTGAAACGCGCCTTCATGCGCCGCGCCTGGAAGTCGCCGCAGTTGGAGCACGATGAAATCTCGCGGAACCGCCCCTGCCCCGGCAGCCAGACTTCGATGTCGTAGGTCTTGCGGGCGGAGAAGCCCATGTCGCCGGTGCACAGCACGATCACCCGATAGGGCAGCCCAAGCTTCTGCAGCACGCTCTCGGCGCAGGCGGTCATGCGGCCGTGTTCGAGGTCGGAGGCGTCGGGATGGGCGATGCTGACCATCTCCACCTTGTGGAACTGGTGCTGGCGGATCATCCCCCGGGTGTCCTTGCCCGCCGCCCCCGCTTCCGAGCGGAAGCAGGGGGTGAGCGCGGTCATCCGCAACGGCAGCAGCGCCTCGTCGATGATGCTGTCGGCCACCAGATTGGTCAGCGGCACCTCGGCGGTGGGGATCAGCCAGTGGCCGGTGTTGGTCTTGAACAGATCCTCGCCGAACTTGGGCAGTTGGCCGGTGCCGAAGGCGGCGCCA
The DNA here is from genome assembly GCA_016183945.1 of Magnetospirillum sp. Next base: position 1,737 of record JACPDP010000072.1, read on the forward strand.
TCCTTGACCATCAGCGGCGGGTCGATCTCGGTGTAGCCGTGCTCCAGGGTCTGCAGATCGAGCATAAACTGGCCCAAGGCCCGCTGCAGCCGCGCCAGTTGCCCCTTCAGCACCACGAAGCGCGCCCCCGACAGGGCGGCGGCGGCGTCGAAATCCATCAGCCCCAGCCTGACGCCGATGGCGTCGTGCTCCAGGGGTTGGAAGTCGAACTGGCCGGGCGTACCCCAGCGGCGCAACTCGACATTGTGCTCCTCACCCGGCCCATCGGGCACATCGGCGGCGGGGAGGTTGGGAATGGCGGCGAGAATTCCGTCGATCTCGGCGCCGACCGTCTTGTCCTCGTCCTCGGCGGCGGGGATGCGCTCCTTGAGGCTGGCGACCTCGTCCATCAGGGCGCTGGCGTCCTCGCCCTGCTTCTTCAACTGGCCGATCTGCTTGGAGGCCTCGTTGCGGCGGGCCTGCAACTCCTGGAACGCGGTCTGGGCGGCGCGGCGGCGGGCGTCGAGCGCCAGGATCTCGGCGGAGCGCGGCGGCAGGCCCCGTCGGGCCAGGCCGGCATCGAAGGCCTCCGGGTTGTCGCGGATCGACTTGGGATCGTGCATGGGGGGCTTCCGAAAGAGCGGGACGGATCGCTTATAAGCCGGGCCGGCGGGGTTGTCGAGGGAGGGCGTCTATCCGTTGAAGTCCGTGTCGTCGAGGGCAGCCTCGGCGGCCTGTTCGTCGGCGGCTTCGTTCTCGGCGCGCTTCGTCTCGGCCCAGCGCGCCGAGACGATTCCCAGTTCGTAGAGCACCACCATGGGGATGGCCAGCGATACCTGGCTGATGACGTCGGGCGGGGTGACGACGGCAGCGAAGACGAAGACGCCGACGATGGCGAAACGGCGCTTTTCCGCCAGGCTCTGCGCACTGACGATGCCGACCCGCGCCAGCAGGGTCAGCAGCACCGGCAACTGGAAGGCCAGGCCGAAGGCGAAGATCAGGGTCATCACCAGCGAGAGGTACTCGCCGATCTTGGCCTCCAGCTGGATGGGCAGCCCCCCCTCGGTGGCCTCGAAGGACAGGAAGAACCGCCAGGCCATCGGCATGATGATGAAGTAGACCAGCGACGCCCCCATGGCGAACAGCACCGGGGTGGCCACCAGGAAGGGCGCGAAGGCGCTTCTTTCGTGCTTGTAGAGCCCCGGCGCCACGAAGGCCCACAGTTGGCCCGCCCAGATGGGGAAGCAGACGAAGGCGGCGGCGAAGGCCGACACCTTCATATGGGTGAAGAAGGCCTCGGTCAGCGCGGTGTAGATCATGCGGCGCTCGCCGCCCAGTTCGGTCAGGATGCTGGCCAGCGGCTTGACCAGGAAGCCGTAGATATCCTGCGAAAAATAGTAGCAGCCGAGGAACGCGGCGATGAACGCCACCGCCGACCACACCAGCCGACGGCGCAGCTCGATCAGATGTTCGAGCAGCGGCATGGTCTTGTCTTCGGCGGCCTCGGTCATTTCATACCCCAACCGTCACTCCCGCGACAGCGGGAGTCCATGCCGGCCACGCCAATACCGCCTGGGCACGGAGCGGCAGGACCTAGGGATTCCCGCTTTCGCGGGAATGACGAAAAAGACGAGGACATCATCACGGCTCGGGCGGTTTGGGCGGATTTTCGACGGGCAGCGCTTCCGGCTCGGGCATCACCGGCGTTGCCGAGTCGAGGTCGAGCGGCGGCAGTTCCATCTGCTTGGCCAGTTCGCCGGTGGGGTCGATGGCCTTTTCCCCCTCACGCTTCAGCAGGTTGGGATCGGTGGCGTTCTGCACCTGCTTCTTGATGTCGGCCAGCTCGGATTCCCGCACCATGTCGTCGATGCCGCTCTGGAACTCGGACGCCATCTCGCGCGCCTTGCGCGTCCAGCGCCCGAGTTGGCGCAGCACGGCCGGCAGGTCCTTGGGTCCGATAACGATCAGGCTGACCACCGCAACCAGCGCCATTTCGTCCCAGCCGACGTCGAACATCCCCGACTACTCAGGTCTTGGCGGCGGTGTCACGGCTCTCGGCAGCCGGCTTGGCAGCCTCGCCCTCGATGACGCGGGCCTGAGGCTGAGCGGTGGCACCAGCGGCCGGAGCCTCGTCATCCTCCTTGAGGCCGTGCTTGAACGCCTTGACGCCCTTGGCCATGTCACCCATCAGCTTCGGGATCTTGTTGGCGCCGAACAGCAGCAACACGATGACGAGGACGATGAGCCAGTGGCCGATGCTCCAACTACCCATACCGCGTGTCTCCCTGCGGAAAAAACCGTTCAGCCCCGGATTGGCGAGGGATCATCGCAAATAGGGCGCCCCACCGCAATGGCCGTGCGGAAGGAATTATCCCAAATGGCCGGCTACTTGTCCAAACCCAGCAATTGCTCGTCATCCAAAGACTCGGGGTCCAGCAGGTCGGGCTCGTCCTCGCCGTCCTCGGTGTCGAACAGCAGACCGTCAACGGCGCGATTGCCATAGGCGTCGGCGGCTGGGCGGGCGTCGATCATGCCGGTGGCCTTCAGTTCCTCCAGCCCGGGCAGGTCATCGAGACCGCTCAGACCGAAATGATCGAGGAAGGCATCGGTGGTGCACCAGGTCAGCGGCCGGCCGGGAGTGCGGCGGCGCCCCTTGGGGCGCACCCAGCCGGCGGCGAACAGGGTATCCAGCGTGCCCTTAGACAGCCCCACCCCCCGCACCTCCTCGATCTCGGCCCGGGTCACCGGCTGGTGGTAGGCGATGATGGCCAGGGTCTCGACCGCGGCCCGCGACAGGCGGCGCGGCTGGGTGGTCTCGACCTTGAGCGACGCCGCCAGATCGGCGGCGGTACGGAAGGCCCACTTGCCCTCGCGATGCACCAGGTTGACGCCGCGCGGGGCGTAGTGCCGCTGCAACTCCTCCAACGATTCCCGAATGTTGACCCCTGCCGGCAGGCGTGTCGCCAGGGCCGCCTCGTCAACCGGCTCAGCGGCGGCGAACAGCAGGGCTTCCAGCAGGCGAAGGTGTGAGTGGAGCGCGGGCGTCTCGCCCGCTGACGACGCATCCAGTGCGGGCGGGACGCCCGCGCTCCAATCCGACATCATCCCTCCCCCCCTGCGCCACGCACATAGATCGGCGAATATGGCCCGCCGTCCTGGCGCAGCGTTATCTTGCCCTGCTTGGCCAGTTCCAGCGCGGCGACGAAGGTGGAGGCCATGGCGGATTTCATCTTCAGCGGGTCGCCCTCGAAGGCCGGCAGGTAGGCCGACAGCACCGACCAGTCGGGCAGCTTGCCCAGCAGCCGCTCCAGCCGCTGCAGGGCATCGTCCACCGAATAGAGGTCGGGCGCCTCGATGGTCAGCGTGTGCACCGAGGTGCGCACCACATGGTCGGCATAGCATTTCAGCAGCTCGTAGAGGCTGACGTCGTAGAGTGGGCGGTTCACCACCTCCAGCCCTTCCGGCTCGCCGCGGGCGAAGACGTCGCGGCCCAGCAGCGGGCGGCCGAACAGACGGTTGCCGACCTGCTGCATGGCCTCCAGCCGACGCAGGCGGAAGGCCAGCACCTCGGCCATCTCGGCGGGCGACAGCTCGTCTTCCGGTTCCTGCTCCGGCTCGGGCAACAGCAGGCGGGACTTGAGATAGGCCAGCCAGGCGGCCATCACCAGGTATTCCGCCGCCAGGTCGAGCTGTTCGGCGCGGACGCGCTGCACGAACGCCAGATACTGGTCGGCCAGTTTCAGGATGGAGATGCGGGCGAGATCGACCTTCTGCTCGCGCGCCAACTGCAGCAGCACGTCGAGCGGGCCTTCCCAGCCCTCCAGGTCGACCACCAGGGTATCGTGCTCCGGCCTCCCCGGCGGCCGGTCGTCGGCCTCGAATACGTCCCCCTGCATCCTCTACCCCCGGGGGCCGAACCCCTGCATGACGAGGTCGGCCAGCCAGTCGACGGGCACACGGAAAATCCACTGGAAAATATCGAGGTCGACGCCGATCGCCCGGCCGAGCGGCGGCAGCATGAACATGCCGGCCAGCAGGATCAGGAGTCCGACATTCTCCAGCCGCGCCACCCGCCAGGCCAGGGCGCGCGGCAGCAGTCCCACCAGCACCCGGCCGCCGTCCAGGGGCGGCAGGGGGCTCATGTTGAACACCGCCAGCAGCAGGTTGATGACGATCAGGTTGTCGAGGTCGACGAAAAACCACGCCCGCCCCTCCTGCGGCACATAGGGCACCAGGCGCACCAGCAGGATAGCGGCAATGGCCAGCAGGATGTTGGTGGCCGGCCCGGCGGCAGCGACGAGAATCATCCCCAGGCGCAGGTTGCGCAGCTTGCCGAAATTGACCGGCACCGGCTTGGCCCAGCCGAACAGCATGCCGCCCATCGCCAGCAGAACCGCCGGCACCAGGATGGTGCCCACCGGGTCGATGTGGCGCAACGGATTCAGCGACAGCCGCCCCATGCGCCGCGCCGTGTCGTCGCCCATGGCCAGCGCGGCGTAGCCGTGCGCCGCCTCGTGCAGGGTGACGGCGAACACCAGCGGCAGCGCCCAGATGGACAGGCCGTAAATGAGGTTGGGGACGTCGGTCATACCATCCCCCCCAACCCCAGCAGCCTGTCGACCCGCGTCGCGGTTGCTACCGGATCGACCGGCGCGGCGTGCCGTTTCATGGCGGCGGCGCGGCCGAGGCGTTCGCGGGCGACCTCGGACAGGGGACGCAGGGCGGCGGCCACCGCCAGCATCTCGGCCATGACGCCGTTGCAGTGGAGCACCAGGTCGCAGCCGGCATCCAGCGAGGCCCGCGTGCGTTCCTCGAAGCTGCCGCCCAGCGCCTTCATGCTGAGATCGTCGGACACCAGCACGCCGTCGAAGCCGATCACGCCGCGGATGATCTCGCCGATCACCCTGGCCGAGGTGGTGGCGGGCGCGCGGTCATCCAGCGCGGTGTAGACCACATGCGCCGTCATCGCCCAGGGGGCATCCCTGAGTGCCCGGAAGCTGGGAAAGTCCTCCGCCTCCAGCTCGGCCCGCGAGGCCTCCACCACCGGCAGCGACAGGTGGCTGTCCACCATGGCCCGCCCATGGCCGGGAATGTGTTTGATCACCGGCAGCACGGCTTCATCGAGCAGGCCCTCGCACACCACGCGGCCGAGTTCCGCCACCCGCGCCGGGTCGCGGCCATAGGCGCGGTCGCCGATGACGTCGTGGGCGCCGGGGACAGGAACGTCGAGGACCGGGGCGCAGTCGACGTCGATGCCCAACGCCGCCAGTTCGCGGCCGATCAGGCGGAAATTGAGGTAGAGCGCCTCGCGTGCCTTGGCCGCGTCGCGCCCCGCCAGTTCGGCGAAGACGGCGCCGGGCGGAGCGCTTCTCCAATGCGGCGGCCTGAGCCGCTGGACACGGCCGCCCTCCTGGTCGATCAGCACCGGGGCGTCGGCGCGGCCGATGGAGTCGCGCAGCGAGGTCACCAGGGCGCGCACCTGCTCGGGGGTGTCGATGTTGCGGGCGAACAGGATGAAGCCCAGCGGGCGCACCGCCGCAAAGAAGCGGCGCTCGTCGTCGCTCAAGGCGAGGCCGGTGCAGCCGAAGACGGCGGCGGCCGGCGGGGTGCTATTTGCGGGCAAGGATGCACCCCTGGCCGCGGCCGGACAGTTCGGTGCAGAGCTGGCGCGCCGCCGCCTCGCTCAAGGGGCCGGCGCGCACCCGCCAGAACGTGCCCTTGCCCTCCAGTTCGACCCGCATGATGTCGGGCTTCAACGCCCCCAGCAGATCGTGATTGGCCTTCTGGATGCGGCCCCACTCCTTCTCGGCGGCATCGGCGGCCCGCACCGCGCCCAGTTGGATGACGTAGTCGCCGGCGGCCGGTGCCTTGGGAGCGGCCGCGGCGGGCGGCGGCGGGGTCACGGCGGCCACCTGCGGCGGGGCAGCGACAGCCACCTTTGGCGGCGGCGCCTTCACCGCCGACGGTGCGGGAGCGATGGGAGCCGGCGCGGTCACCGGCCCGGCGATGGGCGGCACGACGGCAGGCGGCGCGACCGCCTGCACCGCGACCTTGGGCTGCGGCACCGCCCTGGGAGCCGGCGGCTCGCCCTTGGCCGGCGGCTTGATCATTTCGGTGGCGACGGGCTTGCTCGACGGCAACGCCGCCGTCGGGCCGCCGTTGCGGGGCGGTGCCTTGGGCTGCTCGGGCGGCGGCAGCAGGCGTTCGACCCTGCCGTCGCCCTCGCCGCCATCCATGCGTTCGTAGACCAGCTTGTCCTGGTTGGGCACCTGCATGCCGCCGCGATCGTCGGGGCGGACCTTGATGGGGCGGTCGTCGGCCTTGATCACCGGCAGACCCGGCCCCGTCATCTGGCGGCCACCGACGAAATGCAGACCGGCGGCGACGATGGCGCCCACCGCCACCACCGCGAAGGCCAGCGTCAGGCCGGTGCGCAGGCGATGCCCGGCGCGGGCCTGATGCGAATCGGCATCGGCGTCGAAACGCTCGGGGATGATGTCGAGGAGATCGCGATCAAAATCGTCGCCGGGACGGGCCATGTCAACGCATCTCCTCGACGGGCTCAACTCCGAAGATGACCAGGCCGGAAGCCACCACCGTGGCCATGGCCCGCACCAACGCCAAGCGGGCCAGCGACAACTCGGGGTCGTCCTCCAGGAGGAACCGCAGCCGAGCCTCGTCCTTGCCCTTGTTCCACAGGCCGTGGAAAGCCGCCGCCAGATCGTAGAGGTAGAACGCCACCCGATGCGGTTCGTGGGCCTCGGCGGCGCTCTCGACCAGACGGGGCCATCCCGCCAGCGCCTTGATCAAACCAAGCTCGGCCGGGTCGGTCAAGCGATGCAACGGGCCTCCCGCGAGAGCCGTGCCCGACATATCCAGGTGGGGCCACATTTCGATGGCATGGCGCATGATCGAATGGCAACGGGCATGGGCGTACTGCACATAGAAGACAGGGTTGTCGCGCGACTGCTCCAGCACCTTGTCCAGGTCGAAGTCGAGATGGGCGTCGTTCTTGCGCGTCAACATGATGAAGCGCACCACGTCCTTGTTCACCGCCTCGACCAGGTCGCGCAGAGTGACGAAGGTCCCGGCCCGCTTGCTCATCTTGAAGGGCTGGCCGCCCTTCAGCAGGTTGACCATCTGGCACAGCTTGACGTCGAGGGCGCCCTGCCCTTCCGTCACCGCCTTGACCACCGCCTGCATGCGCTTGACGTAGCCGCCGTGGTCGGCGCCCCAGATGTCGATCATCATGGGAAAGCCGCGGCGGAACTTGTCGAGGTGATAGGCGATATCCGAGGCGAAATAGGTCCACGATCCGTCCGACTTCCTCAGCGGCCGGTCGACGTCGTCGCCGAATTGGGTGGCCCGGAACAGGGTCTGCGGGCGCGGCTCCCAATCGTCGGGCAGCTTGCCCTTCGGCGGCTCCAGCACCCCCTCGTAGACCAGATCGCGATCTTCGAGGAACTTCAGCGCCGCCTCGACCTTGCCGCCCTCCACCAGGGCGCGTTCGGAGGTGAACACGGCATGGCGCACGCCCAGGGCCGCCAGATCCTCGCGGATCATCACCATCATCGCCGCCACCGCGGCGTCGCGGAAGGCCGCCAGCCACTCCGCCTCGGGCGCCGCCTGAAAGCGGGCGCCGTGCTGGCGGGCCAGGGCCTCGCCCAGCGGCTTGAGATAGTCGCCCGGGTAGAGGCCTTCCGGAATCTCGCCGATGACCTCGCCCAGCGCCTCGCGATAGCGCAGATGCGCCGAGCGGGCCAGCACGTCAACCTGGGAGCCGGCGTCGTTGATGTAGTATTCGCGCACCACCTCGTGCCCGGCCTTCTCCAGCAGGGCGGCCAGGGCGTCGCCCACCACGGCGCCGCGGGCGTGGCCGATATGCATGGGGCCGGTGGGATTGGCCGAGACGTATTCGACGTTGACCCGCAGCCCGTTGGGCTCGGCGTCGCCCCAGGCCAGCCCGGCGGTGAGCACCTCGGCCAGCCGTGCCAGCCAGAAGCCGTCGGCCAGACGCAGGTTGATGAATCCCGGTCCCGCCACCTCCACTTCGGTGATGGCGATGTGCTGGCGCAGCTGAGCCGCGACCAGCTCGGCGATCTCGCGCGGCTTCATGCCGGCCGGCTTGGCCAGCACCATCGCCACGTTGGTGGCGACGTCGCCGTGCGAGTCCTCGCGCGGCGGCTCGGCGGTCACCCTGGAGGTGTCGAGCCCCTCCGGCAGCCGTCCGGCATCGGCCAGATGTTCGACCACGGTAACAATGGTGTCTCGGAAATATTTGAAAAGGTTCATTCTTACGGCTTCTCTTGCAGGTCGAACAGGCGGCGGTGCTCATCGAGGGCGAAGCGGTCGGTCATGCCGGCGATGTAGTCGGCGACCACCCGGGCGGTCTTGGGTGTGCCGGGCCGATCGGCCAGGCGCCGCCATTCCGGCGGCAGGCATTCCGGCTCGGCGAACAGCAGGCCGAACAGGTCCTTGATCACCCGGCGGCCCTTGCTGGTCATGCGGTTGACGGTGAAATGGCGGTACATGTGGACGAACAGGAAGTCCTTCAGTGCCCGGTCGTTGGCCCGCATTCCCTCGGAGAACGACACCAGCGGGCGGCCGAGGCGGCGGACCTCGGCGGCGGAGTTCGGCTGGAATTCGACGATGCGGCGCCGCGTCTCCTCCACCAGATCGCCAATCATGATGCCGATCATGCGCCGCACCACCTCGTGGATGTGCAGGCTCTGGTCGGCGGCGGGGTTCTGGGCGACCACATCGCGGAACAACGGCCCCACCAGCGGCACCTCGGCCAGATCCTCGACCGTGAACAGGCCGGCGCGCAAGCCGTCGTCGATGTCGTGGTTGTTGTAGGCGATGTCGTCGGCCAGCGCCGCCACTTGCGCCTCGGCGCCGGCATAGGTGTCGAGTTCGAGGTCGTGGGCCTCGGCATATTCGGCGATGGCGCGCGGCAGCGCCTTGTCCGGGCGGGCCAGCGGGCCGCTGAGCGGACCGTTGTGCTTGACCAGCCCCTCCAGGGTTTCCCAGGTCAGGTTGAGGCCGTCGAACCCGGTGTAGCGGCGCTCCAGCTTGGTGACGATGCGCAAGCTCTGGGCATTGTGGTCGAAGCCGCCGACCTCGGTCAGCACCTCCTGCAGCGCGTCCTCGCCGGCATGGCCGAACGGCGTGTGGCCAAGGTCGTGGGCCAGCGCCAGTGCCTCCGCCAGATCCTCGTCCAGCATCAGGGTGCGGCTGATGGAGCGCGCGATCTGCGACACCTCCAGCGAATGGGTCAGCCGGGTGCGGAAGTTGTCGCCCTCGTGATAGACGAACACCTGCGTCTTGTACTGCAACCGGCGAAAGGCGGCGGAGTGGATGATACGGTCGCGGTCGCGCTGGAACGGCGAGCGCGTCAGGCTGTCGGCCTCGCGGTGCAGCCGTCCACGCGACTCGTCGGCGCGGCAGGCGCAGAGGCTCAGCGAGAACTGGCGCGGCGGGGCGGAAGCGGTCATGCGGGGACACTAACCGCCGCGGCCGGCAAACGCAACCGACGCGGGGGGCCTAGCACATCGCCATCGCCGGGGTCCAGAGGGGAAGCCTGAGTCGGACGATGCACCCCTGTCCGGGTCCCGGCGATTCGATGCCGATCGCCCCCCCGTGCTGCGCCACGATCCGGCGGCACAAGGCCAGCCCGATGCCGGTCCCCTCCTGCCCCGAGACATTGGCGCCGCGACGGAACGGATCAAACAGCCTGTCGGCCTCGTCGGAGCGAAAACCGATGCCATTGTCGGTCACGGTGATCGAGGCGCTGTCGCCCTCGGCCCATGAATGGACGCGGATTTCGGGCGGCAGGTCGGGCCGGCTGTATTTCTGGGCATTGCCGATCAGGTTGAGGAAGAGGCGCGACAACTGGTTGGAATCCCCCATGACTACCGGCAAGCCCCCCCCGACCACGATCCGCCCGCCCACCGCCCGCAGGCTTGGCTCCAGGATATCCGCCACCTCGGCCATCACACCGTCCAATGGCACCGGCTGCGGGCAATGGTCGGCATCGCGCAGCCGGGAATAGGTCAGCAGGTCGTTGATCATCCGGTTCATGCGACTGACCCCGGTGTTGGCCGAGGCCAGCCAGTCGACAACCTCACGCGGCAGGGACGCACCGTACCGATGGGCCACCATCTGAAGGTAGCCCGATGCCGCGTTCAGCGGGGCCTTGAGGTCGTGTGAAACGGCGCGGGCGAACTGTTCGAGATCGGCGTTGGATTCGGCCAGCCGCTCGGCCAGCGCCTTATAGCGGGCGCGCTCCCGCTCAAGATCGCGGAACAACACCCGCTGCGGCTCCGCCACCGCCTTCTCCACCACCGCCACATAGAGGCAATAGAAGGCGACAACCTTGGCAAGATGACCGACGATGTTGGAGAGGTCGTAGACACCGACATAGAGGGTGAAGGCGAGTTCGCTGACCACCGTGAACGCCAGCGACGCCAGCGTCCACCGCAACATATGCTCATCGAACCGAGACCGGCGGCGGACCAGCAGGCCGCCGCTCAGCACCAGGACCGCGCAGATGGCGTACTCGCTGGCGATCTTGAAGCCGGTGAGGCCGCTGCCTTCGATGTAACAGTCGGGGAAATTCCGCCACCCGAAGACGGACTGCGTGATCACGGCCAGCACCACGGCGTAGACCGCGAGGACCCGTTTCAGTCCGAACAGCCCGGATGGCACCAGGAAGGCCGCCGCCACCGACACCGCTTGCAGGCCTCGCGCCGCAATCCACAACTGTGTGGGTGCATTGGCGTCGAAGCCTTGAAAGATGCCCATCCCCTTGTAGGAGAGGATATGCAGCAGATCGAGCAGTGCCGCCGACGCAAAGGCGACCGCCAGGAGCAGAAGCGGGCCGCGCGCCACGGCGACCACCGAATTGACGGTGACGGCGAAGATGGCGAAGGCGACGCCGACGCTGAATACCTCGGCGAAGGTGTGGAACAACAGGAAATTCCCCGACGCGGTAATCGCGACGAGGCCCATCAGGGCCGCCATTATTCCATGCCGGACCACAGCACCGCGGATCACGGCCGTTCCCCCCACTTTCGCGGTCAGCCAGAGTGCCAGACCCCGGCCACCCTGGCCGGGGCACGCCAAACCCAGTCGCATCCTACGCCAAGGTTGTATCCCGGGAAAACTCATAAACGCGCCCGCGTGACCTTGACGCCCGGGCCAGCCCACCCCAGATGAAGGGAACTTGGCCCAGCCGGGCCGGGATGGTATTTTGCGCCCGCTCTCCACCACCGCCCGAGGACACCATGGCCGACACGGCACTCGCCACCGCCCCCGCAATCAGCGTTACCGAAAGCGCCGCCGCGCGTGTGCGAGTGCTGATCCAGATGGAGGGCAAACCCAATATGATGCTGCGCCTGGCCGTTTCCGGCGGCGGCTGCTCGGGCTTCCAATACGGCATTTCGCTCGACGACCAGGCCGGCGACGAGGATAAGGTGTTCGACGAGCACGGCATCCGCGTGGTGATCGACCAGACCTCGCTCGACCTGCTGGGCGGCTCGGTGGTGGATTACGTCGAAGACCTGATGGGCGCCTCGTTCCAGATCAAGAATCCGCAAGCCAGCTCGACCTGCGGCTGCGGCAGCTCGTTTTCGGTCTGATTTCGGTCCGTCACCAGTCCGGACAGCGCGCCGAGGTGCGGCGATAGCTTTCCGGGGTGTCGATGGCCATGTTGAGTTCGTGACGCAGGCGCTCCTGCTGGTCGAGAATCGGCCGCACCCCGTCCATCAGCGACTGGAGGAGCTGGTTGCCGGCGGCGTCGGAACCGGCGTCGGTGACGAACGGCTCCAGTCGGCCCACCAGGGCGTCGAGCCTTCCCTTCATCCGCGGCACCATACGGTCGAAGGCGTTGCGCGTCAGGGTGACGTGCTCCTCCTCGTGTTCCCGCACCACCCGGTACTGGCAGCTGCCCGGCGGATACTCGGAGGCCACGTCGACGGTGGTCTCGGAGATGGCCCACCGGGCCTCGACCTTGCCGACGCCGACGCAACGCCGCCCGTTGCCCAGCTCCACCCACCACAGGTGCGGCGACACCCGGAATTCGGTACGATGACGCGTCAGGCCGGTGTTGGAGACGTGCAGCGGCACGTCGTGGCGGCCGGCCAGCACGGTGATCTCGGCACGCGAGCGGTCGTTGCGGTATTGGACGGGAGCGGCCGCGACGGTCAGGGTGACCTCCCGGCTGGGCGGCGTCATCCCCGGCGGCGGGCAGCGCTCGGCGGCGACCGCTGGGGTGGCGAGCAGGAGAATTGCCACGAACACCGCCGTCCCCCTCACATCGTCCCTCCCTCGGCCGCGCCCCGCCATGTCACCATCGCGATGACGACAATGGAAGCGTCTTCCGCAGGATCACGGTATAAGAGGGCTCATGAAGATCGCCACCTGGAACGTCAATTCCGTCAAGGCCCGCCTGCCCAACGCGCTGGAGTGGCTGCGCAGCGCCTCGCCCGACGTGCTGCTGCTGCAGGAGATCAAGTGCCAGGATGACGGCTTTCCCGCCCTGGAATTCCAGGCCGAGGGCTACCACGCCGCCGTGCACGGGCAAAAGAGCTACAACGGCGTCGCCATCCTCTCCCGGCTGCCGCTGACCGATGTCACCCGCGGCCTGCCCGAGGCCAACGGAGATGGGCAGGCGCGCTGGATCGAGGCGACGGTGGGCGGCTATCGGGTGGCCTCGCTCTATCTGCCCAACGGCAACCCGGCGCCCGGCGAGAAGTTCGACTACAAGCTGGCGTGGATGCGCCGCCTGGTGATCCATGCCAAGCGGCTGCTGGCCGGCGAGGTGCCGTTCGTGCTGGCCGGCGACTTTAATGTCTGCCCCACCGACGACGACGTCTACGACCCGCCCTCGTGGCGGCTCGACGCCCTGTGCCGGCCGGAAAGCCGCGCCCTGTTCCGCGAGTTGGTCAACCTGGGTCTGACCGAGGCCTTCCGGGCGCTGCATCCCGAACCCGGCCGCTACACCTTCTGGGACTATCAGGCGGCAGCGTGGCAGCGGGATATGGGGTTGCGCATCGACCACGTCCTGCTGTCGCCCCAGGCCGCCGACCGGCTGATCGCCTGCGACATCGACAAGGCGCCGCGCGGCCGGGACAAGGCCAGCGACCATACGCCGGTGTGGGTCGAGCTGAAGGCGGTGAACTAGGGAGCCCCCTACCGATGCAGCAGACGCCCCAGGCAGATCAGCAGGCCGCGGGCGGAGATGGGCTTTTCCATGAATTGGTCGGCACCGCCGGCGAGAGCCAGGTCGCGACTGGTTTCGTGGCCCGAAAGCATCACCACCGGCAAGCGCGACAGCCTGGGCTGGGTGCGGATCCAGCGGACCAGATCGAGGCCGTTGTCCTGGCCCACATGCCAGTCGGTGACCACCGCGTCGACGCCGCGACCTTCCAGCGCAGCCTGAGCGGTGGCGACGTCGTTGGCCACGGCGATGTCGGCCACCCCCACGCCTTCCAGGATGGCGCGCAGCACCTGGCAGAAGTTCTGGTTGTCGTCCACCACCAGGATCCGCAAGGAGCGCCAATCGAAGGCCGGCCGGCCCAGTTCGGGGGCGCCGAGGCCGACCCGCTCGGCATTGCTCACCGCGATGGCCTGACCGATCAGCCAGGGGCGGTAGTCCATGTCGTTGGTGCAGATGTGCTCGATCAGCCAGTTGTGCAGGAAATCAAGGCACTCGCGCGCACGCACGCTGGTCTGGTCCTCATCGTAGCGGCGGCGGTATTCGACCACCTTGGCGGCAATGGAATCATGAATCTGGCGATGAGCGTCCAACTGGGGATAGTTGCAGTCCTGCATCATCCGCTCTTCACGGACGAAGTGATGCCGGGCATAGTCCACCAGGGCTTCGAGCACGGTCCCCAGCGTGCCGTACTCCTCGGGGTCGCCGATGGAACGGTGCAGGACATTGAGCAGCTTCACCAGCGTCTTGTGGTCGTCGTCGAGCGCCGGCACGCCGACGCTCATCATCTCGGTCCAATGAATGCCCATCGGTCCCCCAACCGGCCAGCAGCCTAGCGATCGAGCTGCGACACGTCCCTGACGGCGCCGCGCGCCGCGCTGGTGGTCATGGCCGCATAGGCCCTCAGCGCCTGCGACACCGGCCGCTCCCGCTCGACCGGCTTCCACGCCGCGGCTCCCTTGGCCGCCATGATGTTGCGCCTCTCCTCCATGTCGGTATCGCTCACCCTTACGGCAATGGTCCGGGCAGGAATATCGATATCGATGATGTCACCGGTAACCACCAGCCCGATGGCGCCTCCCTCGGCCGCCTCGGGCGAGACGTGACCGATGGACAGGCCCGAGGTGCCGCCCGAGAAGCGTCCGTCGGTGATCAGCGCACAGGCCTTGCCCAGGCCCATGCTCTTCAGGTAGCTGGTGGGATACAGCATCTCCTGCATGCCCGGCCCGCCGCGCGGGCCTTCGTAGCGCACGATCACCACGTCGCCGGCCTTGACGCCGCCGCCGAGAATCTTGGCCACCGCCTCCTCCTGGCTCTCGCACACCACCGCCGGGCCGGAGAACCTGAGATTGGCGTCGTCGACGCCCGCCGTCTTGACGATGCAGCCGTCCAGCGCCAGGTTGCCGAACAGCACCGCCAGCCCGCCGTCCTTGGAGAAGGCGTGGTCAATCGAGCGGATGACCCCCGAGGCCCGGTCGAGGTCCAGCTCCGGGTAGCGGCTGGCCTGGGAAAAGGCCTCGGTGGTGCGCCTGCCGCCGGGGGCCGCCTTGTACAACTCCTGCACCCTGGCGTCACCGCTGCGGCTGACGTCCCACCGGTCGAGGCCCTCGGCCAGGGTGCGTGAATGCACGGTGGGGCCGTCGCGGTTGATCAGCCCGCCACGGTCGAGCTGGCCCAGGATGGCGAAGATGCCGCCGGCGCGGTGGATGTCCTCCATATGCACGTCGGGCACGTTGGGTGCCACCTTGCACAGGCAGGGCACGCGGCGGCTCAGCCGGTCGATGTCGGCCATGGTGAAGTCGACCCCGGCCTCGTGGGCGGCGGCCAGCAGGTGCAGCACGGTGTTGGTCGAGCCGCCCATGGCGATGTCCAGCGTCATGGCATTCTCGAAGGCGGCCAGGGTGGCGATGGAGCGCGGCAGCACCGAGGCGTCGTCCTGCTCGTACCAGCGCCGGCACAGCTCGACGGCGACGCGCCCGGCCTCCAGGAACAGCTCCTTGCGGTCGGCGTGGGTGGCGACCACGGTGCCGTTGCCGGGTAGCCCCAGGCCCAGCGCCTCGACCAGGCAGTTCATGGAATTGGCGGTGAACATGCCCGAGCACGAACCGCAGGTGGGGCAGCTCTCGCGCTCATAGGCCAGCGCCTCGTCGTCCGAGACGCCTTTGTCGGCGCCCTTGATCATGGCGTCGATGAGGTCGACGGCATGGGTCTCGCCCTTGACGGTGACGCGGCCGGCCTCCATCGGCCCGCCCGAGACGAACACCGCCGGGATGTTGAGCCGTAGCGCCGCCATCAGCATGCCGGGCGTGATCTTGTCGCAGTTGGAGATGCACACCAGCGCGTCGGCGGTATGGGCGTTGACCATGTACTCGACCGAATCGGCGATGATCTCGCGGCTGGGCAGCGAGTACAGCATGCCGGCATGGCCCATGGCGATGCCGTCGTCGATGGCGATGGTGTTGAATTCCTTGGCGACGCCGCCGGCCCGCTCGATCTCGCGCGCCACCATCTGCCCCAGGTCCTTGAGATGGACATGGCCGGGCACGAATTGGGTGAACGAATTGGCGATGGCGATGATCGGCTTGCCGAAATCCTCATCCCTCATGCCGGTGGCCCGCCACAAGCCGCGCGCGCCGGACATGTTGCGGCCATGGGTGGAGGTGCGGGAACGATAGACGGGCATGGGCTATGACCTTCGGCAGCGAACCAGGGAGGGGAAAAGTAACTCGCCCGGCGTGGCGGAGGGAACAGTTTATGTCGAACGCAGATGGCGGCGGTTGGAGCGCGGGCGTCCCGCCCGCTAACTATTAACGCTCCCGCCCCTGCCGAAGGCGGGGGAGGGTTGGGGTGGGGGGGCCAACAACGAGCGCAGCGAGGCGGGAGCGGTGCCGCCGGGGGGCGGCGCGTCAGAGGACACGGATGTCACGGATGGGGGCGTGCGCCGGCCCACGGATGGGGACGGGAAAAGGGACTGTTTTTTTGACCCCTTTTTTGCCCAAGGCCGATGATCATTCCCCCGTGGCCGAGCATGGGCAATCACCTGAATGATGGGAATAATAACCTTGACATTGGACGGACGATGTGCCTATATGCCTGCGAGCTTGGCATGAGCCGGCCATCGCCATAGGAGAAGCCAATGGGCGGGTTCAATTCATCGGCCATGCCGGAACTCGATCTCGGAAAGCGCAGTCCGTCCCAGTTCTACGAGGACAATCCCGATGCCCTTGAGGGCCTCCTAGCGTTACCCCGAGCATTTTGGGCGTACTTTGGCGGGAATCGGGATAGGGGGAGGTCTTTTGACCTCTCCCCTCCCACACCACCTGGCATGCGGGTCCGCACCAAGCGGTTCGAGGAGTTGAGGTTTCCCTATCTTCGCCGTGTTCTGTCGCGGGCGGTTGGCTTCGTCGCTGCCCAGACCGAACGGGGCTTCACCCCGCCCTACGCTGGACCGCCCCGCTCACGCGGGCATCTGACGCAATGCCTCCCACATCGACAGGGAGCGAATATTCCTCCTCGTTCGGCCCTTCGCCCCCAAGAGGGCTACTATGGCCTCTGCTGACTTCTCGCTCCGGCTCGGCACCGTTGCCCTTTCAGGCATGAGGCGAGATCTCCCCAGGTAAGAAGGCACTCCTTCCCTGCACA
>JACPDP010000073.1 GCA_016183945.1 Magnetospirillum sp.
CGACACTTCGCCATCAACGCCGTCCGCCTCGGAAAGGGAAAACGCTCCATCAAATCAACCCGAAAGCTGGCCGGATGGGATCCCGACGTCCTGGCGTCCCTCCTCAGTCCCCACGCTCGTTAACCTGGACTCGTTGCCCTGGAGTCCAGGCGGTCGCGGCGCCACAGGTTGCCCCGGCTACGGAGGGAGCGCCTTAATGTTTTGAAAACATTAACTAAAGTTTCAATGCACCGTGCAGGCCATGCAAGGGTCGAACGAGCGGACGACGTGCTGTACAGCTACCGGAGTGGTTTCGCCGGGCAGCACCGGAGTGCCTACCAGGGCGGCTTCCAGGGCGCCGGGGCGGCCTTCGGCGTCGCGCGGCGAGAAGTTCCATGTGGTGGGCGCGACCACCTGATAATGGGCGATGTGCCCGCCGGTGAATGTCCCCCAGTGCCCCAGGGTGCCGCGTGCCGCCTCCACCAACCCGATTGCCGGACCATCGGCGATGCCTGCCGCTTCGGCGCAGAACGGCTCGCCGGGGCGTAACGCCTTGACCCATTCCTCCATGGCCGGCAGCAGGCGTGCCACCTCCAGCAGGCGAGCCACCACCCGGGCCAGCACGCTGCCGCCCTCCGCCGCCAGGGTGCGCGCCAAGGGATGGCCGTCCACCGCCTGGCGGGCCAGCGCCCCCACCTCGGCGACGCGGCCACCAAGACGCGGCGCCTTGCACCAGGTGTAGGCGCCCTCCTTGTCGGGCGAGGGCACCGTCGAGCCGGCCGAGGGATGCGCCGCTGGCCCGGCCAGCCAGGCACTGGCGTTGTCCTCGACCACGGTGGCAGGGTCGAACGGCACCGGTTCGCCCGCGCCGCTCCACACCCCGGGGCGGAACAGCCCAAAACTGCCCGAAGACAGCAGCAGCCCCGGCCCTTTGCCCATCGACTGCAAGCCGAGGTCGCGGGCGATGTGCAGGAACAGGCGGAAATCCCCTGTCTCCGCCGGCTTTTCCTCGGCCCACGCGGCCAGCGCGTCGGGCGAGCCCAGCGTGGCGATGCGCTCCAGCCGGTCGGCGAACACCGTCTTCTCCACCACCTCGCGGAACTCGGCCAGGATCGACAGCAAGCGGACCCGCTCGGCGGGATCGACCGCCTTGGTGGTACCGCCGGGCTGCAGCGCCAGTGAATGCGGCCACTTGCCGGCCAACAGTCCCATCAGATGGAGGAAGCGGGCGCGCGCCGGCACCAGACGCTGCGAGGCCTCGCCCTCCATGGCGGCGAAACGGCGCATCGCCGCCGCATGCCAGGGGCGGCCGGCATAACAGGCGCGGGCGAAGTCGGGCATGAAGAACAGCACGAAGTGGGTGAGATGGTCGGCGACATTCTCGGCCGCCAGCACCAAGTCGGCGGCCAGCCGGCCGTTGGGCGGCGCCTCGGCGAGGGAGGCCGCGGCGAGCAGGCGGGCGGCGGCGGTGGACTGCGACACCGAGCAGATGCCGCAGATGCGCGGCGCCACCACCAGGGCGTCCA
This sequence comes from Magnetospirillum sp., assembly GCA_016183945.1. The sequence goes on from JACPDP010000073.1 coordinate 1,506, forward strand.
GCGCCGCGCGGCCACGCAACAGCATTTCGAAGCCGCGGAACAGGGTGGCGCCGACGCGGGCCTCCCGCACCACGCCATCGGAGATGTCGAGCGTCACCTCGAGATCGCCCTCGACGCGGTTGAAGGGTCCGACGATCAGGCGTGAGGTTGTCATGGGGGGCGCTGCCTGCTCATGGCGTCTTCGGCGGCTTGCGGGCGGGGGGAACGACGACGTGGTCGGCATGGGCGTTGGCCCGCACCCGCTGCGGCGTCGCCGACTTGGACAACGCCGCCAGCGCCACGAACCAGGCCTTGGGCATGTCGACCGGCAGGCCCACGGGAATGCCGGCCCGCTTGGGGGTCTCCAGGAAGGGGGCGCCGGGCTCCTGGAAGCCTGGCGATGTGCAGGCAATGCAGGCGAAACCGCCGTCGGTGCAGGAGCCGCCGCCATTCCACCGCCGCAGGTTGCAGTCGCCCGGCGCCTGGGTCGCCTTGCAGCCCAGGTTCTCCATCAGGCAGCCGCGGTCGGAGTGGCGCGCCGCGCTGGCCTTGAATTCGTAGAACTCATTGCGGCCGCAGCCATGGTGCGCCAGATGGTCGGCGAAGGCGCGCGGCCGCGCCAGCGCGTCGAGGCGCTCGGCCCCGAAGCCGCCCAGCGACAGGTCGGCCAGCGTTTCCACCACCCAGCCGGGATGCGGGGCACAGCCGGCGGCATTGATCACCGGGAGGCCCGCGCCCGAGCGGAAGCCCTCGCCCAGCGCCCCCCCCTTCTCCCATGCCGTCCATTGCAGGCCGATGGCGCCGGTAGGGCTGTCCGTGCCGGCCGGCATTCCGCCAAAGGCGGCGCAACTGCCCACCGCCAGCACGTAGCGCGCCCGTGCCGCCAACTCCGTCACCCAGTCCTTCATCGGCCGGCCGCTGCCCGACAGCATCTGGAACCGCCCCGAGCCGTTGGGGCCGGTCATCACCGCGCCCTCGACACACAGGCAGTCGAGCGCGGTACGGCCGGAGGCCACGTCGCACAGGATGGCCAGCGCCTCGGCCCCGCTCTCCTCGGACAACGAGGGATGCCACAGCAGACGGATGCCGAAGCGCGCCAGAGTCTTGACCAATCCGACGTCCTCGGCGGCCAGCGCCGACATGGTGCAGCCGCCGCAACTGCCGGCCTGCAGCCAAAGCACGGTGAATGAAGGTCTCATGCTGCAAGATTAGGGTGGGTGGGCGGAGGAGGCAAGCGGCGAACAGACGGCCGTCCCGGGCCGCCTCAGGATGAGGCCGGGTCTCCCGGCACCGCGGGTACTGTCCCGAAGACCGGCCCCCTACCCCAGCAGCTTGCCGCAGAGTTCCTCGACGCGGCTCGGCAATACGGCGGTGATGCGTGTGGCGGTGATGTTGTCGAATTCCACCGGGCCGATACCCTGCTTGGCGGCGGCGGCCTTACCCAGGCTGCGGAGGCGGCCGGCAAGGCGGTGGAATTGCTGGGTGCGCCGCAGCAACAGCGACGCGTCGGATAAGCCGGGCTCTGGGGCACTGAACATGGCAGCGGTCCTTCTGGACAGTAACGTCATCTGTGGCAACGTGCTGCCGACCCTCCGCGGACCACGCCCCGACCCCCACTCAGTCATACCGCATCCCGTTGGAAGTTCCAACGGTTGAGTGTATGCCCCACCCTGTCGGAATGCATCACTGCCGGCGGGGCGCCCGCGCTCCAGCCGCCATTGCGGCGGCGGCCAAGGGGGCGGATGCGAGCGCGATCAATGGCTGGTGCCGCTGGAGTAATTGATCTTGTTGAAAACATTGTACTTTCCGACAGGGTTCCTCATGGGCATCCGCCCCACCTCGGCGAAGCTGGCGGCGTCGAACACGATCAACTCGCCCTCGGCCTCGGATACCGAGATCAGCACATGCCGGCCCGAGCGGTCGAATTCGGCGTGCCGGGTGGTGCGGCCCGGCGCCGGGCGTAGCGTCTTGACGATTTCCAGCGAGCGCAGGTCGATGATCTGGATGGCGTCCTTGTCCTTGCCCATGGAGACGTCGATCCAGGCATAGGGGGTGTTTTCGTGGCTGCGCATGAAGAACCCCGGACCCAGCGTCTCGATGCGCTTGACCGTCTTCCAGGTGGTCATGTCGATGATGCTGATCACCGCCTCTTTGAGGTGCGGCGTCGCCATGTGCTGGCGGCCGTCGCGGGTAAAGATGATGCCGGAGCCGAGATGCGGCATGCCGGGCAGGTCGATCTCGGCGACCTTGCGTTTGATGTCGAGGTCGTAGACCAGGCCCTTCTTGCCGTCACGCGAGGCGCCCATCACCCGCTCGTAGGTGAGGTCGAAGAAGAAGTCGTCGAGGTAGTCCTCGGTGGTGGTTCGAACGGCCGGCTCGCCGACCCCCTCGCCGAACTCGTGGGAGTGGACCCAGCCGTTGAAATTGGGGCCGGCGTCCTTGCCGTAAGGGATTTCCCAGATTTCCTTGATGTCCTTCAGTGCCGCCACAAAGCTGCCCCGGGTGGGAGCGGTGTAGACCGCCGACACCCGCGAGGTCATGGTTTTATCCTTGTCGGTGACCGGAATTACCGACAACGGATGCAGATCGGCGGCATCCAGCAGCACCAGGGTATGCGGCAGCATGTTGGCCACCATCAGCAGCCGGCCGTCATGGGAGACGGCGACGTTGCGGGTATTCACGCCGGCGCGCACCTCGGCCACCATCTGCAGGCCGTAGAGGTCATATTTCGATATCCAGCCGTCGCGCGAGGCGAAATAGACGAAGCGGCCGTCGGGCGAGTACTTGGCGCCGCCATGCAGGGCGAAGCGGCTGGGAAAGCGAGCCAGCGGCTTGAATTTGTCGCCGTCGAGGATGGTGACGTGGTGGTCGCCGGTCTCCACCACGGTGAACAAATTCAGCGGATCGGCCTTCCACTTCGGCTTGGCCGGCAGGGTCGAGGGGTCGACAGGGGCGATGCGGGAGGCCTCGATGTCGGCCAGCCCCCAGGACGGCACCGCCGGGAGCGGAGTGTAGACGTAGTCGGCCAGCATCTTGATCTGCTCGGGCGCCAGCTTGTCCTTGTGGCCCGGCATCTGGGTGGCCGCGCGGCCCTCGGCGATGACCTTTTCCGCCTCGGCCTTCTTCAGCCGTCCCAGGTTCTCCGGCAGCAG
>JACPDP010000010.1 GCA_016183945.1 Magnetospirillum sp.
TTCCTCCAGCGCGCTCATGAAGCGGTTCTCGGTGTTGCGGTCGAGGTTGTTGAAGATGTCGGCCATCATGTCGTGCGGGTCGCGGCGCTGGGTGCGGGCGAGGTTGGCCATGAACTCGGTGCGCAGCGTCTTTTCGACGCCGTCCAGCACTTCCTTCTGCACCGCCTCCATGCGCAGCATGCGCATGATCACTTCCATGGCGAAATTCTCGGGCAGGATGGCCAGCACGCGGGCGGCATGGCCGCCGGCGATCTTGGCCAGGATGATGGCGACGGTCTGCGGGTACTCGTTCTTCAGGTAGTTGGCCAGCACCTGCTCGGAGACGTTGCCCAGCTTGTCCCACATGGTGCGGCCGGCGGGGCCGCGGATTTCCTCCAGGATGGCGTCGACGCGATCCTTGGGCAGCGCCTTCAGCAGCAGCCGCTCGGTGTTCTGCGCCGAACCCACCAGCGAGCCGGTGGAAGACAGCTGATCGGCGAATTCAATGAAGATGCGCTCGACCACGTTGGAGTTGACGGTTCCCAGCTTGGCCATCAGCTGGGAGAGTTCCTTGATCTCGTCGTCCGACATCATGCCGAACAGCTTGGTCGACTGGTCCTCGCCCAACGACAGCATCATGATGGCCGCCTTTTGCGGCCCGGTGATGCTGCGATAGTCCTCTTTTGTGCGGGCCATCAAAAACTCCCGTGCTCACGCGCGCACCCCCGACTCTACCCGAAAATTGCGATGGTGCGTCCAACATTTTCCCAGTAGGAGGTAACCCGTCGGTAACGTCCAAGGGCCACCCTGGCGGCTGAACCAGCTGCCGACGGGGACGATAATTGATCGAGTTCATCGGATTCAATCGGGACGAAGAGACGCTGATCCGGGACTTCGTCGGGCGCTTTCGTGCCGACGAGTACAGCATGGCCGAACTGGCCCGCGTCGAACGCTTTTGCCTGCCGGGGTACCTCGGCCGCGTGGTGCCGGCGCCCAGCCCCTGCGGTTTGAAGCTGCCGACCACCGTCTTCCTCGCCGCCTGCCGGCCGTTCACCATCGCCCATGAGCTGGCCCATGTGTCCGACATCGCGGTGCGCCGCCAGGAGACGCTGGACCACATGGCGGAAGGCATGCCGGCGCCGTGGCACCTGTCGCACCGCATGTCCTCGGAGTACTACGCCAACCGCATCGCCAGCGGCTATGTCGGCGAGGACGAGGTGTTCAAGGCCTTCACCGGCGATCTCAACGGCATGCGCCTCGCCGCCGCGGAGAGCGACTGGGGCTCGTTCCTGATCTACTACGCCTTGCTGCTGGGTATTTTCCACGGCCTGGGCCGCCCCGATTGCGATCCGGTGCGGCCGCTGGGCCCGGCTCCCTACATTCCCGAGGCGGTGCGCGAGGGCATGAATGCCTTTCGCGACAACGCCGCCGACTTCTTCACCGAGTTCCGCGACCTCGCCCTGTAGCGCAAGGATCATCGCCTGATGCGCGAGGGGCAGGCGAACAAACCCGTCTTCAGGCGGGGGCCGACACGCTGTCCAGCAGCGTCAGCAGGCCGGCCAGCAGGGCCAAGGGGCTGGGGGGACAGCCGGGGATGTGCAGGTCGACCGGCACCACCGTGTGGGCTCCGCCCAGCACGGCGTAGGAGCCGGCGAAACAGCCGCCGTCCCGGGCGCAGTCACCCATGGCCACCACCCATTTGGGGGCCGGCGTGGCATCGTAGGTGCGCTTCAGCGCCTCGGCCATGTTGCGGCTGACCGGCCCGGTGACCAGCAGCACGTCGGCGTGGCGTGGGCTGGCGACGAAGCGGATGCCGAAACGTTCCAGGTCGTAGGCCGGATTGTTGACGGCGTGGATCTCCAGTTCGCAGGCGTTGCACGAAGCGGCGTCCACTGCGCGGATGGACAGCGAGCGCCCAAGCCGGGCACGGGCCGCCTCTCCCACCCGGAGCGCCAGTTCGGCCACGCCCTCGGGCGCCGGCTCGGGGGCGCCTCTCATGGTGTGCGGGCCCTTGAACAGGTGGCGGAACAGCAGGCTGGCGATGGGTGGGATAATCGGCATTACAGATCGGCTCCCGAGTAGGAGCAGTTGAAGCTCTTGTTGCACAGCGGGAAGTCGGCGACGATATTGCCCTCGATGCAGGCCTCCAGCAGCGGCCACTGGAACCACGACGGGTCGTGCGGGTGGCAGCGCACGATGCGCCCGGCCTCGGACACCCGCACCCACACCACCACCTCGCCGCGGAAGCTTTCGGCCAGCCCCATGCCCTCGCCCGAGCGGAGCGGCACCGCCGCCATGGCGGCGCCCGCCGGCATCTCCTGCAGGATGCGGTTGATCAGCCGCAGCGACTCCTTGACCTCCTCGATGCGAATCTCGATGCGGGAATGGACGTCGCCATCGGCCAGCACCGGTACCGACAGGTCGAGGTCGTCGTAGGGCGGACAGCCCGGGGTCCGCCTGGCGTCGTGGCCCTGCGACGAGGCCCGGCCGACGAAGCCGCCGGCGCCGAAACGGTGCGCCAGGGCCCCCGGCACCACGCCGGTGCCGGTGGTGCGGTCGAGCAGCGACGGCGTTTCCTGGTAGAGGTGGACGGCTTTGACGAACTGCTTTTTGAAGCTGTACAGCATGTGCTTCAGCGCCTCGGCACCCGCGTCGGTCAGGTTGACGGTGACGCCGCCCGGCACCACCCGGTCCATCAGCAGGCGGCTGCCGAACAGGGCCTCGTTGGCGCGCAGCAGCTTCTCGCGCAGCATCCCCATATGCGACAGCATGATCGCGAAGGCGGCGTCGTTGCACACCGCGCCGATGTCGAAGACGTGGTTGGCGATGCGCTCCAGCTCGCCCATCAGGGCGCGCAGCCAGTGCGCCCGCGGCGGCGGCTCGCAGCCCAGCGCCGCCTCGATCGCCCGGGAAAAGGCGATGGAATAGGCCACCGTGGCGTCGCCGGAAGTGCGGCTGACGATGCGGCAGGCCTCCAGCAGCGGCTTGCCCGCCACCAGGCCCTCGATGCCTTTGTGCACATAGCCTAGCCGCTCTTCCAGCCGGACCACGGTCTCGCCCTGGCAATGGAAGCGGAAGTGGCCCGGCTCGATCACGCCGGCATGCACCGGACCCACCGGAATCTGGTGCAGCCCGTCGCCCTCGGCGGTGCGGAAGCGGTAGGTGTAGGGGTCGGCGGCCGGCGCCTCGGGGTGGGTGGCCAGCGGGCGGCGGTGCGGCCAGCGGCCGTGGTCGAGCCAGGGGCGCTGATCCTCCAGTCCCTCCGCCGCCAAGCCCCACACGTCGCGGATGGACCGCTCGATGCGGATCGCCGCCGGGCGCACCTGGCCCAGGGCGTAGAAGCGGCGCTCGGGGCATTGGTGCGAGGCCACGGCGATGTCGCCGGTGGCCTCGTCGCGCAGGGCGACGTGGATTTCGTTGGGCTCGGCCCACTCGGCCATCAGCACCCAGTCGGCCGCCGCCAGTTGCTGCACCAGCGCCCGCCAGGTCCGCGCGTCGAGCTGATAGCGCGGCCACGGCCGGTGCCCCGCGACCTCGCGGCCGGCGGAGAGAAAATCGAGCAGGGTGACCTTGCCCATCATCGCGCCGTCATCCCAGCAATCCGGCCACATTCTGGAACCACGTCACCAGCGCTGCCGGCAGATAAAGCCCGGCGATCAGCACCAGGACGACGTGCATCCACAGCGGAATCAGCGTCATCGCCGTGCGTAGCGGCGTGGCGTGACCGTGGGCGTGGCGGCCCAGCGACGGCGGCCCGAACGCCATCTGCTGCATGCGCATCACCAGCGCTCCGAAGGCCAGCAGCAGCCCGAGGGCCAGCGGTGCCGCCAGCAGCGGCTGGCGGGCGAAGGTGGAGCTCACCACGAGGAATTCGCTCATGAACACCCCCATGGGCGGCAGCCCGGCGATGGCCAGCACGGCGATGACGAAGCCCCAGCCCAGCACCGGGTTGCTGGTGGTCAGGCCGCGGATGTCGACGATGCGCTTGCTGCCGGCATCCTGGGTGATGAGGCCGACGGCGAAGAAGATGGCCGACTTGGTCAGCGAATGCATGGTCATGTGCATCAGCCCGGCGAAGTTGGCCAGCGCGCCGCCCATGCCGAAGGCGAAGGTGATCACCCCCATGTGCTCGATGGAGGAATAGGCGAACAGCCGTTTGATGTCGCCGCGCCGGTACAGCATGAAGGCGGCGAGGAACAGGCTCGACAGCCCCATCATGATCATCAGCGGCCCCGGCGACAGCGCGTTGCCGTTGGCGCTGATCACCATCTTGAACCGCAGCAGGGCATAGAGCGCCACGTTCAGCAGCAGACCCGACAGCACCGCCGAGATGGGCGTCGGGCCCTCGGCATGGGCGTCGGGCAGCCAGGCGTGCAGCGGCGCCAGACCCACCTTGGTGCCATAGCCCACCAGTACGAAGACGAAGGCCAGGTTGAGCAGGTCGGGGTGGAATTCGTGGGCGCGCTTGACCATCATCGTCCAGGCCATGGCGTCGGCGCCGTCGCCCATCACCGGCTGGGCCGCCAGGTAGAACAGGGTGGTGCCGAACAGCGCCAGGCCGATGCCCACCGAGCACAGGATGAAATACTTCCACGCCGCCTCGATGGCCTCGCGGGTGCGGTAGAGGCTGACCATCAGCACCGTGGTCAGCGTCGCCGCCTCCACCGCCACCCACATCACCCCGGTGTTGTTGGCGGTCAGCGCCAGCAGCATGGTGAACATGAAGGCCTGGTACATGGAGTGGTAGAAGCGCAGGTGAACGTCCGACAGGCGCTGCGCCTCGCTCTCGCGGGCGATGTAGGCGGCCGAGAACATGGCGGTGGTGCAGCCGACGAAGGCGGTCAGCACCACCAGATAGATGTTGAAATCATCGATGAACAACAGCTTGGACGGCTCGGGCCGCGTCTCGAACAGGGTCAGCGAGGCGAGGAAGGTCACCCCCGACGCCAGCACGTTGACCCAGGTCGCCACCCGCCAACTGGGCAGCACCGCGAGGATGCCGGCGCTGCCCAGCGGCACCGCCAGAATCCAGAACAGCGGGTTGCCCAGGCTGGGGGCCACGGTGAAGGGGGTCACTGGCGATCCCCCCGGTAGGTTTCCAGGTAGTGCAGGTCGAGGGTGTCGAAGCGCTCGCGGATGCGGAAGAAGAAGATGCCGAACAGGGTCATCGCCACCAGCACGCTGAAGGCCACCGAAATCTCCACCACCAGCGGCATGCCCTTGGCCGACACCGCCGCCAGGATCAGCCCGTTCTCCAGGGCCATGAAGCCCACCACCTGCGTCACCGCGTTGCTGCGGGTGATCATCATCAGCAGGCCCAGCAGCACCACGCTCATGGCCAGCGCCAGACTCTCGCGGGTCAGCGCCGCGGCGCTGGCGGTCACCGGCAGCACCAGCATGATCGACAGCGCCACCAGCGCCACGCCGACGATCATGGTCCAGCCGATGCTGAGCGCCGTCTCGACGGTGCGGTGGATGCCGAGCCGCTCCACCAGCCAATGCAGGGCGAACGGCACCAGGATGGCCTTGAACAGCAGGGCGATGCCGGCGGTGACGTAAAGGTGCGGCGCGTTCTGGATGTGCGCCTGCCACGCCGCCGCCGCCGCCAGGGCGATGGCCTGGAAGGCGAAGGTGTTGAGCACCGCGAACAGTCGGCGCTGGTACAGCAGGCCGAATCCCGCCATCAGCACGGTGGCGCCGATCAGGTGGGCCAGGTCGTAGGACAGGTGCGTCAGCATCACACCGCCTCCGACACATAGAGGAAGATGGTGGCCAGCAGGCCCAGCAGCAGGGCGCCGCCCAGGAAGTCGGCGTAGCGGAACACCCGCATCTTGGCGATCACCGTTTCGAACAGGGCCAGCGCGGTGGCCAGGATGAAGGCCTTGGCCAGGAAGGCCCCCAGCCCGATCAGCACGCCCGGCGCCCCGGCCCCCGCCTGCGCGATGCCCCACGGGAAGAACAGCGAGGCGATCAGCGCGGTGAACAGGGTCAGGCGCACCATGCCGGCGCCCTCGATCAGCGCCAGGTGGCGGCCGGAATACTCCAGAACCATGGCCTCGTGCACCATGGTCAATTCCAGGTGGGTGGCGGGGTTGTCGATGGGGATGCGGCCGTTCTCGGCGATGGCCACCATCACCAGCGCCCCCAGCGACAGGCCGAGCGACACCTCGATGCCGACGCCCCCCGACAGGACGAAGGCGATGATCTGCGCCGGTGCCGTCGAGCCGGAGATCAGCGACAGCGAGAAGGTCACCATCAGCATGGCCGGCTCGGCCAGGCTGGCGATCAGCATCTCGCGGCTGGCGCCGATGCCGCCGAAGGCGGTGCCGACATCCATGCCGGCCAGCGCCGTCCAGAACCGCGCCACTCCCAGCAGCGCCACCAGGGCGATCAGGTCGGCGGCGGGGGCCAGGAACAGATTGGTGGTGAAGGTGGGCACGATGCAGGCCGCCAGCCACACCGCCGCGAAGGTGACATAGGGCGCGGCGCGGAACACCCACGACGCCGAGTGGGCGACGATCGCCTCTTTCTGCAGCAGGCAGTAGACATCGCGGTAGGGCTGCAGCGGCGAGGCGCCGCGGCGGCCGTTGAGGCGGGCCTTGACGAAGCGCACCCAGCCGGTGATCAGGGGGGCGAGCGCCACCACCAGGACGATCTGCACCAGTTGCCACAGCATCGCGGTCATTGCTGCCTCACCGCGACGACGAGCAGCAGGAACACCAGCGCGGTGAACATCATCAGCAGGTAATGGCGCACGGTGAGGAACTGCAGCCGGTTGACCTGATCGGCGATCTTGCCGATGGTCCAGCCCAGGGTTTCGTAAAGGCCGCTCCACACCGGGTCGATCATGTGGACCCGGTGGGTGGCCGGCGCGTCGTCGCCCGGCGGCGGCATCACCACCTCCTCGCGGGCGGCGAACACGGTGGCGCCGAACACCCGGCGCAGCGGCTGGGCGAAGCTCTGGCCGCTGTACTGGGTCTGGGGGATGCTCTCGCGATGGCCGCAGTCCCAGGCATCGGCGCGACGCAGAGCCCGCGTGCCCAGCCGGTGCACCAGCATGATGCTGACCAGGAACAGCGACAGCCCGATCATGATCAGCACCGTGCCGGAATAGGCGCCCCGCGTCGCCGACACCGGCGACAGCCACGGCCAGCCCAGATCGGCCGACACCGGCACATGCACGCCGGTCAGCGGCTGCACCACCGCCGACAGGGCGTCGGCGACCGTGACCGGGATGGCGCCGAGCACCACGCACAGGGCGGCCAGCACCGCCATGGTCAGCCGCATGCCGACGGTGACTTCGCCGGCCGCCGCCGCCTCGGGCGAGCGCGGCCGGCCGAGGAAGGCGACGCCGAAGGCACGCACGAAGCAGGCGGCGGCCAGGGCGGCGGCCAGGGCCAGCAGCGCCCCCACCACCGGCACGCCGAACTTCATCGCCCAATAGGGCAGGCTGGGTCCCTTGAACAGCGACTGGAAGATCAGCCATTCCGACACGAAGCCGTTCAAGGGCGGCAGCGCCGAGATGGCGGCGGCCCCCATCAGGGCGGCGGCGCCGGTCCACGGCATGCGGTTGAGCAGGCCGCCAAGCTTTCCCAGGCTGCGCTCGCCGGTGGCGGTGATCACCGCGCCGGCCGACAGGAACAGCAGGGTCTTGAAGATGGAATGGTTGATGGCGTGATAGAGCCCGGCCACCAGCGCCAGCGCCGCCAGCTGGGTCTCGCCGCCACCCTTGAAGGCCAGCGCCAGCCCCAGGCCGATCACCACCACCCCGATATTCTCGACGGTGGAGTAGGCCAGCAGCTTTTTGAGGTCGTCCTGCATGATGGCGTACAGCACGCCCATCACCGCGGTGATGCCGCCGACCATCATCACCACGGCGCCCCACTGCCAATCCAACTCGCCGTGCAGGTCGAACAGGATGCGGATCATGCCGTAGAGGGCGACCTTGGTCATCACCCCGCTCATCAGCGCCGAAACGTGGCTGGGCGCCGCCGGATGGGCCAGCGGCAGCCAGGCGTGCAGCGGCACCAGACCGGCCTTGGAGCCGGTGCCCAGCAGGGCCAGCGCCACCACCAGGAAGCTGGAGATGCCGGCCAGATCCTTGGTGCGCATGGCGGCGAAGGTGTAGGCACCTTCGGCCCCGGCCATGATGCCGAAGCAGGGCAGCAGGCAGAAGGTGCCGAAGGCGGCCATGCACAGATAGACCGTGGCGGCGCGGCGGTTCTCCGCCTCGTGGTGGTCGGCCAGCACCAGCAGCCACGAGGCCAGCGACATGAACTCCCACGCCACCAGGAACATGAAGGCGTCGTCGGCCAGCAGCACCGTGTTCATGCCGAACAGGAACAGCGGGAAGAACGGCGTCACCCGCCGGGGCGACGGCAGGTGAGCGGAATACCCGATGCCGAACGCCGAACAGGCCGCCGCCGACAGGTTCACCACCACCATGAACAGGGCGGAGAGGTTGTCGAGACGGAAATGCGCCTGCAGCCAGGGCAGACCGAACGGCAGCACCAGCGTCGGTTCGGCGCCGGTTGAGCCGCCCAGATGGCGCAGGCCGCCGATCAGCAGGATGACGCTGACGACAAAGGCACCGCTATGGACGACGCCGTGGACCGCACGCCAACGCCCGGCCAGCAGCCCGAACAGGGACAGCAGCAGCAGGGCCCCAAGCGCCGACGCGATCAGCATGAGGACATGCCTTCCTTCGCCCGCCGGACCTCACACACGCTCAATTGCAATGGTCCCTCCGCCCCGCATCGAGGGGGCAAAATGAATGTCGGCTGCGCCGGCTGGTGAAATTAGGCCCCCGTGGGCAACCCGCCCGATCGGGTACCAAAAAAGGTGAAGGGACTTTAAACCACGGAAACATCGGCACGCAAGCCGTCGCGGCAGGTTCAAAGAGCGGCGAAGTCGCCGCACCCGGCAAAAGTTGCCGGGTCGTTAACCATCTCTTTATCGTGTGGATATAGGCTGCCATCGTTGGAAGAGACCGACCCCATCGGGGTGCGGCGCCACGGCCGATGGAGACGACGTGAACGCATTCCTTCAGATGCTGCGTGGCCTTGGGCCCATGCGACTGGCCGCCATCGCCGGCGTCGGCGTCAGCATCCTCGGCTTCTTCATCTACCTGATGAGCCGGGTGGCGACGCCGCAGCTTGAACTGCTCTACGGCGACCTCGACCTGGGCGACTCCAAGCAGATCATCGAGAAGCTGACCGCCGAGAAGACGCCCTACGAGTTGCGCAAGGACGGCACCGAGATCTGGGTGCCCAAGGACCGCAAGCTTGAGCTGCGCGTGCGCATGGCCGAGCAGGCGCTGCCCAGCGGCGGCCGCATGGCCGGCTACGAGCTGTTCGACAAGCAGGACGCGCTCGGCACCACCAGCTTCCAGCAGAACATCAATCTGGTGCGCGCGCTGGAAGGCGAACTGGCCCGCACCATCCGCTCCATCGAGAAGATCAAGTCGGCCCGCGTCCATCTGGTGCTGCCCAAGCGCGAGGCCTTCTCGCGCGAGGCCAACGACCCCTCGGCCTCGGTCATCCTCAAGATGCAGGGCAACCAGCGCCTGGAGAAGAGCCAGTCGCTGGCCATCCAGCACCTGATCGCCGCCGCCGTGCCCAAGATGAAGCCGTCGCGCATCTCCATCGTCGACGACAAGGGCACCCTGCTGGCGCGCGGCTTCGAAAACAGCCAGGAATACATCGCCCAGACCTCCGAGGAGGCCCGCCTCAACCACGAGGCCAAACTGGCCCGCACCATCGAGGATATGATCGAGCGCTCGCTGGGGCCGGGCCGGGTGCGCGCCGAGGTCTCGGTCGACATGGACATGAGCCGTGCCGTCACCACCGAGGAGACCTACGACCCCGAAACCAAGGTGGTGCGCTCGCAGGTCACCATCAGCGAGACCGATCAGAGCCAGGATTCCGAGCCGACGCCGGTCACCGTGCAGCAGAACCTGCCCGACCCGTCCGCCGCCTCGTCGGGTAACGTCAAGACCTCGTCCAAGGCCTCCAAGAGCCAGGAAACCGTCAACTACGAGATCTCGAAGAAGACCAGGAACACGGTGCGCGAGAGCGGCGAAATCCGCAAGATCTCCGCCGCCGTGCTGGTGGACGGCGTGCGCGAGAAGCAGGCCGACGGCAAGCAGAGCTATCGCGACCGCACGCCCGAGGAGATCGCCCAACTGGAATCCCTGGTCAAGTCGGCCATCGGCTTCACCAAGGACCGCGACGACCAGGTCAAGGTGGTTTCCATGTCCTTCTACAAGGGCGAGGAGCTGACCGAGTCCGAGGAGCCGGGCGAATTCATCTTCGGCATGCGCCGCGACTTCGTCGAGAAGGTCGCCTCCAACCTGGGCCTGTCGGTCGTCGCCATCCTGTTCCTGCTGCTGGTGCTCCGCCCGCTGATCAGCCGCGCCATCGAGTCCATGCAGGGCCAGGTCGGACCCGACGGGCGCCGCCTGCTCACCGCCGAGGGCGCCGGCGTGCCGCAGCTCACCGGCCCCGGCGCCGGCGGCATGGCGGCCCCGGCCCTGGGCGGCGAGGAGGAGGTCATCGCCGACGAGCTGATCGACATCGACAAGGTGGAGGGCCGCGTCAAGGCCTCGTCCATCCGCAAGATCGGCGAGATCGTCGACAAGCATCCGGAAGAGGCGCTGTCCATCATTCGCAACTGGCTCTACCAGGAAACCTGATGACGGGGAGCGTCTGAGCTATGGCCCGTGTCAAGGAGGATTACCGCAGTCTGACCGGCCCGCAAAAGGCCGCGATGATGATGCTGTCCCTGGGCGAGGAGCATTCCACCAAGCTGTTCGGCCTGATGGCCGACGACGAGATCAAGGAACTCTCCCAGATCATGTCGAGCCTGGGCACGGTGTCGTCGAACCTGGTGGAACGCCTGTTCGTCGAGTTCGCCGACCAGCTCTCCTCCACCGGTTCGCTGGTGGGCTCGTTCCAGAGTACCGAACGGCTGCTCATCAAGAGCCTGCCCAAGGATCGCGTCGACGCCATCATGGAGGAAATCCGCGGTCCCGCCGGCCGCACCATGTGGGACAAGCTCGGCAACGTCTCCGAGCAGGTGCTGGCCAACTACCTGAAGAACGAGTACCCGCAGACCGTCGCCATCATCCTGGCCAAGATCACCGGCGACCATGCCGCCCGCGTGCTGGCCATCCTGCCCGAGAATTTCGCCATGGAAGTGATCATGCGCATGCTGCGCATGGAGGCGGTGCAGAAGGAAGTGCTGGAAGGCGTCGAAAAGACGCTGCGCACCGAGTTCATGGCCAACCTCGCCCGCACCCAGCGCCGCGACCCGCACGACATGATGGCCGACATCTTCAACAACCTCGACCGCAACACCGAGAACCGCTTCATGAGCGCGCTGGAGGAA
>JACPDP010000012.1 GCA_016183945.1 Magnetospirillum sp.
GGCCGCCGGCGGCTTCTAGGAGTGTAGCTCAACTGGTAGAGCACCGGTCTCCAAAACCGGGGGTTGGGGGTTCGAGCCCCTCCACTCCTGCCAAGCCGTGGCCTCCAAATCGACAGTGGGAAAATGGCAAAGACATCTCCGGCCCAGTTTTTTAAGCAGGTCCGCCAGGAGGTAGCCAAGGTGACTTGGCCGACTCGGCGCGAAGTTTCGGTGTCCACGACCATGGTGTTCGTCATGGTGGTGATCACGGCGCTGTTCTTCATGCTGATCGATCAATTCTTCGCCTTAGCCGTAAGGCTTATGTTCGGTCTGGGAGGATGAGCATGGTGGCGCCCCGCTGGTACGTGATTCACGTGTACTCCGGCTTCGAGAAGAAGGTGGCGCAGTCCATCCGCGAGCAGGCGGAGCAGAAGGGCATGGTCGAGATGTTCGATCAGATCCTGGTGCCGGTCGAGGAGGTGGTGGAAATCCGCCGCGGCTCCAAGGTCAGCGCCGAGCGCAAGTTCTTTCCCGGCTACGTGCTGGTCAAGATGGTGCTGACCGACGACACCTGGCACCTGGTGAAGAACACGCCCAAGGTCACCGGCTTCCTGGGCGGCAAGGGCCGCCCGGTGCCGATCTCCGAGTCCGAGGCCGAACGCATCATCAAGCAGGTGCAGGAAGGCGTCGACCGCCCCAAGCCCTCCATCATCTTCGAGGTGGGCGAGCAGGTGCGCGTTTGCGACGGCCCCTTCACCTCATTCAACGGCCTGGTCGAGGAAGTCGACGAGGAGAAGGCCCGCCTCAAGGTGGCGGTCTCGATCTTCGGACGCTCCACGCCGGTCGAACTGGAATATTCTCAGGTCGAAAAGACCTGACGGGGTTCCCGCCCCGGCCATGAGGGTCCGGGCGGTTTGTACGGCGGGAGGCCTGCCACTGGCCGCACCGCCAACTCTGGTAAGAGACAGAGGAAGGTAAGATGGCAAAAAAAGTTGTGGGCTACATCAAGCTCCAGGTTCCGGCCGGCAAGGCCAATCCTTCGCCGCCGATCGGTCCCGCGCTGGGTCAGCGCGGTCTCAACATCATGGAATTCTGCAAGTCGTTCAATGCCGCCACCCAAGGCCTTGAGCCCGGCATGCCGATTCCGGTGGTGATCACCGCCTATACGGATCGCACGTTCACCTACGTCACCAAGACGCCGCCGATCACCTACTTCCTGAAGAAGGCGGCCGCCGTCCAGAAGGGGACCAAGACCCCCGGAAAGGAAATCGTCGGTCAGGTGACGATGACGCAGATCCGCGAGATCGCCGAAAAGAAGATGCAGGACCTCAACGCCAATGACATTGAGGCCGCCAGCAGGATGATCGTCGGTTCGGCCCGCTCCATGGGCCTCAAGGTGGTGGAGTAAGACCATGGCCGAAGGCAAGCGTCTGAAGTCGGCTTATGCCGGCATTGACCGCAACAAATTCTACAACCTGGACGAGGCGGTGACGGTCATCAAGGCCAACGCCAAGGCCAAGTTCGACGAGACCGTCGAGATCGCATTGAACCTCGGCGTCGATCCTCGCCACGCCGACCAGATGGTCCGCGGCGTGGTCGAACTCCCCCACGGCACCGGCAAGACCGTGCGCGTGGCGGTGTTCGCCAAGGGCGACAAGGCCGAAGAGGCGAAGAAGGCCGGAGCCGACATCGTCGGCGCCGACGACCTGTTCGAGGCCGTCAACGGCGGCACCATGGACTTCGACCGCTGCATCGCCACGCCCGATATGATGGGGTTGGTGGGCCGCCTCGGCAAGGTGCTGGGGCCGCGCGGCCTGATGCCCAACCCGAAGCTGGGCACGGTCACCGCCAACGTGGCCGAGGCCGTCCGCGCCGCCAAGGCCGGTCAGGTTCAGTTCCGCGTCGAGAAGGCCGGCATCGTGCATGCCGGCGTGGGCAAGGCCTCGTTCCCCACCGAGAAGCTGGTGGAGAACATCAAGGCCTTCGTCGACGCCATCAACCGGTCCAAGCCGCAGGGCGCCAAGGGCACCTATCTCAAGAAGGTGTCGGTCAGCTCGACCATGGGCGCCGGCGTCAAGCTCGACATCGCCACCATCGGCGGCTGAGGGCTTTAGAGTTTCCTCCCCACCCGGAAATCCGACGGGGGGAGGGAGTGGGAGGCCCCTGAACCGGGCCTCCCGAACCTGTCCGAGACCGTAGGTGCCGCCAAAGGTTCGTCCTGGGGGCTTGATGGGGCGACCCGCCTGCGCAGACAGAGGTGAGAAACCGTTTCATCGTCCGGTTCGCCGGGCGGATACGGCTTGATGCTTCTGGGACAGGCCACCGGTTCCGCCGGAGGGGCCAGACCCCGATTGCGGGACCATGGGCAATGGACCCGGTTGCGAACCGCTTCAGGCGGCTAGCTCCGGCTCTTGTGTGTGGAGACGAAAGTGGATCGGACACAAAAGAAGGAATGGGTCGGGTCGCTGCAAGGAACGCTCGAGTCCGCCGGCCTCGTCGTCGTCACCCATTATATGGGTCTGACGGTCGCCGAGATGACGGACCTGCGCGGGAAGATGCGTGCGGCCGGCGCCAGCCTCAAAGTGACCAAGAATCGTCTCACCAAGCTCGCCGTTGTTGGTACCGATTACGAGAACCTCGCCGACCTGTTCACCGGCCCGACCGCCATCGCCTTTTCGAAGGACCCGGTCGCCGCCGCCAAGGTCGCCGTCACCTACGCCAAGACGAATGACAAGCTCAAGATCCTCGGTGGATCGCTGGGTGACATCCGCCTCGACGTCGACGGAGTCAAGGCTCTGGCCACGCTGCCCTCGCTTGACGAGCTGCGTGCCCGCCTTGTCGGCATGATCTCGACCCCGGCTACCCGCATCGCCGGCGTGCTCGCCGCTCCCGCAGGCCAGTTGGCCAGGGTGCTGCGCGCGAAGGCGGATAAGGACGCGGCCTAAGTGAGATTCGACTACCAATCCCGGAACTCAAGCCTTATCTAGGAGTGTTAATATGGCTGATCTTGCCAAGCTGGTTGATGACCTTTCCGCGCTGACCGTCCTCGAGGCGGCCGAGCTGTCGAAGATGCTCGAAGAGAAGTGGGGCGTTTCCGCCGCCGCTCCGGTTGCCGTGGCTGCTGTCGCCGCCGGCCCCGCCGCCGTCGTGGAAGAGCAGACCGAGTTCGACGTGATCCTCGCCGAGGTCGGCGAGAAGAAGATCAACGTCATCAAGGAAGTCCGCGCCATCACCGGCCTCGGCCTCAAGGAGGCCAAGGATCTGGTCGAGGCTGCTCCCAAGGCAGTCAAGGAAGCGGTGAGCAAGGACGAGGCAGAGAAGATCAAGAAGGTGCTCGAAGAAGCTGGTGCCAAGGTCCAGATCAAGTAAAGAGCCTTTCTGGTTAAAAGCCGGAGGGCCGGGCGCAGCGGCGGCATTGACGTCGCAGCGACCCGGCCCGCTGGCGCTTCTGTTTATTTGACTTATTTATCTGACGGCTCCTACGCCGTCGGGTCGGGGCAGCGGCGGCTCCCGACCGGAACCGAGATTGAGGATGAGGAGTGGCTATGGCTAAGTCCTATACGGGTCGGAAGCGGGTGCGCAAAAGCTTCGGGCGTATCCCCTCGGTGGCGCCCATGCCGAACCTGATCGAGGTGCAGCGGAGCTCCTACGATCACTTCCTCCAGATGGACACACAGCCTGAAGTGCGCGCCAGTGTCGGCCTCCAGGAGGTCTTCAAGTCCGTCTTCCCCATCAAGGACTTCTCCGAGCGGGGCACCCTCGAATTCGTCAAGTACGAGTTGGAGCAGCCCAAATACGACGTCGAGGAGTGCCAGCAGCGCGGCATGACCTTTGCGGCGCCCCTGAAGGTGACGCTCCGTCTCGTCGTCTGGGACGTGGACGAGGACACCGGCGCCCGCTCCATCCGCGACATCAAGGAGCAGGACGTCTACATGGGCGACATGCCCCTGATGACGCTCAACGGCACCTTCGTCATCAACGGCACCGAGCGCGTCATCGTCAGCCAGATGCACCGCAGCCCGGGCGTGTTCTTCGACCACGACAAGGGCAAGACCCATTCGTCGGGCAAGTACCTGTTCGCCGCCCGCGTCATTCCCTATCGCGGCTCGTGGCTGGACTTCGAGTTCGACGCCAAGGACCTCGTCTACGTGCGCATCGACCGCCGCCGCAAGCTGCCGGTCACCACGCTGCTCTACGCCCTTGACGGGCTGTTCACGGCCGAGCTGCGCAGGAAGCGCGCCGCCGAGGGCCGCGCCATGGAGCAGTCCGAGATTCGCGGCATGACCTCCGAGGAGATCCTCGGCTATTTCTACGACAAGGTGGTGTTCACGCGCGGCCCCAAGGGCTGGAAGACGGCGTTCGACGCCGAGCGCATGAAGGGCGTCAAGCTGGTCTCCGACCTGATCGACGCCCGCACCGGCGAGAAGGTGGCCGAGGCCGGCGCCAAGATGACGCCGCGCCTGGGCAAGAAGCTGAAGGAGCTCGGTCTCACCGAGATGCTGGTCAGCCCCGAGGATCTGGTCGGCCAGTATGTCGGCCTCGACGTCATCAACGAACAGACCGGCGAGATCTTCGTCGAGGCCGGCGACGAGCTGACCGCCAATCTGGTGGCCGAGCTGGAAAAGGCCGGCATCACCGAACTGCCGGCGCTGGCCATCGACCATATCAATGTCGGCCCGTATATCCGCAACACCCTGGCGCTGGACAAGAACAACTCGCGCGAAGAGGCGCTGATCGACATCTACCGGGTCATGCGCCCGGGCGAGCCGCCGACGCTGGAGACCGCAGAGGCGCTGTTCCAGGGGCTGTTCTTCGATTCCGAGCGCTATGACCTGTCGGCGGTCGGCCGCGTCAAGATGAACTCGCGCCTGGGCCTCACCGATGTGCCCGACACCATCCGGGTGCTGCGCAAGGAGGACATCCTCGGCGTCATCAAGGTGCTGACCGACCTCAAGGACGGCAAGGGCGAGATCGACGACATCGATCACCTGGGCAACCGCCGGGTGCGGTCGGTGGGCGAGCTGATGGAAAATCAGTACCGCGTCGGCCTGCTGCGCATGGAGCGCGCCATTCGCGAGCGCATGTCCTCGGTGGACATCGACTCGGTGATGCCGCACGACCTGATCAACGCCAAGCCCGCCGCCGCCGCCGTGCGCGAGTTTTTCGGCAGTTCGCAGCTGTCTCAGTTCATGGACCAGACCAACCCGCTGTCGGAAATCACCCACAAGCGGCGCCTGTCGGCGCTCGGGCCGGGCGGTCTGACCCGCGAGCGCGCCGGCTTCGAGGTGCGCGACGTGCACCCGACCCATTACGGCCGCATCTGCCCCATCGAAACGCCGGAAGGCCCCAATATCGGCCTGATCAACTCGCTGGCGACGTTCGCGCGGGTCAATCAGTACGGCTTCATCGAGGCCCCCTACCGCCGGGTCAAGGACGGCCACGTCACCGACGAGGTGATCTATCTTTCGGCCATGGAAGAGGGGCGCTACACCATCGCCCAGGCCAACTCGGCCTTGGACGCCGAAGGCAAGTTCACCCACGAACTGGTCTCCTGCCGCCAGGCCGGCGACTTCGTCATGGTGCATCCGTCCGAGATCAACTTCATCGACGTCAGCCCCAACGCCAGGCGGTGCCGCTGATCCGCGCCGAGGCGCCGCTGGTCGGCACCGGCATGGAGCAGGCGGTGGCCCGTGACTCCGGTGCGGCGATCACCGCCAAGCGCTCCGGCGTCATCGACCAGGTGGATGCCACCCGCATCGTCATCCGCGCCACCGAGGAGACGTCGGCCTCGGCGTCGGGCGTCGACATCTACAACCTGCTGAAGTTCCAGCGCTCCAACCAGAACACCTGCATCACCCAGCGTCCGTTGGTGAAGGTCGGCGATCTGATCCGCAAGGGCGACATCATCGCCGACGGCCCCTCGACCCAGTTGGGCGAGTTGGCTTTGGGACGCAATGTGCTGGTCGCCTTCATGCCGTGGAACGGCTACAACTTCGAGGATTCCATCCTCATCTCCGAGCGCATCGTCCGCGACGACGTGTTCACCTCGATCCACATCGAGGAGTTCGAGGTGATGGCCCGCGACACCAAGCTGGGCCAGGAGGAAATCACCCGCGACATTCCCAACGTCGGTGAGGAAGCCCTCAAGAACCTGGACGAGGCCGGCATCGTCTACATCGGCGCCGAGGTCAAGCCGGGCGACATCCTGGTCGGCAAGGTGACGCCCAAGGGCGAATCGCCCATGACCCCGGAAGAAAAGCTGCTGCGCGCCATCTTCGGCGAGAAGGCCTCCGACGTGCGCGACACCAGCTTGCGTCTGCCGCCCGGCGTCACCGGCACCATCGTCGAGGTCCGCGTGTTTTCTCGCCGCGGCGTCGAGAAGGACGAGCGCGCCCTGGCCATCGAGCGGTCGGAAATCGAGCGTCTGGCCAAGGACCGCGACGACGAGCGTCACATCCTGGAGCGGTCCTTCTACGCCCGCCTCAAGCAGTTGCTGCTGGGCAAGAAGGTGGTTTCCGGCCCCAAGGGCGTGCGGGCCGGCCAGGTGGTCGCCGACGACATGCTGGTCGAGCTGCATGCCTCTGCCTGGCGCAACATCGCGGTCGAGGACGATGCCGCGATGGCCGACGTCGAATCGCTCAAGCGGTCCTTCGACGCCCAGGTCGACAAGCTGCAGGAGCGCTTCGAGAACAAGGTCGAGAAGCTGCAGCGCGGCGACGAGTTGCCGCCCGGCGTGATGAAGATGGTCAAGGTGTTCGTCGCGGTGAAGCGCAAGCTGCAACCCGGCGACAAGATGGCCGGCCGTCACGGCAACAAGGGCGTCATCTCGCGCATCGTGCCGCTGGAGGACATGCCCTATCTGGAAGACGGCCAGCAGGTCGATATCGTGCTGAACCCGCTGGGCGTGCCCAGCCGCATGAATGTCGGTCAGATTCTGGAGACGCATCTGGGCTGGGCCTGTGCCGGACTGGGCCAGGAAGTGGGCACGATGCTCGACAACTATCGTCGCCAGACCGCGACGCTGAAGGATCTGCGCGGCAAGTTGAAGGTCATCTACGGCGACAAGTGCTTCAGTGAAGATATCGCCGACATGAGCGACGACGAGATCATCGATCTCGCCGGCAACCTGCGGCCCGGCGTGCCCATCGCCACGCCGGTGTTCGACGGTGCCCGCGAGAGCGACATCGTCGACATGCTGGAGCTGGCGGGCAAGCACCGCTCCGGTCAGGTCATTCTGGTGGACGGCCGCACCGGCGAGCCCTTCGACCGAAGGGTGACGGTGGGTTACATCTACATGCTGAAGCTGCATCACCTGGTGGACGACAAGATCCACGCCCGCTCCATCGGCCCCTACTCGCTGGTCACGCAGCAGCCGTTGGGCGGCAAGGCGCAGTTCGGTGGCCAGCGCTTCGGCGAAATGGAGGTGTGGGCGCTGGAAGCGTACGGCGCCGCCTACACGCTGCAAGAGATGCTTACCGTCAAGTCGGACGACGTCTCCGGCCGCACCAAGGTTTACGAAGCGATCGTCCGCGGCGACGACAACTTCGAAGCCGGCGTGCCGGAATCGTTCAACGTGCTGGTCAAGGAACTGCGGTCGCTTGGCCTCAACGTCGAGCTGACCCAGCGCAACTTCTGATGCTGATGGGCCTCGTCCTTCGAGATTTCCTCGGGACGAGGCCCCGCTCAGTTTACCTCGCCCTCGCGCGGCTTACCGTCGCGAAGGGTGGCTCTCCTAGGTGGAGTAGGTCATGAACGAACTTATGAAGATCTTCGGTCAGGCGAGCGGCACTCAAGCCTTCGACCAGATCCGCATCTCGATCGCCTCCCCCGAGCGCATCCGCTCGTGGTCGTACGGCGAGATCAAGAAGCCGGAGACCATCAACTACCGTACCTTCAAGCCGGAGCGCGACGGACTGTTCTGCGCCCGCATCTTCGGGCCGATCAAGGATTACGAATGCTTGTGCGGCAAGTACAAGCGCATGAAGTATCGCGGCATCATCTGCGAGAAGTGCGGCGTCGAGGTGACGCTGGCCAAGGTGCGGCGCGAGCGCATGGGCCACATCGAGCTGGCCAGCCCGGTCGCCCACATCTGGTTCCTGAAGTCGCTGCCCAGCCGCATCGGCCTGCTATGCGACATGACACTGAAGGACCTCGAGCGCATCCTCTACTTCGAGAACTACGTGGTGGTCGAGCCCGGCCTCACGCCCTTGAAGCTGCATGAGCTGCTGTCGGAAGAGCAGCACCAGCGCGCCACCGAGGAATACGGCGACGACGCCTTCACCGCCAAGATCGGCGCCGAGGCCATCCGCGAGATGCTGGTGGCCATCGATCTGGAGACCGAGAAGGACCGCCTCAAGGTCGACCTCAAGGAGACCACCTCCGAGGCCAAGCGCAAGAAGCTGGTCAAGCGCATGAAGCTGGTCGAGGCCTTCCTCGAATCCGGCTCGCGCCCCGAGTGGATGATCCTCGAAGTGGTCCCGGTCATCCCGCCCGAGCTGCGCCCGCTGGTGCCGCTGGATGGCGGCCGCTTCGCCACCTCCGACCTCAACGATCTCTATCGTCGCGTCATCAACCGCAACAACCGCCTGAAGCGGCTGATCGAGCTGCGCGCCCCCGAGATCATCGTGCGCAACGAAAAGCGTATGCTGCAGGAGGCGGTGGACGCCCTGTTCGACAACGTCCGCCGCGGCCGCGCCATTACCGGCGCCAACAGGCGGCCGCTGAAGTCGCTGTCCGACATGCTGAAGGGC
>JACPDP010000013.1 GCA_016183945.1 Magnetospirillum sp.
ATCATTCCCGCGAAGGCGGGAATCCATGTTGCCGCCGACACGATTTCCGGCCTCGCATTTCCTCTGCTCCAACCATGGACCCCCGCTTTCGCGGGGGTGACGAGAAACATTAAGGACGATATCCCTTCACCCGATTGCCCGACCTTAACCGACGAGGCTGATGGACTAAACCGCCGGGAGACACTATATTTGGGCGGATTGCCAAGGGTGACGCCATGTTCGCCGATAACACATTGACTCCCAAGGAAGCCGTGCGCCTGTGCGCGCTGGGCACCATCGCGGCCGAGCCCCTGCGCTACAGCCAGTTGGCGGGCTCGGTGCGCCATTTCACCGGGCGCATCATGGGGCCGACCCTGGAGTTGATGGGCACCTCGGTCGAACTGCTGCGTTACGAGGGACTGGTCGAGGCGCTCGACGGCAAGGGCATGGAGGACGACGCCCTGCTGGGCATCACCGCCGCCGGCCGACGCGAACTCCACTCCCTGCTCACCGCCCGGCTGCGCCCGGCCAGCGACCTGTCCAAGCTGGTGGTGGCGCTGAAGATGCGCTTTCTCCACCTGTTGAAGCCCGCCGAGCAGCGCGACCAGATCGAGCTGCTGATCGAGAGTGCCGAAGGCGAACTTAACCGCCTGATCGATCTGCGCGGCGCCCAGGTCGACGAGGGTGGCGCCCTGCTGGCCTGGCTGACCACGACATTTCCTTGCTGGAAAGCCGGTTGGCCTGGCTGGAAGCCTTCAGCACCCGGCTGTGAGTGATCATCCGCTGCCCGCCTCCCTGGCCGAGGACGCCGGCATCAAACCGCATTACCATGGACACCGCGAACGCCTGCGCCAGCGCTTCCTCGACGCGCCGGAGGCTCTGCCCGATTACGAGTTGCTTGAACTGCTGCTCGCCATCGCCATCCCACAGCGCGACATCAAACCGCAGGCCAAGGCGCTGCTGGAGCGCTTCGGCAGCTTCGCCGACGTCATCTCGGCCGACAACGAGGCACTGAAGACGGTCAAGGGTGTCGGCGACGTCGCCGCCGTGACGCTGAAGGTGGTGCGCGAGGCGGCGATAAGGCTGGCCCGCGCGCCGATGATCCAGCGTTCGGTGATCTCGTCGTGGGAGGCGTTGCTCGACTACTGCCGCACCAGCATGGCCACGCTGGCCACCGAACAGTTCCGCCTGCTGTTCCTCGACCGCAAGAACATGCTGATCGCCGACGAGCTGCAGCAGAAGGGCACCGTCGACCACACGCCGCTCTACCCGCGCGAGGTGGTCAAGCGAGCCCTGGAAGTGCATGCCAGCGCGGTCATCATGGTGCACAACCACCCGTCCGGCGACCCGACGCCGTCGCGCGACGACATCACCATGACCCGCTGCGTCCGTGACGCCTTGGGCGCCGTCGGCATCCAGTTGCACGACCATGTCGTGGTCGGCCGCAAGGGCTGCACCAGCTTCAAGACGCAGGGACTGCTATAGGCGCGGCCGGCAGGGTGAAGTGGAAGGTGCTGCCGCGGCCAGGCTCCGAGACCACCCAGATGCGGCCGCCGTGGCGGTCGATGATCCGCCTGCAGATGGCCAGTCCCATACCGGTTCCGCCATAACGCGCCGGCGGATGCAACCGCCGGAAAATGCGGAAAATTTCCTCGTAGTACTCAGGCTCGATGCCGATGCCGTTGTCGCAGATCGTGAACTCCACCTCACCGCCGACCACCGAGCCGTCGATCCGGATGCGCGGCGGTCGACCGGCCGGGCGGAATTTGAGGGAATTGGACAGCAGATTCTGGAACAACTGCACCAACTGCGGCGCATCGCCCACCACCGCCGGCAGTTGCCCCAGCGTGACCTCTGCCCCCGCCTCGTCGATGGACTGACGCAGGTTGGCCACCGCCGCAGCCGCGACCTCGCCGCCATCAAGCGACTGGAACCGGCCCGCTTCACCGGAAAAGCTGGAATAGACCAGCAGATCGTTGACGAGCTCGTGCATGCGCCGCGCGCCGCCGATCACGTAGTCGATGCATTCGCGTGCGTCGCCGTCCAGCTTGTCCTTGTGGTTGCGTTCCAGCAGTTGGGCGAACGAGATGATACTGCGCAGCGGCTCCTGAAGGTCGTGCGATGCCACCTGGGCGAAGCGCTCCAGTTCGGCGTTCGACTTGGACAACTTGTCCACCATGGCCAGGAGGTGTTCCTCGCCGCGCTTCATCCCGCTGATGTCGGTCACCATGCACAGCACACGCTGGTCGGCGGGGCCGCCGGACAACGGACTGGCGTTGATGATGACGTCGATCGGCCCCTGCTCGCGATTGGCCAGGCTGGTTTCCAGACGCGACGGGCCATCGTGACCGCAGTCGAGGATACGGCCCACGGCGCGGGGCGCCGTCTCGGCGGGCAGAAAATCGGTAGCCGGCCGCCCCGCCATCTCGTCCTGCGGCCAGCCGGCCAGCCGCGCCATCACCGCATTGGCGTAGACGGTAACGCCGTTGCAATCGAGCACCCAGACCCCCTCCCGCGCGGTCTCGACGATACGGCGGTAGCGCTCCTCGCTCTCACCGACCGCCATCTGGGCGCGGTCGCGCTGCTCGGCCAACCGCTTCAGCCGCTGGCCGGCCAGGCCGATGCCGGCCAGGCCGCCCATCCACAGGAGGCCATGGACCATGAGGTCGGAGCGCACCTCGTCATCCATCAACTTGATAAACGGCGCCATGGGAACCGCCACACCGATGCCTCCCCGCACTTCGCCGACCTTGACGCCGCTGGCCAAGTGGCACTTGATGCAGCCGGGCTCCATGATCATGGCGCGGAAGAGCCGGAAATGGGCCTTCCCATCGATATCGACCACCGCGGAGGCCATCCGTTCGCCGGCATCGAAGCGCCTGAGCGCCGCTTCTTCCCAGGCGTCGGGCGCGTTGGCGGGGTTGAGCACCTGCAGGCTGGTGATCCGCCCCCTGATGCCGTAAAGGTCGGCGAAGAAGGTCATGGTCTGGCGGAGCACGTAGGCCGGGTTCATCAGCGTCAGCTGCCGGCCGCCGGGCGTGGTGATGTCGCGCTCGGGGATTCCACTGAGGTAGGGGTTGGGCGGCGTGGTCTCGTCGACGGGAACGTAGACCCCGCCATGGGACGTCGCCCACAAGCGCAAGGCCAGATCCTTGTCGAGATTGGCCCGGGCCTCGTTCTCGACCAGGGCCATCATTTCGCCGTGATGGTTCATGATCATTGCGAGCAAGGACAGCCCGAGCGCCACCGTCCACAGCAGCGCGACCATGGCCGCCCAGTGCGACGTCCAGCGGCGCGTGCTGAAGGCTGTACTGGGACGGGAATTTTCCAAGGATGGTGCTCCACGGAAAAATAGCCCTTTCATATACCATAGTCATGGCCACCCGCCCAGCCGGCTTCACGACGCCATCGAGGTCGGCTATCTTCGCGCCATGGAATCGCAGCAAATGACAGCGGCGCCGGTGATGGTGGCGGTGTTCAACCACAAGGGCGGCGTCGCCAAGACGACCACCGCCTGCAACCTCGCCGTCTGCCTGGCCGCCTACGGCTATCGCATCGTGCTGGTCGATCTCGACACCCAGGGCAACGCCACCAGCAGCTTCGGGATCTCGCCGCTGCCGGCGGTGGGGGCCTACGACGTCATCTCCGGCCAGGCCGACCTGGGGCAGGCGGTGCTGTCCACCGCCTATCCCAATCTCTGGCTGCTGCCGGCCACCACCAGCCTGCGTGCCGCCGAGGCCGACCGGGCGGTGGCGGCGCAGGGCCACATGCTGCTCAAGGCCGGACTGGAGCGCGGCGGCATCAACGGCGCCGCCGACATCGTGGTGGTGGACTGCCCGCCGGCCCTCGGCATGCTCACCACCAACGCGCTGGCCTCGGCCAACGCCGTGCTGATGCCGGTCAGGCCCGATCCCTTCGCCCATGAGGGGTTGGTCAATACCTGGTACGAGATCCGCCGCATTCGCGAAGGCCGCAACGCCGGGCTCGGCGTGGCGGGCATCCTGCTGACCATGACCGCCTCGGAGCCGGCCGGCGCCGATGTCTCCGCCACCATCCGCGCCGAGTTCGGCGACCTGGTCTACGCCGTCGAGGTGGCCACCGACCCGCGCGTCGCCGAGGCGGCCCAGCTTGGGCTGCCGGTCTGCGTGCTCGACCCGGACAGCGCCGCCGGCCGCAGCTATCAGGCCGCCACCGAGGAGATGCTGAGCCGCCTGGCGCGGCAGAACCGCCCCGGCACCGCCCTGCCCCCGGCCAGCACCACCGCGGCGGCACTCAACATGCTGCGGGACTGGCGCGCCGACATCCACGGCGCCCTGCTGCGCCTGCCGTCACGCCATCGCGACCTCGCCGGCGACCGGCCGACGCCGCTGCGGCTGCCCGACGACGACGACGATGACGAGTTGCCGGCGACGGCCTCGCGCGGCTGGGTCGGCGTGGCGACGGCACTGTTCATCGGCATGGCCGCCGGCATGGTGCTGGAGGCGACCGGGGGCCTGCTGGCGAGTCTGGCGAAGGTGTTCGGGTGATCCGGGGGTAAGCTGACCGTCAGGTTCCCGGCCAGATGTCGTCGGCGTCGGCGGCTTCCAGCGTGGCGGTGGCCTTTTGCATGGCGGCGGCGATCTTGGCGACTTCCACCGAGGCGGCGTCAGCGGCGGGTTCAACGGCCGCAACCTCTTTTTCGACGACCTCGGGCTCGGGCGGCGCGTCGACGATCACCTCGTCGGAATCGATCTCGCCGGGCCGCATCTCGATGCCCGCAGACACGCGGCGGCGCAGGTGGTAGACGGTCTGCCTGCCGAAATCCTTGGCCAGCGACAGCACCCCGACATATTCGCAGGCGAATTTCTCGACGAAGTCGTCGCCGCGATTGACCGCTTCCGAGCGCATGGCGCTTTGCTCGGCGGTGAGCACGGCGACGAACTGCTGGGTGGCGTAGACGTGGCCGATGACGGTGACCGGCTCCAGCCGGGCGGCTCGGTTGATGTGGCTGCCGTAGAAATTCTTGCGGCCGCAGATGGGGTCGTTGGCCTGGAATACCGGCCCGGCGTGCAGGGAGATGCGCAGGTTGAGCGGATGCGGCAGCTTGTCCACCAGTTCCTCGTCGGCCTTCTGCACCATTTCCTGCAGCGTCATGGCGTATTCCGCCATGGGGGTGGCCTTGTCCATCACGGCGAAGATGGCGTCGCCCCAGGTGTTGACGGCCAGCGGCTGCAACCCGGCGGCGGCAAGGCCCTCCTTCAGCTTCCCCAGGAATTCCAGGAACACCGGCACGTGTTCCTCCTTCAGCTTGGAATAGCCGGCGATGTCGCAGAACATCATGCTGCGGATGACGCGGCCTTCGCCCTGCTCCTCGTCGCCGCCGAGGTCGAGTTCGGGCAGCGCCGGCCCGTCGGGCCCGACCAGATCGGGAAACTGTTGCAGCAGGCCGTCGAGATCGATGATCCGCAGCCGCGAAATGTCCTCCCACTGGTCGATGAAGTCGCCGGCACCGCCCACCAGGGAGCCCGGCATCATGTCCCACACCGCCAGCAGATAGGGCGTGGTGCGCAGGAAGCTGGCGCGTAGCGTCGACAGGCCGTGCAGGCACTGGTTGGCGAAGCGGTACAGCATGCCATGGCCGAGGAAGCGCTCCTCGGTGGCGTAGGTGACCGTGCTGGCCAGCTTCAGCGCATTGCGGAAGCGCATTTCCCAGCGGGCGCCGGCATAGCGCACCGCCTCGGCGATGAAGTCCTCGATCTCGAAGGGCATCACCACGTTGACCTCGGCGCCGCGCTCCAGCATGGCCTCGATGAACAACAGGTCGGAGCCGCAGCCGGCGGTGCAGTAGCCGATCTGCGCGTCGAGATCCTCCAGCGAGCGGGCGATCTCGGCCCGCACCGCCGCTTCCAAGGCCGCCGGGAAGTGCGGCCCCTCGCCGGGGCGGTCGAGCGCGTGGCCGGTAAACACCACCACGGTGGGCGGCTTGACCAGCTCGAAAATGGCATCGGGAACGACGATGCCGCCGTCCCGCAGCAGTTCGAGTTGACGCAGCACCGCCACCACCGAGCCGTAATGCACCCCTTCCAGGGCGCGCGCCCGTGTGAAGCTGCCGATGGCCGCGTCGTCCTCGCCCAGCAGCAACTGCGCCTGCGCCAGGGTGGCGAGTTGGCCATAACGCCCCTCGACGGTGAGGTCATGGCCGGGTTCAGCCCCCGCCACCCGATCGTGAACCTTGCCCGCCAGTTCGCGCGCCGTCTCATGGTCGCCCAGCAACCACGACGTCACCGCCGCGTCGACGCCGTCGGCGAAATCCCCGCTGGCGTGGAAGGCGCGCAGGAACAGTTCGCGGCAGTGTTCCAGGTCGGTCGTCAGCCCCGACGACATCCACGCCTCGCGGAACACGCCGGCCAGCGCGGTATAGGTCTCGGCATCCGCCGTCGCCACCAGCTTCTTGCCGCGGACCAGATCAATGGCCTCGGCGAGGTCGGCCATGGTAGCCAGAGTCTGCTTGCCGGGCTCCGCCGACAAGGTTCTGAAAGGGGCGCTCGTCGATCAGGATGACGTCGAGCACCGGTTGCAGCAGCTTGCGCGCCTCGTCCACCGCGCCGGTCTGGGACAGCGCCACGGCGCCGTAGATGGCCAGCTTGAAGCTGGCCGGGTAGGCTCTCAGCCCGTCGCGGGCGACGTCATGGGCAAGGAAGTTCTGACCTTCGTCCACCAGGGCACGGACGGCATGTTCCCAGTCGGCCTGGCTGCGGTGGCTGACGGCGGCTGTCGTTTCGGCCACGGATGGCGCCCCTCTTCCCCAATGATCCCCCTCTGTTTAGCACGACCGCGCCAGCCACCGAAAGACCTGCCCTTGACCATACGGGCATAGACCGCACGCATGCGGCGGGGATGCTGCACCGCGAAACCTCACGACATCAGAAAGCTCAATAAGACCAATGAGTTATTCGAATTTAACCGGGCCGTCATACATCGTTGACGTGCCTCGAACATGGTACTACGTTGGTGAAGCTTTCCTACCCCTCCAGCAGCCCGGAGGCCCCATGCCCACAATTTATCCGAGTGAGCTGTGTGTCGATGACACACTGCCTACCACCGACCAGTTCACCGTCTGTTCCGTCAACGGTAAGGTCGGCATGGGGGTTCGTTCCAAACTCCGCTTTGTCCGCGGCACCCTGGTGGCCAAGTTTACCGGCCACCTGTCGAATGCGATCCTGCAGCATACCTTGCAGGCCTCGCCGCACACCCATCTGCACGATCCGTATTTCGTCGGATTGCTGACCCATTCCTGTGCGCCCAACTGCGCCCTGGACATGCAGCGGCTGGAGATTCTGGCGTTGACCGATGTCGAGGCGGACCAACTGCTGACCATCGACTACGCCGCCACCGAGGACGTGCTGCACCGCCAGTTCGCCTGCGGCTGCGGCTCGCCGGCCTGCCGCAAGTGGATCACCGGACGGCGCGAGCCGGTCAACGAGGCCGGCCATGCCTACTTGGCCGGGCTGGCGAGCAAAAAGGTGCGCAACCTGGTCGGCCGTGTGCGGCGGAGTGCCCGGTGATCGGACGTTTTCCGTCGGTCGCCGCGTTCGTTGCCGAAGAGAGCCCCGAAGTTCCCGTCCACCTGCTGCGGCCGCACCGGGTGGCGGCGGCGGCGCGGGCCTTCGTGACCGATTTCCCCGGCGACACCCTCTACGCGGTCAAGTGCAATGCCCATCCGCTGGTGCTCGAAACACTGCGCGCCGAGGGCATCCGCCATTTCGACGTCGCCTCGCCCATGGAGATCCGCCGGGTCAAGGAAACCGTGCCGGACGGTGTGATGTTCTACCACCACCCGGCCAAGACGCCCGGACAGATTCGGTTGGCCTGGGACCTGGGAGTGAAGTACTTCGCGGTGGACTGCATCGATGAGTTGGAGAAGGTGGCGACGCTGACCGGGCCCGGCATGGTGCCGATGGTCCGCCTCGCCATCCCCAAGGGCTCGGGCGCGGTCTACGACCTCTCGACCAAGTTCGGCGCCCAGCCCGAGGTGTTCGTCGCCACGCTGCGGCGGGCCCGCGCCATGGGACTGGAGACCGGCGTGACCTTCCACGTCGGGTCGCAGTGCCTCGACCCCGGCGCCTTCCGCCTTGGCATCCGGCTGGCCTGCGGCCTGATCGACGAGGCCGGCGCCACCGTCGGGCTGATGGACATCGGCGGCGGCTTTCCCGCCTATTACCGCAGCACCGGCGCACCGCCGCTGGCCACGTTCTTCAGCCTGATCGACGAGGAGCGCCGCGCCTGGGCCGAGCCGCGCGGCATCCGCCTCGCCTGCGAGCCGGGCCGGGCCCTGGCCTCGGAGGGCGGTTCGCTGCTGGCCCGCGTCAATCTGATGAAGCCCGAGGCGGTCTACCTCAACGACGGCATCTTCGGCGGCCTGACCGAGGTTTATTGGGGCAAGGGCGACCTCTCGCTGCCCTACCGCGCCATCTCCCCGGCGGGAGCGCTGCGCACCGGCACGCCGCGGACCTTCACCGCCTATGGCCCCACCTGCGACGGCAACGACAAGCTGCCCTGGCCGCTGGAGCTGCCCGGCGACACGCGGGAGGGTGACTACATCGAGTTCAACCTGCTGGGCGCCTATGGCCGCGAGATGGCGGCCAGCTACAACGGCATGAAGTCGGACGCGGTGGCGGTAATCGACGCCGACTTCGCCGGCCACGACGCCGCCGAGGCGGCCTAGGACTCGCTCACCCGATCCGAATGATGCTCTCGCCGGTAAATTTGTAGGCCGGCACGGCCAGGTTCTTGGGCGCCGGCCCCTTGCGGATGCGGGCCGAGGTGTCGTAGTGCGAGCAGTGACAGGGGCAGAACCAGCCGCCCCAGTCGCCGCGCGGGTCGGCCGCCTTCTGGCCCAGCGGGATGCAGCCGAGATGGGTGCACACCCCCACCACCACCAGCCATTCCGGCTTTTGCACCCGCGTCTCGTCCGGCTCGGGATCGGGCAGTGCGGCAAGCTCGGCTTTGCGGGCGGCGGTGATCTGCCCGGGGGTACGGTGGTCGACGAACACCGGCTTGCCCTGCCACTGCACCGTGACGCGCTGGCCCAAGGCGATGGGCGCGAGATCGAGGTCGGTGGTGGCCAGGGCCAGGGTGTCGGCGGCCGGGTTCATGAAGTCGAGGAACGGCCAGAGGGCGAGTGCGGTGCCGGTCACCGTCATGGCGGCGGTGGCGTAAACCAGGAAGTCGCGGCGGTTGGTGTCGTCGGGCATGGCCTGCAGATGGGAACGCCGGCCGCCGCTGTCATCCCTTCCGCGCGAGACGGTCGCGGTAGTCCAGCAGGCGGTCCGCCACCCGCCACAGCTCAAGCCCGCTGCCCGAACCCAAGTCGGCATGGGCGAGGCCGTCCAGCAGGATCAGCTCGCCCTTGGGCACCGCCCGGGCCAGGGCGGCGCCCTCGGTCCACGGAATGATGCGATCGTCGCGGCCGTGCACCACCAGCATGTGCGCCTGTAGGCGGGACAGGTCGCGGCGCGACAGGTCGAGGCGCTCCATCTCCTCCCTTATGGCAGGAGGCAATGCGGCGATAAGGGCCGGCACCTGTCCGGGGTCGGCGTTGTCCATCAGCGCCATCACCGACCGGCCCTGGGGGGTAAGGCCGCGCCGCAGGTCATCCAGCGGCGCCCGCTCATCGGCCATACGCCGTTCGGCGATGGCGGCCAACAGGGTGCGGTCGGCGGCGTCGCCGAGACGGGCGGCATTGGATTTGACGAACACCCACTTGCCGTAGGCGTTGGGCTCCAGGTGCCGCCACGGCGCGTTCGGCGCGACGCGGTAGAAGCCGGTGGTGAAGAAGGTGGTCACCGCGGTGAGGTCGAAGGGCGGCCCAACCGCCACCACCAACCCCACGCGCGGAGCAATGTCCGGCTCCAGCGCAGCCAGCACCGCCGGCCCGGCGGCAAAGGAAATCGCCGCCACAGCCACCTGCGGCTGCTCCAGGCTGCGCACCGCGTCGGCCACCCGGGCGGCATCGGCGGCGGAGACCTGCAGCGAGCGCAGCCCGGCGATGTCCGGCACCAGCACCAGCCAGCCGCTGCGCGCCAGCGAGTTGGCCAGCGCCACCAGGCGGGGGTCGTCCTTGCCGGTGCGCGCAGCCCCCGGCAGCAGCACCATGGCAGCCCGCCCGCCGTCTGCCGGGCGGTAGAGGTCGCCGTTGCCGACCTGACGGCGTTCGGGGGACGTGGTGAGGTGCTTCAACAGGCTGTCGCCGGAGCCGGCGGCGATGTCGGACAGCAGCAGCGCCGCCTCGATGGGCCGCCGGGCGCAACTGGCGAGGACGGCGAGGAGGATGAGGAATGCGGCGAGGACGAGGCGCCGCCTCACACCTCGATCTCCTCCATCTTCTCCCTCTTCTCCTTGAGCTTGTCGTGCTTCTTCTGCATCTCCTGCTCCATGCGCTTGATGCGGCGGTCGAGGTCCTCGATATTGGCGAGGCGTTCGACGCGCTTGCGGGTGGTCCAGTTGCCGAAGACGCGCCTCACCCCCCACTCGGCGGTGACGAAGAACAGCGTCGCGCCGGCCACCAGGGCGATGATGGCGGCAACCACACCGTAGGCCCGGTTGACCGCCACCATGGCGCCCCAGAAACCGATGGTCACCAACGACGAGGCCGCCACCAGGATGATCCGGCCGATGGTGCGGTCATGCACCACGTGGCGCTTTTCGGACGAGCGGATGGCGTTGGCGATTTCCTCGCGGGCGATGTTCTGCCAGGTGCGGAAGGACATGCCCTTGACGGTGCGGTTGTCGCGGATGGTCTGCTCCATCTTGCGCACCAGGTAATCGGCCTGCTGTTCCGGTGACGGACCCTTGGCCGGCATGCATCCTCTCCCTCGGGTTCCAAGCGGCGGCAGTCTAGCATCCCCGGCGCCAAAGGTGTAATCGTCGCCGCCATGAGCGTCGACACCGCCCACCTCGCCCTGTTCGCCCTGCTGCTGCTCGCCGCCGGTGCCGCTGCCGGGGTGGTGGCCGGCCTGCTCGGCGTCGGCGGCGGCATCGTGGTGGTGCCGGTACTGTTCCACCTGTTCACCCAGTTGGGCATCGACGAGGCGGTGCGCATGAAGCTGGCGGTGGGCACCTCGCTGGCCACCATCGTGGTCACCGCCTGGTCCTCGGCCGGTGCCCACTGGAAGCGCGGCACGGTGGACCGGGGCTTTCTCAAGGCCTGGGGTCCCGCGTTGCCCAAGGGGGCGGCACGCGTGGCCTTGGGCGGCACCATCGGCGCCCTGTCGGCCATGATGGGCATCGGCGGCGGCACGCTGACCGTGCCGGTGATGACGCTGTTCGGCACTCCGGTTCACCGCGCCGTCGGCACCGCGGCGGCGATGGGTTTCGTCATCGGGGTGCCGGGAACCCTGGCCTTCATGGCGACCGGCCTGGGGGTGGCGGGCCGCCCGCCCTTCAGCCTGGGCTATGTCAGCCTGGCGGGCTTGGCGCTGATCGCTCCCACCTCCATGGTCTGTGCGCCCTATGGTGCCCGGCTGGCGCACCGCCTCGACGCCCGGCCGCTGCGCCGGGTGTTCGCGGTGTTCCCGGTGCTCACCTCGGCACGGATGTTCTGGCAGATCTGGGGCTGACGGCTATCAGGTCAGCCCGATCAGCGCCGCCAACTTGGCGCGGACATCATCCAGCACCGAGGAGGGGACGGCCTGCCCCACCGGCAGGATCGGGCGGGCCAAGGTGTCGATACTGCGGACATGGCTGGTCAGGATTTCACCGCCCAGTTTAAGGCCCGTCGGCAGCACCACGCTGGTTCCAAAAGGGCGCACTTTAGAGGTGATGGGGC
Source organism: Magnetospirillum sp. (assembly GCA_016183945.1). Next base: position 11,786 of record JACPDP010000013.1, read on the forward strand.
AGACGATGGCGAAGCCGCTGGCCCGCCAGAACGCCAGCGGCGACACCACCAGGGCGGGCCCGCGGCCGCCCTGCTCGCGCCCGCTCCGGGGATCGAAATCGGTCCAGATCAGGTCGCCGGCCTCGGGCTCGAAGGCTTCGCTCACTCGACCGCCTCGCGGCCGGCATCGGGTCCCCAGTCGAAGGCGTCGTGCATGTCCTCTTGCGTCATGCCGACCAGCAGGTCGGCCAGCCGATAGCGCGGCCGCGCCACCGAGATCACCACCTGCGCCCCCGACACCTCGATCTCGACCCTGGCGCCCTCGGTCAAACCGACCTGGCAGGCGATGTCCTTGGGGATGCGAATGCCCAAACTGTTGCCCCAGCGCGCCACTTGGCCCAGCATCGATGCCTCCATGCTCTGGGCAAAGAGTAGCGTTTATCCCATGGATATACAATGGGGCTTTGGCTGGTCGGAGGAGTGCGTAAGCGGGCTCCGTCTCATTCTATCAACGGGAGAACATCATATCTTCGACGAACTGACTCCCTTGTTCACGCAACGCCCCGACCCACTGGAGGTTCCACCCTCCGGGAACGAGTCATTGTCCATGACCCGATAAAATTCGGGAAACCATCAGGTCTACAACCATGGGTGGGTTAGTCTATCAATCCTTTTTCCGTGAGTCCACAGCGGTTGAGCCACCGCCGCGTGTACCCCTTCCGGGCGCCTTTGGGGGGCGGGTGAAACACAGCGACGCGCCGCGGGTTGTCCGGACAGCACACACGGAATCCCGGGAGCACCCGCCATGTCCGACAGTACGAGGCCGGCCATCGAGTCCCTGGAGGTTGGCGCCTACCGGGTGCCGACCGAGGCCCCCCAGTCGGATGGCACCATCTGCTGGGAAGCCACCACAGCCCTGGTCGTCCGCCTGCGCGCCGCCGGGCTCGTGGGCTTGGGCTACAGCTACACCCACCCCGCCGCCGCCCGCGTGGTCGAGGAGACGCTGAAGCCCCTCGTGCTCGGCCTCGATGCCTTTGCCGTGGAGACGGCGGCCATCCGCATGGGCCAGGCGGTCCGCAACCTCGGCCGGTCGGGCATCGCCCGGTGCGCGGTCTCGGCGGTGGACGCGGCGCTGTGGGACCTCAAGGCGCGGCTGCTGGGGGTCTCCCTGGCCGACCTGCTGGGATCGGCGCGCGCCGCCATTCCGGTCTACGGCTCGGGCGGCTTCACCAGCTACGCCAAGCAGCAATTGGCCGCCCAGGCGGCGGAATGGACCCGCGCCGGGATCCGCATGGTCAAGATGAAGGTGGGGACTCGCGACGACCTCGCCCGGGTCCGCGATGTGCGCGATGCGGTGGGCGAAGGCGTCCGCCTCTTCGTCGACGCCGATGGCGCCTACACCGCCAAGCAGGCCCTCGCCCAGGCCGAGCGGTTCGCCGCCGCGGGCGTGGCCTGGTTCGAGGAGCCGGTCTCATCCAACGACCTCGACGGGCTGCGCTTCGTGCGCGAACGCGCCGCCATGGACGTGGCGGCCGGCGAATACGGCCACGCGCCCAGCTATTTCCGCACCCTGCTGGCGGCCGGCGCGGTGGACGTGCTGCAGGCCGACGCCAGCCGCTGCGGCGGCGTCACCGGCTTCCTCAAGGCAGCTGCACTGGCCGAGAGCTTCCAGGTTCCGCTGTCGGCCCACACCGCGCCCGCCCTGCATCTTCATTTGTGCTGCGCGGTGGCGCCGGCGATCCATCTCGAATGGTTCCACGACCACGTCCGCCTGGAATCCCTGCTGTTCGAGGGCGCCGTCGCCCCAGAGGACGGAAAACTCAGCCCCGACCATGCCCGGCCCGGCATGGGGATCACGCTGAACGAGACCGAGGCGGCGCTGCTGCGGCCTGCATGGCCCGAACGTAGGCGAGGACGTCCTTTTCCTGCCCCGGCTTCAAACCCTCGGGCTTGGGCATGTCGCCGAACTTCCAGTGATGGCTTGTGGTTCCGTTGGCGATGGTCGCGAGCACCACGTCGTCGCCATGCCCAGCCCCCGGCGCATAATAGGCGTGAAGCAGCGGGGGGCCATTGTCGGTGCCGCGCAGAGCCTTGCCGTGGCAGGTCGCGCAGATTGCCTCGAATGCCACCTTGCCCGCCTGCGCCGGGGGCGTGAGCGTCGTCGGCTGCACCAGTTCGGATTGGGCGAACCGGGCCGAGACCGACTTGCCATCCACGGTCAGCGACAGGATGGCCGTCACCTTGTCGGCTTGGGCAAGCGCGCCTTCGGCGACCAGCGCCTCGCCATCGGCCTTCAAGGGAAGGTCCAGCTTCTTGGACCCGGCCAGAATAGTCGCCTTGCCCGAAACCTTGGATGCCGGGATCGGCTTGTCGCCGTGGTCACGCACCCAGGCGCGGACGGCGCCCTCGCGGACGGCGAATTCGACGCGGAGTCCCTCGGGGGTCTCGACCATCTGCCCACCATAGGCAGGCATCAGCGCGCCGTCGGCCATCGCCTGCCCACTTCCCCCAACAGCGGCCAGTACCAGCGCCGCAACAGCTTTGAGACCCCTCATGCTTCTTTCCTTCCCAGGTTTGTCGTTAGAACGCTTCCGCGAGCTTGCCTTCCTCGGCAAGCGACTCCACCGGCTTGCGGCCGACCAGTTTGAAGATGACCGGCGTCACGATGGTGTCGAGGATGGTGGACGACATCAGGCCGCCGAAAATCACCACCGCCACCGGGTGCAGGATTTCCTTGCCCGGTTCCCCCCCGGCGACCACCAGCGGCACCAAGGCCAGAGCGGCCACCAGGGCGGTCATCAGCACGGGCGTCAGCCGCTCCAGCGAGCCGCGCACGATCATCTCGGCACCGAACGTCTCGCCCTCGTAGGCGACCAGAGTGATGTAGTGGGAGACCTGGAGGATGCCGTTGCGGGCGGCGATGCCGGTCAGGGTGATGAAGCCGACCAGGCTGGCGACCGACCTGGTTTGGTCGGTCAGCCAGATTGCCGCCACGCTGCCCACCAACGCCATCGGGATGTTGGCCATGATGACCAGGGTGAGAACGCCCGAGCGGAAGTGGCTGTAGAGGACGAGGAAGATGCCACCCAAGGACACCACGGCCAGGAGGGCGATCAGGCGGCTGGCGTCCTGCTGGCTCTTGAACTGTCCCTCGTAGGTCAGGTAGTAACCCTGCGGCAGTGCCATCTGTCCCAACTGCGCCTGCACGTCGGCGATGATGGAGCCGATGTCACGGTTCTGGGTGTTGGCCAGCACCACAATGCGGCGGCGCATGTTGTCGCGGTTGATGATGTTCGGCCCGGTGGTCTCCACCACCTCGGCCAGCAGGGACAGCGGCACCTTGCCCGAGGGCGTGTCCACCAGAATCTGGCGGAAATCACCGGTCTGCGCCCGCCAATCCTCGGCGAGGCGAAGGACGACGTTGAAGGCGCGCTGGCCGTCACGGACCTGGCTGACCGTCTTGCCGTTCAGCGCCGCCTCCAGCGTTTCGGTCAGTTGGTCGAGGGTCAGGCCATACTTCTTGGCTTCGTCCCGGTCGAGGCGGATCTGCAACTGCGGGATCAGGACCTGTTTCTCCACCTGCAGGTCCGTCACCCCAACGACCGTTCCCATGCGGGTACGCGCCTCATCCGCCAGGGAACGCAGGGTGTCGAGGTCGTCGCCGAAGATCTTGACCGCGATCTCGGCGCGGACGCCCGACAGCAGATGGTCGAGGCGATGGGAGATGGGCTGGCCGATATTGGTTGCGATGCCGGGAATCTGGGCCAGGCGATCGCGGATATCGCCGAGAACCTCGTCCCGCGATCGTTTGGAGTGACGGAGGTCCACGTCGATCTCGGAGGAATGGACGCCCTCGGCATGCTCGTCGAGTTCGGCCCGGCCGGTCCGGCGGCCGGTGCCGATGACCTCGGGAACCTGGAGGATCAGCTTCTCGGCGATGGTCCCCAGGCGGTTCGATTCGGACAGCGACGTTCCGGGCGGCAGCAGCATGCTGACGGTGACGGTGCCTTCATTGAAGGCGGGCAGGAACGCCTGGCCGAGGAACGGCACAGAGGCGGCGGCAACGAGCACCAAAGCGATCGCGGGAACGATGACCGCCTTGGGGTGATTGAACGACCGATGCAGAAGCCTGGTATCCCAAGCCTTGAGGTGGCCGACCAACCATGAATCGCCATGGTCGAGCAGCCTGGCCGTGGGCAGCAGGTAATAGCTGAGCACCGGGGTAACCGTCAGCGACACCAGCAGCGACGCAAGAATGGACACCACATAGGCGATGCCCAGGGGGGTGAACAGGCGCCCCTCGATGCCCGACAGAGCGAACAGGGGAATGAACACCAACACGACGATGATGGTGGCGTAGACGATGGAATTGCGCACCTCGCTGGAGGCGCGGCGGATGACCTCGACCACTGGCCGGGGATGGGGCAACCTGGCGTTCTCGCGCAGGCGCCGAAGAATGTTCTCGACGTCGACCACGGCATCGTCGACCAGTTCGCCGATGGCCACCGCCAAGCCGCCCAGTGTCATGGTGTTGATGGACAGCCCCATCCACTGGAACACCAGCGCGGTCACCACGATGGAGAGCGGGATGGCGGTCAGGCTGATGAATGTGGTGCGCATGTTCATCAGGAAGGCGAACAGGACAATGGTGACCAGGATGGCGCCGTCACGCAGGGCCTCTTCCACATTGGAGACCGCGCGTTCGATGAAGTCCGCCTGCTTGAACAGGATGTGGTCGGCCTTGACGTCCGGCGGCAGGCCGCGCTGCAATTCGGCGAGAGCGGCTTCGACCTCGCGCGTCAGGGCGACGGTGTTGGCGCCCGGCTGCTTCTGAACCGCCAGGATGACGGCGGGCTTGGCGTTGACCGAGGCGTCGCCGCGCTTCACACCGGCACCGATTCGCACCTCGGCCACCTGACCGACCGTAATCGGCGAGCCGTTGCGCCACGCCACCACGGTGTTCTTGAGGTCGTTGACGTCGATGGTCTGGCCGAGGTTGCGAATCAGGTATTCGCTGGCCCGCTGTTCCAGAAATCCGCCTGTCGTATTCCTGGCAAACCCTGCGAGCGCTTTGCTGAGGTTGTCATACGACAAGCCGAACGCCGACATGCGCGAGGGTGACACCAGCACCTGGTACTGCTTGACCTCGCCGCCGATGGGAATGATCTGGGCAATGCCCGGGATGGACAACAAGCGCTGCCTCACCACCCAGTCGGCCAGAGTCCGTATCTCCATGGGGCTGGTGGCGCCGGTTTCCGAGCGCATGCCCACCAGCATGATTTCACCCATGATCGAGGTGACCGGCCCCATGACCGGCGTGATCCCTTCCGGCAACTGCTCCTTCGTCGTCCCCAGGCGCTCGGAAACCAATTGCCGGTTCCGATAGACCTCCGTGCCCCAGTCGAATTCGACGAAGACGATGGACAAGCCCACGCCGGAGGTCGAACGCACCCGGGCGACACCGGGGGCGCCGTTCATCGCGGTCTCGATTGGCCGGGTGACCAGGACCTCGACCTCCTCGGGCGCCAATCCCTGCGCCTCGGTCATGATGGTGACGGTCGGCCGATTAAGATCGGGGAAGACGTCGACGGGGAGCCGAGCCAGCGTCAAACCGCCATAGACCAGCAGCACGGTGGCGAAAGCGAGGACGAAAAGGCGGTGGCGGAGTGATAGTTCGATGATGCGGTCGAACATGGTCGTTACCTTACCGCCTTGATCTGTCCGATGCCCTGGGTAACGACGCGATCACCGGCCTGGACGCCTTCCATGATCTCCGCCAGAGGGCCGATCGTCCGCCCAACCTTGACCGGGCGGGCCTCAAATGTCTCCGGTGCGGTACGGACGAACACCACCTGGCGGCCACCGGCCTCGGCCACGGCCTCGCGGGGCACCGCCATGCTCAAGCGGGTCGTGCTGGTCGCCAGGAAGACGTCCACGGGCATGCCGAGCTTGAGGTGTCGCGCGTACCGGCCGGACACGGCGAATTGGGCATGAACCCCCTGGTCCAGCAGATCGACACGCGGGCTGACGCCCAGCAGCGCCAGCTCGAAGATCCGGTCGGGTATCAGCTTGGTCGAGGCGGTCGCACCGGTAATCTGCTCGGCGGCGGCCAGGTCATGGATGACCGCATCGACGCGCAGGCGTTCGGGATTGACGATCTCGACCAGCACCTTGTCGGTGCCGACCACCTCGCCCGGCACCACATGGACGTCGGTGATGGTGCCATCCACCGGGGCAACGATGAGTTCGCGACCCAGGGCGGTACCCGCCAGTTGGTTCCGCTCCCTGCGCAGTTGTTCCAGCCGGATCCGCGTCTGCTCGACCAGCTTGGCGGGCACGATTCCGGAAAGCGCCTCCTGACGCGCCAGTTCACGCTCCTGGATGGCGATCTCGCTCTCGACCCTGTAAAGCGACGCCCGCTTGTCGCTGCGTTCCAGCGACGTCAGGGTCGGTTCCAACACCATGAGCACCTGTCCGCGACGGATCTGTCGGCCCGACATCGGGAAGGGAAAGGCGGGATCGGAAATGATGCGTGCGGGCTGCGAGGACTGGACGCGGGCGTACCCATCCGGATCGGGCGCCACGCGGCCGACCACTCGAACGGTGTCGGCAGCCTCCTTCGCCTCGATGCGGACGGTTCGGAGTCCCAGCATGAACTGGGTGGCCTTCGGCATGGTCAGCACCGCTCCCGGCACGACCTTGGGCTGGGCCTCGGCGGAAGGTGCGCCATGGTCATGACCACCGTGGGCCAGGGCAGACCCGGCCGCGAAAAGGCCTGCGAGCAGTGCCGCCCCGGCGGCGATGCCTCGCCGTCTCCTTACCAGCGCAATGCCGCCGACCAGGAGCGCTGCCCCGGCGCCCCCGGCCGCTGTCCAACGAACGCCCGAATTGTCGGCCTTGGCGGCGGCACCGGCGTCGGACGATCCCTTTCGTTCACCGGCCTGGATCAGGATGAGGTCGTCCTTCCCGGCGGCCGAGATGATCAAAGTCAGATCATCGGCAGCGTTTGGCGCCCAATCGAGGTCATAGACACCGGGCTCGTTCGATGCCGTCGCGGTCCCCCGCCAAGCTCCTGCCTCGACCTCGATGGAGGCGCCGATGATCGGCTCATTGGTGTCCATGTCGGCGAGATAGATCCGACTGTGCTTCCCACCGGGGACGAGCACCGCCTGGAAAACGGTTCCATCCGCAGCCAATCCGGACTGCTGCATCACCCTGGGCACCGTCGCGGCGGCGGGCGGCGCACCGTGATCTTCGCCGCCGTGGGCCAATGCGACGGTTGGCGTCACCGCGATCAGGACGGCCAGAAGCAGCGGGAGGACGGAGCGGCGTTCGAACATTGGTTGGGACCCTCGACACGATATCGAGAGGTATTCCGACATAATCCTGTAAATGGCGTGCGCCGCCGATTGTAAATTTTCGTAACAGCCTCGGACCGGCTGCCCGCCAACACCCTATGGGGGCGGAGGCGCGCTGCAGCACTTGTGGACGATGCGGGCACTCTGGCGCAGGTTCTCGTCCTGGAAGGCTCCCCAGGCGCGAGCCATACGGGCGAACAGGGAGTTGGACGGTTTCAGCCCCGCTGTCACCGCCAGCCGCTCCAGGGCCGCCATGCCGGTCCGCCGGACGTCGTAGGTGATCCGCAGCGTCTTCCGGTTTGCGCTCGGCTCCACAGAAAGGACGCCTTCCCCCTTGGCCAGCAGCGCGACCTGCGGCTCGTCGGCGGGCGCGACCAGGGAAATTTGCCGGGTCATCGTGGCCGAGTCAGCCATCCCATGGTTCGTGGTCGTCATGACCGCCTCCTCTTCACGAATTGTCAACGCCGGGCCAGCCGCAGATGGCGGAGCCGCAGCGCATTGCCGACCACAGAAACCGAACTCAGAGCCATCGCCGCAGCGGCGACGATCGGGCTCAGCAGCCAGCCGAAGGCGGGGTACAGCACCCCCGCCGCAATCGGGATGCCCGCCGCGTTGTAGGCGAAGGCGAGGACCAGGTTCTGGCGGATGTTGCGCATCGTCGCCCGGCCTAAGGCGCGTGCCCGGGCGATCCCGGCCAGGTCGCCCTTGACCAGCGTGACACCGGCGCTCTGGATCGCCACCTCGGTGCCCGTGCCCATGGCGATGCCCACGTCCGCCTCGGCCAGAGCCGGGGCGTCGTTGACGCCGTCGCCCGCCATCGCCACCACGCGGCCTTCGGCGCGTAAGCGCCGGACCACTCGATGCTTGTGCTCGGGCAGCACTTCGGCCTCGACATCGTCGATCCCCAGCTTGCCCGCCACCGCCAGGGCGGTGGTCCGGTTGTCGCCCGTGAGCATGACGATGTGGACGCCCTCATTGCGTAGGGCGTCGAGCGCCGTGGGCGTGCTGGCCTTGATCGGATCGGCGATGGCGATGACACCGGCTGCCGCGCCGCCGATGGCAGCGAACAGGGCGGTGGCGCCCTCGCGGCGAAGCTGGTCCGCCCGGTTCTGAAGGTCGCCAAGGTCGATGCCGAGGTCCGCCATCAGCGCGGCATTGCCGAGGGCGACCCGTTGCCCACCAACCCGGCCGGTCACGCCCTTGCCGGTGACCGACCGGAAGTCGGCGGCCTCCTCGATGGTGAGGCCCCGCTCCTTGGCCGAGGCGACGATGGCGGCGGCCAGCGGATGTTCGCTGGAGCGCTCCAGGGCGGCGGCGGCCAGCACGCTCGCCTCATCGATACCCGGTCGGGTGAGGACCGCCGTCACCTTGGGCTTGCCCTCGGTCAGGGTGCCGGTCTTGTCGACGACGATGGTATCGACCTTCTCCAAGCGCTCCAGGGCCTCGGCGTTCTTGATCAACACGCCCTCGGTCGCCCCCTTGCCGACACCGACCATGATCGACATCGGCGTGGCCAGCCCCAGCGCGCACGGGCAGGCAATGATCAGCACCGACACCGCCACGATCAGTCCATAGGCCATCGCAGGTTCAGGTCCCCAAATTGACCAGGCGCCGAAGCTGACCGCCGCGATGGCGACCACCGCCGGGACGAACCAGGCCGACACCTCGTCCGCCAACCGCTGAATGGGAGCGCGGCTGCGCTGGGCTTCGGCGACCATCCGGACGATGCGGGCCAGCATGGTGTCGGAGCCGACCTTCTCGGCCCGCATGATCAAGGCGCCGGCCGAGTTCACCGTTCCGCCGATCAGCCTGGCTCCCGGTTCCTTTTCCACCGGCATCGACTCGCCCGTCACCATCGATTCGTCCACGGCACTGCGGCCCTCCAGGACCTCGCCGTCGACCGGCACGCCATCACCCGGCCGCACCCGCAGGCGGTCGCCGACCTGGACGTCCGACAGCGGGACCTCCTCGTCCTCACCATCGGATCGAATACGCCGCGCGGTCTTGGGAGCGAGGTTCAGCAGGGCGCGAATAGCACCGCCGGTCTGCTCGCGGGCGCGCAACTCCAGCACCTGGCCGAGCAGCACCAGCACGGTGATCACCGCCGCCGCCTCGTAGTAGACCGCGACGATGCCGTCGGAGGTACGGAAACCGGCAGGGAAGATGCCGGGCGCCAGGGTGCCGACCAGGCTGAACAGGTAGGCGGTCATGGTGCCCAGGGCGATCAGCGAGAACATGTTGAGCTTGCGCCGCACCAAGGACAACCAGCCGCGCTTGAGCAACGGCCATCCAGCCCACAGCACGACCGGCGTCGCCACGGCCAGTTGAAACCAGAGCGCGATGGCCGGGGAGATGAAATCGTGCAGGCTCAGGCCCGGGAGGTGGGCTCCCATTTCGTACAGGACCAGCGGGATGGTGAGCGCCGTACCGATCCAGAACCGGCGGGTGAAGTCGATCAGTTCAGGGCCGGGGCCGGTTTCGGCAGTCGCCGTTTCCGGCTCCAGCGCCATGCCGCAGATGGGGCAGCCGCCTGGCGCGTTCCGGCGGATCTGCGGGTGCATGGGACAGGTGTAGATCACGCCCTCATCCTTGGCGGTCGCCTCCGGGTGGGGCACTGGATCAAGGGCGGAGGCGCCTCGGCTTCCCGAGGGGTGGTGATGGCCGCCGTGGTCGTGGCCGTGAGCATGGAGGGTCGCCATGGCATCCTCCTCGGAATGGCCGACTATCTATGAACCGGAGGGGCGTTCCCGCCGCTACCGATGTGGGGAAGGACGGCGGGCACGTGTGCGGCATAGTCGGCGTAGCGGACCGGGAACTGCCGCAGGGCGTCGCGCTCCTCGATGCGGGCGAGGCGAACGTACATCGCCACCAGGACCGGGAACATCAGCAGCGTCAGCAGCGTCGGCCACTGGAGCAGGAAGCCGACCAGCACCGCGACGAAGCCGACGTATTGGGGGTGGCGCACGACGGCGTAGGGGCCGGTGGTCGCCAATTCGCCCTTCACCTGGGCGGCGTGCAGGACATGCCAGGCCTTGGCGACCAGGACGAAGCCGCCGAGGATCAACAGGTTGCTGGCGATATGCAGGAGGTTGACGTGCGGATCGCCCTTGAGCCCGAGCAGCGTGGACCACAGATGGCCCGCCTCATGACTGAACGGATCGAGCGCCGGATACCGGCTGCCCAGCCAGCCGGACAACAGGTAGATGGTCAGCGGGAACCCATACATCTCGGTGAACAGCGCGACGACGAAGGCCGAGAAGGCCCCGAACGAGCGCCAGTCCCGCTTGCTCTGCGGCTTGGTGAAGCTGAAGGCGAACAGGATGAACAGCGCCGAATTCACGGCAACCAGCAACCACAGGCCGTAGGCGGGAACATCACCGGACATGATGGCCTCCTATTGGACGGAGAGCTTGAATTCCGCGACCACCGGCGGCGCCTGATGGGCGCGCCTGACAGTCACGGACACTGCATATTGACCGTTCGTGGAGAGATCGAAGTATTGGCCGTAGCTGGCCGCACCCTGGATCGTCATGGGTTCGAGGTGCTTGTCCGTGCTGCCGAGGCCCAGCGGGGTCAACGTCGCCCTGACGTCGGCCCGCTCGATCCGCTGTCCCGTGGCGCTGTCGAAGATCGCTGCCACCAGATGGTAGCGCCGCTCCCGTCCCGAGGTGCCGCCATGCATCCGTTCCTCGGCACTGCCCTTCGGGAACCGTTCGATCATCGGGGCAGGGAGAAGGCCGATATAGACCTCCAACCCATCCACCGTCTCATGCTGCATGCCATGCCGCGACCAAGCCGGTGCGCTCAAACTGCCGAGGATCAGCAACGGGAAAAGCAGTCGAGCCACGTTCGAAAGTCGGTAGCCGAAAGCGAATTCGGTCATGACCGTCACTCCCTTTTGGCGTCACGATGGTCATGGCCGCCATGGCCGTGGCCATGGTGCATGAACAGGTGCATCAAGCCGCAGATCAGCAGCGGCAGCAACAGAGGCAGGACACCTGCCAAGTGAGCCCAATGCTCGGTAACGAGCAGAACCCCAGCGAACCCCAGGAACACCAGTAGGGCGATACCCGTACGGGAGCGCCAGAACCGATCCGGGTAAGTGTGGATGGCGGGCATGGTACACCTCCTCGATCCCCACGCCCTATTAGAACACCCGGCGGTAACCCGCCGATGTCGGACCGGTAAAGTTTTGTAAACATCCGATAAGAGCGCGCGCCCAACACCAACGACGCGCTGATCCGCCGCACAGAGCCGCGCTACGACGGCGCGCAGGCATGCGTCACCTGCGCTGACGCCTGCCTGGGCGAGTGACCTCAATCACAGACTACACATCCAGATCCCTGGCGAATTTCGCCCGCTCCTGGATGAACTGGAAGCGCAGCTCCGGCTTCTTGCCCATCAGGCTTTCCACCAGGCGGGCGACCTCCTTGGCCTCCTCGTGGTCCTCCTCGGTGCGGCCCGAGGGGATGGTCACCTTGAGAAGCGTGCGCTTGGCCGGCGCCATGGTGGTTTCCTTGAGCTGGGCCGGCGGCATCTCGCCCAGGCCCTTGAAGCGGCTGATCTCGATGTTCTTCTTGCCGGCGAACAGCGTCGTCATCAGCTCGTCCTTGTGGGCGTCGTCGCGGGCGTACCGCACCGTCTGCCCGTGCGCCAGCCGATACAGCGGCGGCATGGCGAGGAACAGGTGGCCGTTGCGGATGAGGTCGGGCATTTCCTGGTAGAAGAAGGTCATCAGCAGGCTGGCGATGTGGGCGCCGTCCACGTCGGCATCGGTCATGATGATGATCCGCTCGTAGCGCAGCTTGTCATCCTCGTAATTGTCGCGCACGCCGCAGCCCAGCGCCTCCATCAGGTCCTTGAGCTCCTGGTTGCCTTTCATCTTGTCCATGGAGGCCGAGGCGACGTTGAGGATCTTGCCGCGCAACGGCAGGATGGCCTGGGTCTCGCGGTTGCGGCCCTGCTTGGCCGAGCCGCCGGCCGAATCGCCCTCGACCAGGAACAATTCGGTGCCGACATTGACCGAGCGGGAACAGTCGGCCAGCTTGCCGGGCAGCCGCAGCCGCTTGGTCGGCGTCTTGCGGTTCATCTCCTTGGCCAAGCGGCGCCGGGCACGGTCCTCGGCCTTGTCGATCAGGCGGGCGAGCAGAGCCTTGGCCGATTCCGGGTCACCCGACAACCAGTGGTCGAAGTGATCCTTGACCGCGTTGTCCACCAGGCGCGCCGCCTCGGGGCTGGACAGCTTCTCCTTGGTCTGGCCCTGAAACTGCGGGTCGCGGATGAACAGCGAGACCAGGACGCAGGCACCGCCCATGACGTCCTCGGCGGTGATCTGCCCCGCCTTCTTGTTGTTGGCCAGTTCGCCGTAAGAGCGCAGGCCGCGGGTCAGCGCGGTGCGGAAGCCCTGTTCATGGGTGCCGCCCTCGGGGGTGGGCACGGTGTTGCAGTAGGTGTTGACGAAGCCGTCGTCGTCATCGTCGGGCCAAGCCACCGCCCATTCCAGCTGGCCCATGTCGTCGGACAACGGCGCGGTGCCGTTGAAGACGTCGCGGGTCAGCAGCGGGCGGTCCTTCAGCACCGCCTTGAGGAAGTCGGTGAGGCCACCGGGGAAATGCAGCGTGTCCTCGGCCGGAATTTCGTCGCCCTCGTGCACCAGGGCGGGATCGCACTTCCAGCGGATCTGCACGCCGCGGAACAGGTAGGCCTTGGAGCGCGCCATGCGATAGAGCGGCCCGGGGCGCAAGTGGGCGCGCTCGCCGAAGATCTCGGGGTCGGGATGGAAGGCCACCACGGTGCCGCGCCGGTTCTGCACCGCGCCCACCTCGACCAGCGGCCCCAGCGGGCGGCCGCGCGAATACTGCTGGCGGTAGAGCTTGCGGTCGCGCGCCACCTCGACGGTCAGGGCGTCGGACAGGGCGTTGACCACCGAGACGCCGACGCCGTGCAGGCCGCCCGACACCTTGTAGGCGTCGCCGCCGAATTTACCGCCCGAGTGCAGCGTGGTGAGGATCACCTCGAGGGCGCTCTTGTCGGGATATTTGGGGTGCGGGTCGACCGGGACGCCGCGGCCGTTGTCGCGGATGGTGGCGGTGCCGTCGGCGGCCAGTTCCAGCTCGATCCAGCTGGCGTGGCCGGCCACCGCCTCGTCCATGGCGTTGTCGAGCACCTCGGCCACCAGATGGTGCAAGGCGCGATCGTCGGTGCCGCCGATATACATGCCGGGGCGGCGCCGCACGGGCTCCAGCCCCTCCAGGACCTCGATGTCCTTGGCGGAGTATTCGGTGGATTTGGGGGCGAGTTGCTGGAACAGGTCTGACATGGCGGGCATTATAGGAAGGCGGTGGCGGCGCGCAAGCGGATGCGGTAGCCTCGGGCGCGAAAGCTACAAGATATTGTAAAAGGATGCATTTCCATGGCTGAAGGGCAAAGCATCGAGATCGCCACGGCGCCCAAGGGGCGGCTGTCGACACGCGCCATCGCCATGCCGGCCGATACCAACCCGTTCGGCCACATCTTCGGCGGCTGGCTGATGAGCCAGATGGACCTGGCCGGCGGCACCCACGCCTATCGCCGTGCCCTGGGCCGGGTCGCCACCGTGGCGGTCGAGGCCATGGAGTTCCACCAGCCGGTATTCGTCGGCGACGAGGTCAGCTGCTACACCGAGATTTCGAAAACCGGCCGCACCTCGATCGCGGTGCGGGTCGAGGCCTGGGTGCGCCGCCACGGCGGCAGCGACCACCTCGTCAAGGTGACCAGCGCCACCTTCACCTACGTGGCGGTGGATGACAATTCCAACAAGCGCCCGGTCCCGGCGGAAGAGTGAGGCGCCGATTGGCGGGGAGCCCCCCTCACCGCTCCTTCGCCGGCTCCTTCAGCGGCCGCCCGCAGGCGTCGACCTCGGCCCCTTGACGCGCCAGGGCCTCGAGGCGGTGGGCCATGTCGTTGATGCGACGGCCGACCGGCATGTCGATCTCCGTCGTCGACTTGAACATCCCGCACAGGATGAGGTCGTCGCGCGGCAGGGAGCGCAGCGGATTATGATCGGGTTGAGATGTCTGACGCCGCGCCTCGAACAACGAGAACAGCCACAACATCGCCGCCTCCGGCCCTGTTGAAGGGCACCTGAAAGCCATATTCCCACCACTGCCACTATACGCGGTAAAGAAAGACCCGCGGGAAATCATCCCGCGGGTCTGGCATGCAATTAAAGCGGGGACCTCCCCCGTTCGGTCAGAACCGCAGGCTCTTGGCCTGCACCACCTGGGGCAGCGCGCGCACCTTGGCGATGAGCTCGTCGGACAGGGGCTCGTCCACCTGGGTCAGCAGGATGGCGTCGCCGCCCGGCTCGGCACGGCCGAGATGGAAGGGGGCGATATAGACGCCGTGCTGGCCGAGCAGGCTGCCCAGGGCACCGATGAAGCCCGGCTTGTCCTGGTTGGTGACGAACAGCATGTTGGGGCCGAGTTCGGCTTCGATGGAGATGCCCTTGACCTCGACGAGGCGGGGCTTGTCGCCGCCGAACAGGGTGCCGGCCACCGAACGCTCGCGCGCATCGGTGGTCACCGTCAGCCGGATCATGGTGTGGTAGTCGCCCTCGCCCTCGTTCTTGACCTCGGAAACGCCGATGTTGCGCTCCTTGGCCAGCACCGGGGCGTTGACCATGTTGACCGCCTCGACCATGGGCTTCAGCAGGCCTTCGAGGATGATGGCGGTCAGCGGCCGGGTGTTGAGGCTGGCGACGTGGCCGAGATACTCGATCTTGACCGCCGACAGCGCGTTCTCGGTGAGCTGGCCGGCGAAGCTGCCGAGCTGGCCGGCGAGCCTCATGTAGGGCCGCAGCTTGGGGGCGTCCTCGGACGACACCGACGGCATGTTGAGCGCATTGGTCACGGCGCCGCTCAGCAGGTAGTCGGCCATCTGCTCCGCCACTTGGAGCGCGACATTCTCCTGCGCCTCGGAGGTGGAGGCGCCCAGATGCGGCGTGCACACCATCTTGTCCATGTTGAACAGGCCGTTCTCCTTGGCCGGCTCGACCTTGAAGACGTCCAGCGCGGCGCCGGCAACCTGGCCGGACTCGATGGCCGCCTTGAGGTCTTCCTCGACCACCAGGCCGCCGCGGGCGCAGTTGATGATGCGGACGCCCTTCTTCATCTTGGCCATCGCCTTGGCGTCGATGATGTTGCGGGTGGCGTCGGTCAAGGGCGTGTGCAGGGTGATGAAGTCGGCGCGCGGGAACAACTCGTCCAGCTCGACCTTCTCGATGCCCAGGTCCTTGGCGCGCTCGGCCGACAGGAAGGGATCATAGGCAATGACGCGCATCTTGAGGCCCATGGCGCGGTCGGCGACGATGGCGCCGATATTGCCGCAGCCGACGATGCCCAGCACCTTGCCGGTCAGCTCGATGCCCATGAACTTCGACTTCTCCCACTTGCCGGCGTGGGTCGAGGCATTGGCCTGCGGAATATCGCGGGCCAGGGCGAACATCAGGGCGATGGCGTGCTCGGCGGTGGTGATGGAATTGCCGAACGGCGTGTTCATCACCACGATGCCGCGCGCGGTGGCGGCGGGCACGTCGACGTTGTCGACGCCGATGCCGGCGCGGCCGACCACCTTCAGCTTGGCGGCGGCGGCCAGCACGTCGGCGGTGACCTTGGTGTTGGAGCGGATGGCGAGGCCGTCGTAGTTGCCGACGATGGCCTTGAGCTCATCGGGCGTGAGGCCGACCTTGACGTCGGTCTCGATGCCGCGGTCCTTGAAAATCTGGACGGCGGCGGGGCTCAGCTTGTCGCTGATCAGAACCTTGGGCATGTGCGGAATTCCCCCGGAATGGAGTTCGGGCGCCGCTCGATCCGGAGCGGCGCCCGATGATTTTGGTTAGGCGACCTTCGGCTCGAACTCGGCCTTGACCTGGGCGAAGGCCCAGTCCAACCAAGGCGTGAGCTTTTCGATGTCGGAGGCCTCGACGGTGGCGCCGCCCCAGATGCGCAGACCCGAAGGGGCATCGCGGTAGGCGCCGATGTCGAAGGCGACCCCTTCCTTGTCGAGGATCGTGACGATCTTCTTGGCGGCGGCGGCCTGATCGTCGGCCGACAGCTTGGCGAAGAAGGGGGCCTTGACCACCAGGCAGATGGAGGTGCACGAGCGGATCGCGGCGCCCTTGGCCAGGTAGGCGGCCCAATCGGACTTGGAAACCCACTTGTCGAGCGCCGCGGCATTGGCCTCGGAGCGGCCGATCAGGCCTTCCAGCCCGCCGGTCTTTTCGGCCCATGCCAGGGCATCGACCTGATCTTCGACGGCGATCATCGAGGGCGTGTTGATGGTCTCGCCCTTGAAGATGCCCTCGATCAGCTTGCCACCCTTGGTCATGCGGAAGATCTTGGGCATCGGCCACGCCGGCTTGTAGCTTTCCAGGCGCTCGACGGCGCGCGGCGACAATACCAGCATGCCGTGGCCGCCCTCGCCGCCCAGCACCTTCTGCCAGGACCAGGTGACGACGTCGAGCTTGTCCCACGGCATGTTCATGGCGAACACCGCCGAGGTGGCGTCGCAGATGGTCAGGCCCTGGCGATCGGGCTTGATCCAGTCGCCGTTGGGAACCCGCACGCCCGAGGTGGTGCCGTTCCAGGTGAACACCACGTCGCGGTCGGTGTCGACCTGGGCAAGATCGGGCAGCTCGCCGTAGGCACCCTTGAAGACGCGCACGTCTTCCAGCTTGAGCTGCTTGGTGATGTCGGTCACCCAGCCCTCGCCGAAGCTTTCCCAGCACAAGGCGTCGACGCCACGAGCGCCGAGCAGCGACCACAACGCCATCTCGACGGCGCCGGTGTCGGACGCCGGCACGATGCCGATGCGGTAGTCGGCCGGGATACCCAGCACGGCACGCGAGCGGTTGATGACCTCCTCAAGGCGGGCCTTGCCGATCTTGGCGCGGTGGGAGCGCCCGACGGGCGTGCCCTTGAGCGCCTCGACCGTCCAACCGGGACGCTTGGCACAGGGACCGGAGGAAAAATTGGGATTGGCGGGCTTGATAGCCGGCCGCGGCAGATCAGTCATAAGCGGTAACCCTCCCTCGCAGAAGGGACGCGACCCGTTGGGGGATCGTGGCCCGGGCGGAGTGTATGAGCGGGCGCCCCGACAGGCAAGCGGTTCCTCCCCCATTGCCGCAAGGACTTTGCTTGACAGGCGGAGCGGCGTTGCCACACTGCGGCCCGTGATGACCGGGCGAGAGCGGATGCGGACCTTTGGAGCATGGGTACTGGCCGGCGTGCTGGCCGTGGCCGGCGCCGAGCTGGCCGCCTGGGCGGCTGTCGCCATGGTGGAGGCGCGCGCGCCCTACCTGTTCTACCGCGTTCCCAACACGCCGCGTGCCACCTACGAAAACTATCTTCTGCACGGCAACCGGACGGATCTGGGCTGGGCCGGCCGAGGGGCGGATTTCGACGAAGCGGGGGGGCGGCTGGTGCCGGCCTTCCCCAAGCCCGGCGGCGAGTGCGCCTCGGTCTACGGCGATTCCTTCGCCTTCGGGGTGGGTCTGGCGCCGACAGAGACCTGGGTCAACCAACTGTCCCTCCGCCTGGGCTGCCGGGTGGCCAATTGGGGCGAGCCCGGCTACGCCGTCGACCAGGCGGTGCTGCGCTTTCTCGGCAACGGCCAAGAACGGCCGCGCATCGCGGTGCTGGCTATCTGGCCCGAGGACATCCTGCGCAGCCTCAACCGCTGGCAATATCTCATAGCCGCCAGCGGCGAATACAGCTTCAAGCCCCGCTTCGTGCTGGAGGGCGGCCAGTTGCACCTGGTGCCGACCCCGCAGTTCGACTGGCCCCGGTACCAGACCTGCAGCCGCCGGCCGGAAGACTGCCTGGACCACGAAACGTTCCTGCCCGATAGCGCCGACGGCCCGGCCCGCATCGGCTTTCCCCATCTGCGGACGGCGCTGCGGGTGCTGACCGGCGCCCGTGTCACCAACTACCTTGCCGGGCGGGTCAGTTGGGCGGCGTTCCTCGACGAGACCCACCCCTCGGGTGCCCGCCCCCTGATGCGGGCACTGATCGGGCGCTTCGCCGCCGAGGCAGCGGCCAGGGGGGCCGCGCCGTTGGTGGTGGTGTTCCCCACCATCGGCTCGCAGCGGGTGTTCGAGCAGGGCAAGGGGCTGGCCACCCAACCGCTGCTCGACGATCTCGCGGCGCTGGGCATCCCCCATGCCGACCTGCACCAGCCCCTGGCGCACCTGCTGGGCGGACGCCCCTTTTGCGACATTCTCGACGGCAAGGACCAGTGCGGCGGCCACTTCAACGCCGACGGCGCCGCGATGGTCGCCGAGATTCTGGCTCCGAAGCTGGCAGACATGCTGGCCGGATCGCGCTATTCTCCGCCGCCATGAGCTCGACGTTCTCCGCCGACGATGTTTTGGGCACGCTGGCCCGCCCGCGTGCCTCCCGTGAGGGTTCCCCCCTCAAGGACGCCGCCTTTGAGTCGGCCAGTGCTCTCATGGGCGCCGCCCTGACCGGTGCCAAGGGACCCGCCGCGGTGCTCGCCGCCGTGGCCGAGGCGACCGCCGGCGCCGAGGCTCTGTGGGCGCAGGTCCGCGCCACGCCGGCCTTCACCCTGGGGACCGCCCCCGCCGCCTGCCGCAAGGGCTGCGGCTGGTGCTGCCACCAGCGGGTGGGGGCGGCGGCCGTCGAGATCCTGGCCATTGCCGAGCGCCTGCGGGGCGCCGCGGCCGCCGAAAAGCTGGCCGCCTGGCAGCCGGGAGGCCCCTGTGCCTTCCTTGAGGGTGGAGCCTGCGGCATCTACGACGTGCGGCCGCTCAAATGCCGCAGCCTCTATAACCTCGATGTCCGCTACTGCATGAAGGCCTACGCCCGGGTGGAGGTGCCGATCGCCGGACCGCCGCCGTCCGCACACCACCAGGCGGCGCCGATGGAGATCTTCGAGGGCGCCCTGCACGGCCTGGCCCACAGCCTGTGGTCGGCGGGCCGCGACTGTCCGGGCGTCGAATTCATGCCGGCATTGCGGGCGGTGATCGACGTTGCCGACGCCGCGGATCGCTGGTGGCGGGGCGAGGCGGTGTTCGGCACCGCCGATCGGCTCGACTGGTTCCCGCCGCCCACGCGCAAGCGGAGGTGACCCGCCTTATGTTCCTCACGGGCGGTGACGCCCTCAGCGCCGGATGATGCTGGAGTGTCCCGACTCGTCCATCAGGACGCCGATGCGCTGCACCATGGCGTTGGGCGAGCCATCCGGCAGGGCCGGTGTCGGAGCCGCCTCGACGGGCGCCGCCTCGGGTGCCGCCGGATAGGCGGGCTCGGACGTCACCGGCCTCATCAGCGTCTTGATCTGCTCGGTCATGGCGTTGGGCGAGGTGTCGGGCAACTGGCCAGGGGAGACCTCCGGCGTCCGGGCCGGTGCCGACCAGGAGGGGGCAGCCATCAGGCGCGGCAGCGGCGGCTCGGGTGAGGCTGTGCGGGCCGCCGGAGCCGGCGACCGCGGGGCCGGGGCAATTTCGGCGGCCGCGGGTACGGTGCGGATCGCGGTCAGCGCCGGCATCATGGCTGGATTGGCGGCGGCCGGCTTGGCCCTCAGCATATTCTCCACCTCCAGTCGCCCCATGGCGACCAGCAGGTCGAAGGCGGGCTGGTAACGGTCGTAATAGGCGATGGTGTAGTTGATGCGGGCGTCGTTGGTGCGGGTTTCCTCGTCCAGCACGTCCTGGACGGTGGCCTTGCCGGCCTCGCGCTTCTTCTTCACCGCCTCGAACACTTCCTCGGCGATGTTGGCGGCGTTCTCCAGCAGGCCGATGCGCTGCTTGGCGGTCTGCAATTTGTGCCAGGCTGTGCGGGCCTGCTCCAGCGTCTTGCGCGAGGTTTGCAGATGGTCGTCCTTGCTGGCGGAGTGGTCCCAGGTGGCCTGGGCGACCTGGGCCTCGGTCTTGAAACCCGAGAACAGTTCCCACTTCGCCTGCAACAGCACAGACCAGTCGCGGCGTACGCCGATGGTGGCGTTCTTGTCGTTTTCGTAGTCGGACTTGCCCACCAGATCGAGCGTCGGGTAATAGCCGGCCTCGCTGGTGCGGATCTTGGCCTGGTTGATGGCGATCTTGCGCGACGCGTTGTCGATGGTGGGGTTTTCCTTCTGCGCGATGGTCAGGACCTCCTCCAACGTAGTCGGAATGAGATCCATCGGCAGCGGCGGTTCGACCATGGCGGCGACGTCGGGGGAATGACCGAACACCTGATTGTATTTGGATGACGAGGTCTCGAACTCGCCCTCGTAGTTGACGCGGCGCTCCTTGGCGATCTGCAGGCGCTGCTTGGCGGCCAGCACGTCGGAAGCCATGCCCGACCCCTTGCGGACCCGCTCGTCCTCCAGGCTCAACTGTTCCTGGACCTTGCGCTCGTTCTCGCGCGCCAGCGCGATCAGCCGGGTCTGCTTCATGACTTCGATGTAGGCGGTGATGCCTTCGCTGAGGGCCGCTTGGCGCGTGGCGCGCAGGTCGGCCTCGGCGCTGTCCTGCTGCGCCCTGGTGGTGTCGACCTGGGAATCCGTGTTGTAGCCGTCGAACAGTTTCTGCGTCACCTGGAGGGTGGCGCTCTCGCGGCCCTTGTAGAAGGCGCGGCCTTCGGTCGAGCGGCGGGCGGGGCTATCGACATATTCCGGGCCGGTATCGCCGCTGATCGTGGCGGTGGGCAAATAGCCGGACCGCGCCGCCCGCTCGGCTTCTCCGAACGAACTGACCGTCTTGGCCTTGGAGCGGATGTTGGGGTGGTTCTGAACCAGCGAGGTGAGTTCGTCGGTCAAGGTCTCCGCGACGACGCCGGTGGCGGCGAGGACGAGTGCCAGAGCGCACGACGCCACTCCTCCCACTCCCCTTCGGGGGGCTGCCCGCGACATTCCCCTTAACCTCACTCTGGTTTTCCCCTACCTCGCCGCCTTGATATACACTGAATGTATGACCCTGAACAGCGGTTGGTGTTTGATTGTGGTCCCAACCCACCGTATTTGGGTGTCAAGGGGTTAATAAATCGATTACGAGCGAGGATCGACAGTGACAAAAAGCTCCCGTCCGCCGGTTCGGGCGGATGAGGCGGCGCTGGAGGCAGCGGCGGCCGCTCGTCCCGACGACCACGAAGCGCATCTTCGCCTGGGGCTGGCGCGCCTGTCGGCCGGTCGGACCGAGGAGGCGCGGCAGCCGCTGCAGCGGGCCGCAGCGTTGGCGCCGCGCGATCCGCGTCCGCATACCGCCCTGGCGGCGCTGGCCATGAAGCTGGGCCGCCATGACGACGCCATTGCCGCCTATCGCGGCGTCGCCGCCGGCGAGTCCGGTTTGGGCGACCTGCTCAACAACCTGGGGGTGGCGCTGGACAGCCTGGGGCGGCGCGACGAAAGCGTGGCGGCATTGCGCACCGCCGCCCTGCTGCTGCCCGAGTCGGCTTCGGTGCAGGACAACCTCGGCAATGTGCTGCTGTCCATGAGCTTGGCCCGCGAGGCCGAGCACTGCCACCGCCGCGCGCTGGCCTTGGGCGCGGCCAATAACGGCACCACCTGGAGCAATCTGGGCAACTCCTTGCACCGCCTGGGCCGGCTGGAGGAGTCCGAGGCAGCCTACCGCCGCGCCATCGCCTTGTCGCCCAACGTGGCGCGTTTCCATACCAACCTCGCCCTCACCCTGCTGCTGGCCGGCAAGTTCCGCGAGGGCTGGGAGGAGTACGAGTGGCGCTGGCGCGACCACGCCAACTTCCCGCCCTACCTGCGTGACCGGCCGTGGCGCGGCGAGGCCATGCCCAACGGCACTCTGCTGCTGCAGGCCGAGCAAGGCTATGGCGACACCGTGCAGTTTGCCCGCTATGCCCGGCTGGCGCGCGCGCGGGTCGGCCGCGTCATCCTGGCCTGCCAGCCCGAGCTGGTGCGGCTGATGCGCACCGTGCCGTGGCTCGACGAGGTGGTGCCCGAGACCGCGCCGGTGCCCGCCTTCGACGGTGGGCTGACGCTGATGTCGCTGGCCGGCATGTTCGGCACCGATGGCGGGGCCGACACCATCCCCGGCGGCGTGCCTTATCTATCGGTACCGGCGGGAGCCGGCATCCGGCTGCCCGAAGCCGCAGGCTTCAAGGTGGGCATCGCCTGGGCGGGACGGCCGACCCACGGCGACGACTGGAATCGGTCGATCCCGGCACGCCTGCTGGCACCACTGCTGGCGGTGCCCGGCGTCAGCTTCTTCAGCCTGCAGCGCGGTGCCGTGGCCGGGCGGCTGGGCCGCCCGCCGGCCGGCGCCATCGCCGAGGTCGCCGACCTGTGCGCCGACTTTGCCGATACCGCCCAGGTGGTGGCGGCCATGGACCTCATCATCTCGGTGGACACCGCCGTGGTGCACGTCGCCGGCGCCATGGGCAAGCCGGTGTGGGTGCTGCTGCCGCCGGTGCCCGACTTCGGCT
This sequence comes from Magnetospirillum sp., assembly GCA_016183945.1. The sequence goes on from JACPDP010000013.1 coordinate 34,554, forward strand.
GGCGCATGGGGGGTGACGCCACACCGTGGTACCCGTCGCTACGACTGTTCCGCCGCGGCTTCGAAACCGGCTGGGAGCCGGTCGTCGCCGAGTTGGCGCGCCGGCTCGCCGATATCTGTCGCCAAGGCTCCGATTAAAGATTGCTCCGGTGCCTGCGGTAAGGCCGATGCAGAGTGAATTCCGGAATGGCTACCTTTAGGGGATTTTAGCTGTATAATGACGCTCGCCTGAGTCTGCGAGGTACGTTGTCTATGGCCAACTCGTCGAAGGCTGAGAAAGTCCGGGATTTGCTGGTTGAGCAGATTCTGGCAGGGATACTCCCCCCCGGGACCAGACTTGACGAAACCGAACTGGCGAAGCGACTCAAGGTGTCGCGCACGCCGGTGCGCGAGGCGCTTCGCTATCTCGGCGCCATCGGGCTGGCGAACTACGAACCGCACAAGGGATCGCGGGTCGCCGCTCCCGATTTTGCCGGACTGGCCGACTTGTTCGACGCACTGGTGGAATTGGAATGCCTGTGCGTCCGGGTTGCGGCCGAGCGCATGGAGGGGGACGAGCGGGCGCGGTTGAGAACCTGCACCGAGGCCACCGCGGCGGCGCGACTGATCCGTGCCGGCGTCCACAACGAGCGGCTGACGTGTGTGACCGAGGACACGCTGCGTCGGCTCGTGCTGGTCTGGCGAATGCTGGCACCGGCCGAATGCACGGCCCAACCGGACGGCTACCCCTACTGCAGCGAGGTTACCGACGCCGTCATGAACGGCCAGGCCGACCTTGCAGCGACCGCCGTGCGCCGACAGCTGTTGTCGCAGCGGCCGAGGGGTACCCCTCTTTGAAGCATGGAGCCCTTATACGAAAGAAGGTCCTTGCCCCACCTTCCGCCGCCGCGGCGTCATTTGTATTTGCCGTGTTCGGGCAAACGCGGTACATCGGCCATTGCTCAAGCGAAGCGGACGGGAACGGCCCGTCCCCATCCAGGTGACCGATGACCGAACCCGCCAACCGGGCGCTGCTGCCCGCCGGCCTGCGCGACATCCTGCCGCCCGACGCCGCCCATGAGGCGGCGGTGGTGGACCGGTTGCTGCGCCACTTCGACGGGCAAGGCTACGAGCGCGTCAAGCCGCCGCTGATCGAGTTCGAGGACAGCCTGCTGGAGGGTGCCGGCTCGGCCACCGCAGGCCAGACCTTCCGGGTCATGGATCCGCTGTCGCAAAAGATGATGGGGGTGCGCGCCGATATCACCCCGCAGGTGGCCCGCATCGCCACCACCCGCCTCGGCACCCTGCCCCGGCCATTGCGCCTGTCCTATGCCGGGCAGGTGCTGCGGGTCAAGGGCAGCCAGCTGCGTCCCGAGCGCCAGTTCGCCCAGGCCGGCATCGAGCTGATCGGCAGCGATTCCGCCGCCGCCGACGCCGAGGTGGTGGCGCTGGCCGGCGAGGCCCTGACCGAACTGGGGGTGCAGGGCGTCTCGGTCGACCTGTCGCTGCC
>JACPDP010000014.1 GCA_016183945.1 Magnetospirillum sp.
CGAAGACATGGAGGCCCTGGGGCCGGTGCGCCTGCGCGACGTCGATCAGGCCCAGAACGCCATCGTCGCCATGGCCAAGGAACTGTCCGCCTCCGGTCAGATCGTCATCTCCGAGGGCCGCGAAGAAGACGAGTTGGTGTATTAAGCGGAAAAACTGGCGCCCGTCCCCGGTCAACCGTCACCCCCGCGAAGGCGGGGGTCCATGCTGGGGCTGGCATCGCGATGGGCCACGGCAATTGAGATGGCGGCAGTGTGGATTCCCGCTTTCGCGGGAATGACGGCGGAGTTTAATTCGGACATGGATGAAGCAAGTAAACGCAGATGACTGTTCATCCATGTCCGTCCGTGTCTGAGGACCTGACGCCACCGAGCGAGCCCTTCACCGCCTACCTCGCCGCCGAGGGGTTCGAGGCCGAGCTGGCGGCCGAGCTGGGTGAGGTTACGGAAAACCATGGACGCCTCTTTCTCGCCCCCGGGCCACCGCAACCGGCGGCATGGGCGGCCAATATCTGGCTCGACCCGGTGCGCATTCCGGTGACCTCCATCGGCGAGGCCGCCCGCGCCCTCAAGGGCATCCAGCGCAATTGGTGGCCCTATGCGCCCGGCCTGTTCCGCCGCACCCAACTGATCGCCGACAAGCTGCCCAAGGTTTCGGCCAAGCCGCAGGTGTTCGGGCAGCCGGCTCCGGCGGCGCCCCTGGGTTCGTTCACCCTGTTGGATGAGCATACCCTGCTGGCAGCGCGGTGCTGCTCCAGCCCCTTCCCCAACGGCGCGGTGCAGTTCGTCGAGGATCGGGCGGCACCGCCCAACCGGGCCTATCTCAAGCTGTGGGAGGCGCTGACCCTGCTGGGCCGCCGCCCCGGCCCCGGCGAGCGCTGTCTCGATCTCGGCGCCAGCCCGGGCGGCTGGACCTGGGTGCTGGCCTCGGGCGGGGCGCGGGTGGTGGCGGTGGACAAGGCGCCGCTGGCCCCCCATGTCGCGGCGATGCCCGGGGTGGAGTGGCGCCAAGGCAGCGCCTTCGCGCTCGATCCCGCCGAGGTCGGGCGGGTGGACTGGCTGTGCTCGGACGTCATCTGCTACCCCGAACGGCAGTGGCGGCTGGTGGAGCGCTGGCTGGAGGCCGGCATGGCGGGCAACGTCATCTGCACGCTGAAGTTCCAGGGCGACACCGATCATGCCACCGCAAAGCGCTTCGCCGCGGTGCCGGGATCGACGCTGATGCACCTGTGCCACAACAAACATGAGCTGACCTGGATGTATCCGGGCCTCGGCTCATTAGGCTAGGCCCGCCACTTTTTGGCAGGAATGCTTGCCGAACCCACCCGGGCGGGGTAAACCAATAATTCGTAGGCGAAGAGGACTGGGGTTCAGGGGTCATGGCCGTTCCAACGTTGCCGCCGCCGGTGGACATCGACAACGACACCAAGAAGGCGATCATCGACGGCTTGAAGAGGGTGCTGGCCGTCTTCCAGGACGCCGGGGCGGCCTCGTCCGAGATCACCTACCAGCAGCTCATCGCCGATCCGCAGATTCTGACCGCCTTCGTCGAGACCTTCATCGCCAAGCGCGAGCTGGTGGACGCCATCGTGGTCGGCAAGGCCGGCGGCCCGGTGCGCGACGACGACGCCCCCCTGGTGTGCGGCGTCAGCCTCAACCAGATCCAGCAGCTGCTGGTGCGCACCTGCGCCAAGAAGTTGTTCGAGCAGGACAAGCCCATGGAGACGGTCACCGAGACGGTGACCAAATCCAGCTTCCTGGGCCTGGTCAAGAAGACCGAGCAGGTGGAACGCCAGGCGGTCGATCCGGTGGAGGAGCGCAAGGTCCGCGAGCTGACCCGCTACATCGCCTTCGGCTGGCAGCTGCCGCTGCTGGAGTCCTACCGCCGCCTGCTGACCTATCAGCAGATCATGGAAATCGCCGACGACATCGTCGCCCTGCAGACCGCCGAGAACATCGAGGCGGTGGCGCATTACGACCCGCAGGCCTTGAAGAAGGTCAAGGCGACCACCGGCAGCGATTTCGGCTCGATCCTGGCCACCCGGCCGCAGGCCATCGGCGGCATCGCGGTGTGGAACAAGGACATGTACGAGTTCTATCGCAAGCTGTTGGGCGACAGCGCCTGGGCCTTCTTCGCCCGCGACAAGGCGTTCTTCAACGTGGTCGCCGGCATGGACAAGGCGGCGGCGAGAATCTACAACGACATGCTCTGCTACATCGCGGCCGAGAACCTGGAAGAGATCCAGCGCCTCAACCTGGACAAGACCGAGGTGCTGGTCACCGCGCTGAAGTCGGCGTTCGGCGATCGCGCCGGTCCGGTGTTGTCGCTCCCCGGCTTCGCCAAGGACATCCTGCGCAAGGTGGTCGACAACCTGCTGCACATGAACCATGACAAGGACAAGCTGATGACGTCCTTCGCCTTGACCTGCAAGGCCATGGTTCCCGCCGTCACCGAGTGGCTGGCCCGGCAGCCGCGGGGATAGGGCGCATCCCGGAGCGCGGGCGTCTCGCCCGCCCACGCCGCCCCGGAGAGGCATCTGGCGCCCGGACGACGCGGCGAAATCGTCGCCCTGGGGATGAAAGCTATCCTTTCGGGTACGCTGTCCAGTTGCCTGACCGGCGCCGTGGTGGGCGTCTTCATCTGAATGATACATTCGTAGTAGGACGATTAAACCGAGTCGTCGGTCGGGCATTGTTTACAATGCCGTCGGGATGCTGCATTTTTTCTCCATGATCGCCGGATCCTTGTCCATAAGACTTCTCGTAATCGAGGACAACCGAGGTGACCAGCGGCTCATCGAGATAAAACTCGCCGAGGCGATGGTTCCCTGGAAGGTCTCTTGCCGCTCGACGCTGGCCGAGGCGCTGTCGCTTGCCCCGTTCGACGATTATGACTGCCTGCTGGTGGACCTCGGCCTGCCGGATGCTTCGGGCATCCAGGCGGTGGTGGCGCTGAAGGGGCGGGCGCCACAGAAGGCCCTGGTGGTGCTGACCAGCCTCGACGACGAGCGCGTCGCCCAGGAGGCCATCCGCGCCGGCGCCCAGGATTACGTGGTCAAGTCCGATGCCGGCCTGTCGCTGCTGCCGCGGGTCATCCGCCATGCCATCGAGCGCCAGCAGTCGCAGTCGGCCCTTGAGGCGCAGCGCCGCACCACTCAGGCCCTGCTCGATGCCAGCCACGACTACGCGCTGCTGATCGACGCCGACGGCCACATCGTCACCTTGAACGCCCAGGCGGCGCAATATTTCGGCCGCACCCCCTTGGAGCTGGTCGGACGCTGCATGTTCGACCTGCTCGACGACGGGCTGGTGGTGCGCCGCCGCGCCTCGCTGGCCCAGGCGCTGGAGAGCGGCAGCACCGTCGAGTTCGAGGACAGCGATGGCTTGCGCTGGTTCACCAACCGGCTGCTGGCGGTGGCCGGGGCGCATCCCGGCGAGCACTGCTGCGCCGTGTTCTGCCGCGACATCACCTCCGAGCGCGCCGCCGCCGAGAAGCTGGCCGAGACCAAGGAAGAGGCCGACATCGCCAACCGCGCCAAGACCGAGTTCATGGCGCGCATGAGCCGCGACATCCGGACGCCCCTGAACGACGTCATCGGCTTCGCCGAAATGATCGGGCACCAGATGCTGGGGCCGCTGGAGCCGGCGGGTTACCGCGAATACGCCGATGTCATCTACAACTCCGGCTCCGCCATCCTCAAGCTGATCGATCGCATCACCGACCTGTCCATGCTGGAGACCGCCCTGCTCAAGGACCAGGCCTCCTACCGCGACCTGGTGGAGCTGTCGCCCGACCTGATCTGCGTCTGCGTCGACGGCGTGGTGGAGCGCATCAACGCCGCCGGCGTCGGCATGCTGCGGGCGCCCTCGGCCGCCGCCTGCGAGGGCCGCCGCTTCGCCGAGTTCGTCCACGCCGACTACCGCGCCATCCTTGAGGTCGGGCTGGAGGCCATCTACGAGGAGGAGCATCCGGTCCCGCTGAAGATCACCACCTTCGCCGGCCGCGTCCGCGACGTCGAGCTGTCGGCGGTGCCGCTGCGCCGCGACGGCGGCACCGCCACCCTGGTGGTCGGGCGCGACACCACCGAGGTCACCGCCGCCATGCGGGCGGTGGCGGCGCGCGAACACCGCATCCGCGCCATCATGGATACCGTGCTGGATGGCATCGTCACCATCGACGAGACCGGCGTCATCCTCAATGCCAACCTGTCGGTGGAGCGCATCTTCGGCTATCCGCTGTCGGAGATCATCGGCACCAACGTCTCGGTGCTGATGCCGGAGCCCGACGCCAGCCGCCACAACGGCTACCTCAAGCGCTACCTGGAGGGCGGCGGCGGCGCCCTGCTCGGGGTGGGCCGCGAGGTCATGGCCAGGCACAAGGACGGCCGCCAGTTCCCGGTTCACCTGTCGGTATCCGAGCTGCGCATCGACCGCCGCCGCATGTTCACCGGCACCATCCGCGACCTCACCGAGAACAAGCAGCTGGCGCAGCGCGTCGCCTATCTCGCCAACCACGATCCGCTGACCGATCTGCCCAACCGCTCGCTGCTGACCGACCGCCTGGGTCAGGCGGTGGCGACCGCCCGGGCCAACGGGGTGCATGTGGCGGTGGCCACCATCGACCTGGACGGCTTCACCACCGTCAACGATTCCATGGGCCACGACGTCGGCAACCAGGTGCTGCGCGAGACGGCGCGCCGGCTGGCCCAGGTGGGCGGCCCGGCCGCCACCGCCGCCCGGCTGGCCGCCGACGAATTCGCCGTCGTCTTGCCACAGCTCAAGGACCGGGACGCGGTCAACCAGGCCATCGAGACGGTCCGTGAAGCCCTACAACGGCCCTTCCTGGTCAGCGGGCATGAGCTCAATCTTGCCTGCGACATGGGTGTCTCGGTCTACCCGCGTGACGGCGACGACGCGCTCGAACTGTTGCGCAACGCCGAGATGGCGCTGCATGCGGTGAAGCGGAAAGTCGACGAGCGGCTGGGGTTCTTCGATACCGCCATGTCCTATGCGGTCAACGAGCGCATGACGCTGGAGCGTTCGCTGAAGGACGCCCTCAGCGCCGGCCAGTTCGAACTGTTCTTCCAGCCGCAGGTGCGCCTCAGCGACTACGCTCTGGTGGGGGCCGAGGCGCTGATCCGCTGGCGCCATCCCGAGCTGGGCATCATCGCGCCTGACAAATTCATTCCGGTGGCCGAGGAAACCGGGCTGATCGTGCCCATGGGCCGCTGGGTGCTGGAGGAGGCCTGCCGCCAGGTGCGCCGATGGCAGGACATCGGCATCGACACTCTGCGCCTGGGCGTGAACATTTCCGGCCGGCAATTCCGCGAGGCCGACCTGGCCGACACGGTGGCCGACGCCATCGCGGAGTCGCACATCCGCGCCAGCAGTCTCGATCTCGAATTGACCGAGCGCATGCTGATGGCCGATGGCGAGGGCACCCTCAAGCTGCTGCGGGCCCTGGCCGCCCTGGGCGTGTCGCTGTCCATCGACGACTTCGGGACCGGCTATTCCTCGCTGGCCTACCTCAAACGGTTCCCGGTCAACACCGTCAAGATCGACCGGGCGTTCGTGCGCGACCTCGACCACGACGAGGACGGGCGGGCGATCGCCAACGCCATCATCTCGCTGGCGCATTCGCTGAGCCTCAAGACCATCGCCGAGGGCGTCGAGACCGAGTCCCAGGCCGCCCTGCTGGCCCGCCACGGCTGCGACGAGATTCAAGGCTACATGATCGGCCGGCCACTCCCGGCGGCCGAGTTCGAAGAATTCGCCAACACGTACAAGGCTCGCGGTCAGGCCACTTCCCACCGCGCCGGACATCAGAAGGGAATTTTATCATGACCGGCACCGTCGTCATCGTCGAAGACAACGCGATGAACATGAAGCTGCTGGAGCAGGCACTGACCATTGCCGGCTACCGGGCGGTCAAATCCACCGACGGGGAAGGGTTGGTCGGGCTGGCCGCCGAGTCGGGTGCCTCCGTGATCCTGATGGACATTCAGCTCCCCAAGCAGTCGGGCGTCGATCTGTTGAAGCAGCTCAAGGCCGACGATCGTACCAAGGCGGTGCCGGTCCTGGCGGTCACCGCCTTCGCCGATCCCGATTCCGTTTCAGGGTTCCTCCGCGAAGGCTTCGATCAGGTGATCACCAAGCCCATCTCCATCCGCCGCCTGCTCGACGAGGTCGCCAAGTACTGCGCCGGCTGAGGGAGAGAAACAATCGGGAGCCGCCCGCACGCTCTCACTTCCCCGGCGCCGCCGAGAGCAGCGCCTCGAAGGGCCGCCCGCCGGACGGCCACAGGGCGGCGGTAACCAGAACCGGGCGGCTGCCGTCGTCGCCGGCGCGGCGGCCGAGATCACGGGCATACCAGCCGGCGGGCAGCAGATACCATTCCGACACCATGGCCCCACCGACCGCCTTGGCGCCCATGGGCAGCAATTGGCCGCCGCCCTTCATGCCGCCGGCCTCGACCATGGCCGAGATGTAGCGCCGCACCGCCTCGGCCTCTCCCAGTTGCGACCATACCGAACAAATGCCGTCGTCGCCCACCACCACCATCAGGGTGTTGCCGGCCGGACGCCGAAGGGCGCGCACCACGCCGCGGCGGCCCTGCAGAAGCGAGCCGGCAATGTCGTGCGGCACCTCGGTGAAGCCGAATTCACCGCCCGGCCGCACAACCTGTTGGGTGGCGAACGGATCGCCGAGGCCGAGCAGACACACCCGCCCCAGCACCGCCACCGCCAGCCGCGACGCTTCGTCGCGCGCCGAGGTCTGCGCCCGGGCCGGCAGGGCGGCCATCAGGCAGACCAGGACGGCAACGACGCACTTCATTGACCCTCCCTTGGGGAAGCCGGGGGAGGGCAGGCCCGGTACCGGTGCTATCCTGGCGCCTATGGGCGGGACGCCCGCTTTCACTGGGTGGGCGCCTTGCCGCTCAGAAACGCCTTGATGCGCATGTCCTCGTGCAGCAAATGTTCGACCAGCATGACCATCAGGCTGCGGGTCGCCATCATGCAGTCGAGCAGGCAGCCGGCCTCGGCGATTTCGCGGCGGGCCTCCTCGACGCGGGTCAGCAGCAGGGCGTGCTCGAAGCGGTGCTCGCGCAGGCGGGGAAAGCCGATGCGGTCCATCAGCCGCTCCTCCTCGGCGAAGTGGGTGCGCGCCGACTCGGTGAAGGCGTCGCAATATTCGAGGAATTTGGCCTGCGGCTCGGCCGCCAGCAGGGCGAGGCGCAGCTGCCCGACGTCCTCGAAGAACGAGCGATGCTGGGCGTCAACGATGGGGTCGCCGATCAGGAACTCGTCGCGCCAATCAATGCGCCACAGATAGTTGTCGCCCTCCATGGAGTCCCTCGAAACTGCCCCGAGCATCCTGACAAAAGCCATACCGAATGGCAATCGAGTCGGAGGCCCAGAGAGTCATCTCCGCCGCAAATCCTTGAGCTTGACCAGATCGGCCACCGACATGGACATGGCGTAGCGGTAGCCCGCCACCACCCGTACCGGGGCCAGTGCCGCCAGCTCATGGACCGGCGAGGCGAACAGCGACAGGGTGGCCGGTCCGCTCCAGATGGGCGACAGCCGCCGGTCGGCGGCGGAAAAGCGCACCAATTCATGCACCGCCGGGCGGTCATGCAGCCCGGCGGTGAGTTCGGGAAAATGGCGCAGTCCCACCACCGGCAGGCCGCCGGTCAGCCCCGGTGCCGTGGCGGCGGTCTCGGCCAGGGTCACCGTCGCCTCGGCCAACCGGCGCTCCTTGTGGGCCAGGGTGGCACCGAAGCGGCCGCCCGGACCAACCGCCGGGGCGGCGGCGCCCTCCACCTCCTGGGCGCGGGTGATCCACACCGAGGCGATCTGCTTGGGCAACCCCTGGATCAGTCCGCGCATCAGCGAGATATCCTGATCCACCAGGATATAGGGGCAGTACATCACCGCCTGGCCTTCGAAGCGGGCGGCCACCAGCATGAAGAATTCGCGGTATTGCGAGCGGCTGGGGTCGAGCAGCTCCTCGCCGGCCCCGGAACAGGCCTGCCAGTCGAAGAAATGGGCGACGGCGCGGCCGGGATGCTCGGGGTCGGGCTGCAGCCCCGGCGGCAGCACCGCCGCCACCGCCTCGGCGCGCGCCACGGTGTCGATCACCAGCCCGCTGCCGGCATAGTGCCAGGGCGGCGACGGCGCCAGGCTCGACCGCCCCTCGGGCGACAGCGGCGTGGAAAAGCCCCGCAACATGGTAGTCCTCCTCGGTGTCACTATTCCGCCGGGGCCTGCTGCCCCGCCACGAAGCTCTCCGGCGGCGGCGAGATTTCCTTCGAGCCGTTGCGGGTGATCTCGCGCACCGCCAGGCCGCGCTCGGCGATGCCCTCGGCGGTCAGCCGGAAGATGCCGTCCACCCCGGCAAAGCCGTTGGGGTTCTGCAACGCCGCCGCGGGATAGCCGCCGACCCCCTGGCGGGCCAGCGCCCCGGCCAGCGCGGTGGCGTCGTAGGCGATGCCGGCCAGACTGCCGACGCGCGGCGGCACCGCGCCGAAGGCCCTCTCGTAGCGCCGCTCGAAATCGGCATGGGTCACGGGGGCCGGCGCCGGATACCAGCCGCCGATCAATGCCGGCTCGACGCCCAGCTTGGGGTCGTCCCACAGCATGGTGCCCAGCAGCCGCACCTGCTCGCCGTCCAGGTCCCAATAGGCGAGCAACGAGGCGATGCTGCGCAGCCGCACCCCGTCGTCGGGAATCAATACGGCATCGAAAGGAGTATCGCCGAAGGTCTGCAGCGTATCGAGCTTCTTCATCACCGCCCTGGCGACGTCATCGTTGCGGGCCGCCACCGCCGCCTTTTCGCGGGCCAGCGCGCGGGCCCGGGAGTCGAACTCGGCGAAGCGCTTGACCGCATTGGTGAGATCCTGCGCGGCCGGGTCGTAGAACTCGACGCGCACCACCTGCCCGCCGGCGGCGGCGGCGGCGGTCCTGGCGGCCTCGGCCACGGCGCGGCCGTAGTCGGTGGCGGGCGCCAGCACGGCGAGGCGGCTCTTGCCCTGGGACTGGGCGTAGGCCACCACGCGGGCGACCTGCGGCCCGGGCAGGAAGCCCATGGCGTAGACCCCCTGGCCGGCGGCGGTGCGGTCGGTGGTGAAGGCCAGCATGGGCACCGCCTGCTCGCGGGCCAGCGGCGCCACCGCCTTGACCTCGGGCGAGAACACCGGCCCCAGGATGACGTCGGCACCCTGGGCCAGCGCCATGCGCGCCGCGGCGGCGGCGCCCTCGGCGGTACCCTTGGTGTCGAGCGGGATCAGGTTGAAGCGGCCGTCGGCCACCTCGAACAGCGCCAGCTGGGCGGCGTTGGACAGGGTTTGGCCGAACACCGCATAGGGTCCGGTCAGCGGCAGCAGCAGCGCGGCGCGCACCTCACCCTGCTCAAGGCCCTTGGGCGGCGCCCCCATCTGCGGACCGGGAACGGTGCCGGGAGGAGTCGGTTGGGTGGCGGGCGGCAGCGGCTCGGTCTGCACCTTGGGCGGCGCCTGCACCGCCGGCCGTGGCGGCTGCGGCGCCTGCGCCGATGTCTTCGGCGGCTCGGCGGCACGCGGCGGCGGCACCTGCGCCTGTGGTGCAGGCTTGGTTCCCCCCATCCATGGTGGTAAGTCTGCTTGTTGACAGCCGGCAACCAGCATCAGGGTGGCAAGCAATGGCAAGGCAGCGGCAAACCGGCGCAACGGCATCCTCCGGGGAAGTCGACGGCGGGCCAGAGGGTAGACCGCGCCGGATCGGAAGTAAACCGGCGGCGGGGCTCTATCTGGTGGCTACTCCCATCGGCAACATCCGCGACATCACGCTGCGGGCGCTGGACGTGCTGAGCGAAGCCGACATCGTGGCCTGCGAGGACAGCCGGGTCACCGGCAAGCTGTTGATGCTGCTGGGCCTCAAGCGCCCGCTGCTGCCCTATCACGAGCACAACGCCGAAAAGGCCGGCCGCGAGCTGATGGCCCATCTCAAGCAGGGAGCGGTGGTGGCGCTGGTGTCCGACGCCGGCACGCCGCTGGTTGCCGATCCCGGCTGGGCGTTGGTGCGCGCCTGCATCGCGGACCAGGTACCGGTCACCGCGGTGCCGGGCCCGTCGGCGGCGCTGGCGGCGCTGCAATTGTCGGGGCTGCCGGCCGACCGGTTCCTGTTCGCCGGCTTTCTGCCGGTCAAGGGAGCGGCGCGGCGCGCGGTGTTGAAGGAGCTGGAGGCCTGCCCCGCCACCCTGGTGTTCTACGAGGCGCCCCACCGCGTGCCCGAGGCGCTGGCCGACATGGCCGCCGTCCTGGGCAACCGCGAGGCCGCGGTGGCGCGCGAGCTGACCAAGCTGCACGAGGAGGTGGCCCGCGGCCGGCTGTTCGAGCTCTCGAACCGGTTCGCCGAAGCCGGCCCGCCCAAGGGCGAGGTGGTGGTGGTGGTGGCGCCGCCCGGCGCCGCCTCGCCCACCACCCCCGAGGAGCTGGACCAGCGCCTCGCGGCCGCGGTCGCCGGCGGCGCCTCGATCAAGGACGCCGCCGCCCTCATCGCCGCCGAGACCGGCCACCCGCGCCGCGAGGTCTATGCCCGGGCGCTGCGACTGTTCCGAGGGAGGAACGAAGAATGAGGGTCCCAACACTTTCAACCCTCCCCTGCCGCAGGCGGGGGAGGGCAGGGTGGGGGCCCAACGAGCGCAGCGAGGCGGGAGTTTGTCCGCCGGCACCACTCCCGCGCTTCGCTTGGGCCCCCACCCAACCCTCCCCCGGCTGCGCCAGGGGAGGGCCGGCGCCAACTCGCGTCAGCGGCCCCGCAACCCCATGACCCGTCAGGCCGCCCGTCAGCGGGGCCGGTTCGCCGAAGTCCTGGCCGTCCTGCTGCTGCGCCTCAAGGGGTTCAGCATCCTCGATCGCGGCATGGTGAGCGGGCGCGGCTCGGGGGCCGGCGAGGTGGACATCGTCGCCCGCCGCGGCCGCGTGCTGGCCTTCGTCGAGGTCAAGGCGCGACCCAGCACGGCCGAAGCGGCCGAAGCCATATCCGCGCGGCAGCGTCGCCGCATCGTGCGCGGCGCCGAGGCGTTCCTCGCCCGCCGCCCCGAACTGGCCGGCCTCGACATCCGCTTCGACGCCGTGCTGGTGGCACCGGGGCGCTGGCCCAGGCATGTCATTGCCGCCTGGTGGCCGGAAGGGCGGCGGGATGGGCGTATGGATGCTTGAGGCCGGGCGGCCGCATCCTTAGACTGGGGCCGGTCCAACTGAAGAGGTGACTTCCCCGTGACCGCCACTCGACTGCCGCATGCCGCCCTTCTGCTCGCCGCCGCCCTCGGCCTCGGCGCCTGCGCCCCCACGGTGATCGGAGCCGGCGCCACCGCCGGCGTCGCCGCCGCCGAGGAGCGCGGCATCGAAGGCGCCATCGACGACGTCAAGATCCGCGCCGAGATCAACCATTACTGGTTCCAACACGATATCGAGATGTACCGGCAGGTGGCGCTGACCATCAGCGAGGGCCGGGTGCTGCTGACCGGCATCGTGCCCAGGCCGGAGGCCCGCGTCGACGCGGTGCGACTGGCCTGGCAGGCCGCCGGGGTCAAGGAGGTCATCAACGAGGTCCAGGTCGGCGACAGCTCGGTGATCGAGTCGGGGCGCGATGTGGTGATTTCGCAGAAGCTCAAGGGCCGGCTGATGTTCGACAAGGAAATCCGCAACATCAACTATACCGTCGAGGTGGTGGACGGCGTCGTCTACCTGATGGGCATCGCCCAGAATGACGGCGAGCTGGAGCGCGTCATTGCCCATGCCCGCGATATTTCCGGGGTGAAGCGGGTGGTGAACCATGTGCGGCTGCGCAACGATCCCCGCCGGGTCTCCGGCTGACCATGACGGCAGCGAGCCAGCCGCCCAGGATACGGCTGGCCGCCCTGGCCAATGCCGCCGACGCCGACATCGACCCGACCGAGGTCGCCCTGCTGCTGGCCACGCTGCAGCGGCCGCGCCGGCCCATCGAGCCTCACCTCGCCCACCTGGCCGCCCTGGCCGCCGAGGTCGCCGAAGCGGTGGCGGACACCGGCGCCGAGGCGCGGGCGCGGGCCCTGGCCGAGGTGCTGGGTCGCCGCCACGATTTCGGCGGTGACGACAGCGACCCCGCCGGCGCCACCCTGATCGATGTGCTGCAGGAGCGCCGCGGCACCCCCGAGGCGCTTGGCCTGCTGTGGCTGGCGGTGGCGCGGCGTGCCGGCTGGCGCGCCGAGGCGCTGGCCTTCCCCGCCCATCTTTTGGTGCGCATCGAGGACGATACCGGCGGACGGGCGATCGTCGACCCCTTCGCCGGCGGCGCGATGGTGGACGCCCCCGCCATGCGTGCCCAACTGAAGGCGGTGTGCGGCGCCGCCGCCGAGCTGGAGCCGGACCACCACGCGCCGCTCGGCGCCCGCCCGCTGCTGATTCGCCTGGAGAATGCCGCCAAGCTGTGTCTGCTGCGGGCCGGCCAGGTCGAGGCGGCGCTGGCGGTCGTGGAGGGCATCCTGCTGTTCGCCCCCGATCAGGCGGCGCTGTGGCGGGAAGCCGGGATGATGCACATGCGGCTCGATCACATGAGCGAGGCGGTGGCGGCGCTGGAACAGTTCGTCGCCCGCACCGGCAACACGCAGGCCAAGGCCCGCACCCAGGCGCTGCTGGCCGAACTCAAGGGGCGGATGTAGGATTGCCCCGGGTGTGTCCCCAAGGCACCTCGTTTCTGCCCGAATCCGGAGAACGCTCATGAGCCTCGCCGTCGGCCTTCAAATGGACCCCATGGAGTCCATCAACATCGACGCCGATTCCACCTTCGCGCTGGCACTGGAGGGGCAGGCACGGGGCCATGCGCTGTTCCACTATCTGCCGCAGCACCTGTCCTTGAAGAACGGCCGGGTCTCGGCCTGGGTGCGGCAACTGCACGTCCAGCGGGTCAAGGGCGATCATTTCCGCCTGGGCGAAGCCCAGCTGGTGGACCTCGCCACCCTGGACGTGGTGCTGATGCGCCAGGACCCGCCCTTCGACATGGCCTATATCACCGCCACCCATCTGCTGGAGCACATCCATCCGGAGACTCTGGTGGTGAACGACCCGGTTCAGGTGCGCAACGCGCCCGAGAAGCTGCTGGTCACTCATTTCGAGGGCTTGCTGCCGCCGACCCTGATCACCTCGGACCGCCGCCACATCCTGGAGTTCCGCGCCGAGTACAAGGACATCGTGCTGAAACCCCTGTTCGGCAACGGCGGCGCCGGGGTGTTCCACGTCACGCCGGGCGACGAGAACCTCAACAGCCTGCTGGAGCTGTTCACCCAGCTCTATCGCGAGCCGGTGATCGTGCAGCAATACCTGCCTCAGGTCCGCGCCGGCGACAAGCGCATCATCCTGGTGGACGGCGTGCCGGCGGGGGCGGTCAACCGGGTGCCGCAGGGCGGCGAGGCGCGCTCGAACCTTCACGTCGGCGGCACCGCCTGCAAAGCCGAGCTGACGGCGCGGGACCGCGAAATCTGCGACGCCATCGGCCCCACCTTGTCGGCCCGCGGCTTGATTTTCGTCGGCATCGACGTCATCGGCGACCATCTCACCGAGATCAACGTCACCTCGCCCACCGGGATCCAGGAGATCAACCGCTTCGACGCGGTCAAAATCGAGTCGCAAATCTGGGACGCCATCGAAATCCGCCGAGCCGCCATCGCCCCGGCGCCAACGGCGTAGACAGCTTAAAACAGAGCAATTTCAACGCCGTCGCCGACAATCTTCACCGTGCGGCCTTCATATGGAGTTGCGGTGGCGGGCCGGGCGGTCCCACATCTTCGTTTGTAGTTGTTGCGCAACTGCGTTGCGAGTTGCCGGGACTCTCCCCGTTCCGCCGCAGCAACGTCCACCGGCCCGTCACCTCATCACCCTGCGGCGCCGGGCCTCCCCCGGCTTCGCCAGGGGAAGCCCGGCCCCAGGGTGCGTCTAACCCATTGATATGGCTTATTGCGCCAGCGGCAGGGTGAAGCGGAAGACGCTGCCGCCATCCGGGGCCGGGTCGATCCAGATGCTGCCGCCGTGGCGCTCGATGATCTTCTTGGCGATGGCGAGGCCGATGCCGGTGCCGGGATAGGCACCGCGGGCGTGCAGCCGCTGGAAGATCAGGAACACCCGCTCGCGGCAATCCTCGGGAATGCCGATACCGTTGTCCCGCACCGAGAAGGTGGCCCAGCCGGACTCGGCCACCACCGCCCCGATTTCCACGCGCGGCAGCCGATCGGGGTGGCGATATTTGACGGCATTGCCCACCAGATTCTGGAACAGCCGCGCCAGCAGCGCCGCCTCGCCCCGCACCGCCGGCAGCGGCGCCGGCCGGACGATTTCCGCCTGGGATTCCGCCACCGCGGCGGCCAGGTTGGCCAGGGCGGCGTCGAGCGCCAGATCGGTGTCCACCGCCGTGAAGGCGGTTGGGCCGCGGTCGACCCGCGAGTAGGCCAGCAGGTCGTCGATCATCGCCTTCATGCGGCTGGCGCCGTCGGTCATGAAGCCGATGAACTCGCGCCCCTCGTCGTCGAGGCGTTCGCCGTAGCGCCGGTCGATGAGCTGGGCGTAGGTGCCCATCATGCGCAAGGGTTCCTGCAGGTCGTGCGACGCGACGTAGGCGAAATTCTCCAACTCGCTGTTGGAGCGGGCCAACTCGTCCACCACGGAACGCAACTCGGTGGTGCGTTCGGCGATCAGGCGGTCTTGGCCGGCCTTGGCATCGGCCAGCACCCGCCAGCTTTGCTTCAGCCGGGCGATAAAGAGCAGCGAGGCGCCCCACAGCAGCACAAAGCCGGCGCCATGGACCATGATCGTGTGGTGGCGCTGCGGTTCGAGCGCGGCGAAGATGGGGGCGGCGGGCAGGCTGACGCTGATGCCGCCGCGCACGTCGCCCAGCCGATAGCCCTGCCTGGCATGGCATTGCAGGCACGGCTTCTCCACCGTGAGCGCCGCCATGTAGCGGAAGGCCTGGCCGCCCTCGAAGGCGGTCAGTTCGAGCACCTCGCGGCCGCCCGCCTCGAAGCCAGCCAAGGCCTTGGCCTCCCAGGGGTCGGGCGCGTTGGCGGGGCGGATCGGGTTGGTCGAGGTGATGTGGAACTGCATGCCTTTCCGGGCACGGAACAGCTCGGACAACTGCCGCGTCATATAGGCCGGATTGACCTTGGTGTAGGGCTTCCCGAAGATTTCGACGTCGCGCTCGGACTGGTCGAGATAGGGGTTGGGCGGGGTGGACTCGTCCACCAGGGCGTAGAGACCGTTGTGGCCGGCATTCCACAGCCGCATGGTCTCGACCATGGAGAACAGCATGCGCGCCCGCGCCTCGGCGAGATCGCGGACCTGATGGTCGTGCAGAGCCACGCTCCACCACAGCGACGCCGACACCAGCGCCGCCCAGAAGGCGAAGGACAGGATTTCCAGAAGAATACCCTTCGGTCGCATCAGCGGAATCCGCCCATGGCGCCCAAATCCCTAGGTTGACAAAGTACACCCGTCAACTGTCGATTCCAATGATGGTTACCTCGCGGCAACTATACGAATCCCGCATGGGCTTCGATAGAGGCAACCCTGGTGCCGGCTGTACACAATAGGTATCATGCCCGCACGAAATGGGGGAAATACCGGCCGCATGACTACTCACGCACCCACCGTCGCCTTCTCCGGCATCGACCCCAGGGCGGGCCTCGATCGCCATTGATGACCTGGGGGTGCTGGACGGCCGACTGCCCCGGCGTGCCCTTGAACTGGTGCTGGACTGGGCCGAACTGCATCGCCAGGAACTGCTTGACGACTGGACGTTGTGCCAGCAGCATCAACAGCCTCGGAAGATCGAACCGCTGCAATAGGACAGGATATGGCCTATCCCGACGTCGTCGAGGCTCGTGTGGTTGGTGATTTGGCGTTCTCGGTTCGCTTCGCCGACGGACTGGAGGGTCGTGTGCTGCTGCGCCCAAGCCATTTGTACGGGGTATTTGAGCGGCTGCGCGATCCGTTGTTTTTCAATCGGCTGGCGGTAACCGAGGGTTTCGTCTCCTGGCCCGATGACATCGACCTGGCTCCCGACGCCATGTACGAGGCCATCCGCCGCGACGGCACCTGGGTCTTGAAATGATGGGCCACCTCCACCCGTCCGCATGACCACCCACGCCCCCACCGTCGCCTTCTCCGGCATCGACTGCCTCGACATCGACGTCCAGGTGCAGGTGGCCGGGGGCCTGCCGGCCTTCACCATCGTCGGCCTGCCCGACAAGGCGGTGGGGGAGAGCCGCGAGCGGGTACGCGCCGCCTTCAACGCGCTGGGGTTGGCGCTGCCGCCGAAACGAATCACCGTCAACCTCGCTCCCGCCGACCTGCTCAAGGAGGGCAGCCATTTCGACCTGCCCATCGCGCTGGGCCTGCTGGCCGCCATGGCGGTGCTGCCGCCCGACGAGGTGGCGGGCTACGTGGCGCTGGGCGAGCTGGGGCTCGACGGCTCCATCGCCGCGGTGGCCGGGGTGCTGCCGGCGGCCATCGCCGCCAACGCCGCGGGGCGCGGCCTGATCTGCCCGGGCAGCCAGGGCTCGGAGGCGGCCTGGGCCGGCGGGGTCGAGGTGCTGGCGGCCTCCAGCCTGCTGGCGCTGATCAATCACTTCAAGGGGCTGCAGCTGTTGCCGCGCCCGACGCCGATGATGGCCGGCGACGACGGCCCCGGCCTCGACCTGCGCGACATCAAGGGCCAGGAATCGGCCAAGCGGGCGCTGGAGGTGGCGGCGGCCGGCGGCCACAACCTGCTGATGATGGGGCCGCCGGGCTCGGGCAAGTCGATGCTGGCCGCCCGCCTGCCCGGCCTCCTGCCGCCCTTGGAGCCGGCCGAGGCGCTGGAGGTCAGCATGATCCATTCGGTGGCCGGGCAATTGTCCGAGGGCCGCCTGCTGCGGCGGCGCCCCTTCCGCGACCCGCACCATTCCGCCTCCGTTCCGGCCCTGGTGGGGGGCGGCATGCGGGCGCGGCCGGGCGCGGTGTCGCTGGCCCATCTCGGCGTGCTGTTCCTCGACGAATTGCCCGAGTTCCAGCGCGGCGCCCTCGAAGCCCTGCGCCAGCCGCTCGAATCCGGCCGCGCCGTGGTGGCGCGCGCCAACGCCCATGTCAGCTATCCGGCCCGCATCCAGTTGGTGGCGGCCATGAACCCCTGCCGCTGCGGCCACCTCGCCGACCCGGCGCTGGCCTGCACCAAGGCGCCGAAATGCGGCCAGGACTACCAGTCGCGCATCTCGGGTCCGCTGTTCGACCGCATCGACCTGCATGTCGAGGTGGCCGCGGTCAGCCCCGCCGATCTGTCGCTGCCGCCGCCGGCCGAGGGCTCGCCGCAGGTGGCGGCGCGGGTGGCGACGGCGCGCGCGGTGCAGGCGGCGCGCTATGCCGGCAGCCGCGTCCGCACCAACGCCGAGGCCGACGGCGAACTGCTCGACCGGGTGGCCGCGCCCGATGCCGCCGGCCGCGCCCTGCTCACCGCGGCGGCCGAGCGCATGCGCCTGACGGCGCGCGGCTGGCACCGGGTGCTGCGGGTGGCGCGCACCCTGGCCGATCTTGACGGGGCCGAAACGGTGAGGCGCCTGCATATCGCCGAGGCGCTGACCTACCGTCGCCTGATGCCCGGCCGCGGATAGGAACCCCATTCCTCTACCGGTGTTTTCCCTGCGAAGCCTCAACAGCAAGGAGAGCCCGCCATGCGATCATTCCCCACCGCCGTCCTGCTGGCCGCGCTGATGGCCGGTGGACCCGCCGTGGCCCAGAGCGCCGACACCAGCCTCAGCGAGCAGGACCGCACCTTCGCCACCACCGCCATGGCCGACGGCATGCTGGAGGTGCGGCTCGGCACCCTGGCCAAGGACCAGGGCGGCAGCGAGGCGGTGAAGACCTTCGGTCAGCGCATGGTCAGCGACCATGAGATGATCAACCGCCAGCTTGAGGTCATCGCCCGCAAGCACTCGATGGCGCCGCCCGCCGAGCTGCCCGCCGAAGAGAAGGCGCAGGTGGACAAGCTCAGCGCCCTGAGGGGGGAGGACTTCGACGCCGCCTATATGCCGATGATGGTGCAGGACCACCAGAAGGACATCGAGGATTTCCGCAAGCAGGCCCGCCAGGGCAGCAACCCCGAGCTCAAATCCTTCGCCGAGCAGAACACCGCGACCCTGGAGCAGCATCTGCGCCAGGCCCGCGAAATCCAGGCCAGCCAGAACGTGGCGGCGACGCCGAAAAAGAGGTAGACGACGCCGTAACGAACGAAGCGGGCGGGATGCCCACCAGCGGATACGCCCGTCCGCCGGGGGACGGTCGAAAGACCCGGCGAGTCAACTCGTTGGCTCGCCGGGCTTCGCCAGCCGATAGCCCCCGGGCTCGGTGACCAGCAGGTCGTCGCCCAGCTTGCGGCGCAGTCGGTAGATATGGGTTTCCACGGTATGGGTGGTGACGGCGGCCGAATAGCCCCACACCTCGGTCAGCAGCGTCTCCCGCGTGACCGCGCCGCCGGCGCCGTGGAGGCGTTCCAGGATGGCCGCCTCCTTGTCGGTCAGCCGGGTCTGGGTGCCGGCGCCGTCGCACAGGCAGCGCCGTGTCCGGTCGAACAGCCAGCGGCCGACGGCCAGGGGGGCGGCACTGCGGTGGCGTGCGGCCAAACCGCGCAGGGCGGCGACCAGGGCACCCAGGCGGAACGGCTTGGCCACCACCGCGTCGGCGCAGCACGAGTCGGCGGCGACGGTCAGCAGCACCAGCGGTGCCGCCAGTCCGGCCTGGCGCAGGCCGAGGCACAGGGCGCGGCCATCCAGCGTGGGCGGGCGATCGTCCACCACCACCAGATCGTGGCCGGCAGCCAGGGCCAGTCCCTCGGCCGCCGTGGCCGCCTCGGCGACGGCGAAGCCGTGGCCGCCGAGATGTTCGGCCAGCGCCCGGCGCAGGGGGGCGTCGTCGTTGACGATCAGAATGCGGGTCGCGGACCTCATGCGCCGGCAGCATATAATAGCCCGGCGGCATATAATAGACGGTGCGCCATGGGGAAATGCCGGGCGGCCCCTTTTGCCGCCGACGGAAAACCGCTATGGTGCCGCCCTCTGTTTGCGGACCCTTGTTTATGATCAGGCATCTCGACATCACCCCCAAGCCGGTAGCCCCGGCGCCGCAGCCCCTTATCGCCGTCGACCGCGCCGCTGCCGAACTGCGCCGCGGCGGGGTGGTCTTGGTGCGAGCGGGCGATGGCGCCCTGCTGATGCTGGCCGCCGAGGCGGTCACCGACGAGGCCCTGGCCCGCCTCGGCAGCCTGGCCGGCTCGGCTCCCCGCCTGGCGGTGACCGGGCGACGGGCCGGCGTGCTCGGGCTGGCAACCGGTGATGCCGCGGTGGTCCGCCTCGCCGCCGAGGAAAATTTCACTGCCGCAACGATCGCCTGGCTGGCGGATCCGTGCGCCCGGTTGCTGCCGGCGCCCGACCTCGCCCGGCTCACGGCCGAGCCGGCCGCCGCCGCCGCCGCCGCCGCGGTGGCCCTGACCAAGCTGGCCCGCCTGCTGCCCTCGGCGGTGATCGCCGAGACCGCCGGCCTGCCCGAGGGCATTCCGCTGGCCGAGGCCGCCGACATCCTCTGCCACCAGCAGACCGCCGCCAGCACGCTGCGTCTGGTCAGCGAGGCGCGGGTGCCGCTGAAGGATGCCGAGAACGCCCGCATTGCCGCCTTCCGTCCCTCCGATGGCGGCATCGAGCATCTGGCGATCATCATCGGTGAGCCCGACCCCGACCAGCCGGTGCTGGCCCGGCTGCATTCCGAATGCTTCACCGGCGATCTGCTGGGGTCGCTGCGCTGCGACTGCGGCGACCAGCTGCGCGGCGCCATCGCCGAAATCGCCCAGGCCGGCAGCGGTGTGCTGCTCTATCTGGCGCAGGAGGGCCGCGGCATCGGCCTGGTCAACAAGCTGCGCGCCTACCAGCTGCAGGACGACGGGTTCGACACCCTGGATGCCAACCTGCAGTTGGGGTTCGACGACGACGAGCGCATCTACCAGCCGGCGGCCCAGATGCTGCGGCTGCTGGGGGTCGGCCGGGTGCGGCTGATGACCAACAACCCGGGCAAGGTGGCGGCGCTGGCCCGCCACGGCATCGACGTGGCCGAACGGGTGCCGCACGTCTTCCCCGCCAACGACCACAACCAGGGCTACCTGAACACCAAGGCGACGCGGGGCGGTCACCTGTTCTAGGCAGAATTTGCCGCCCCGGTCTCGATTTGCCGAGCGCCATGACCGGTAAACACAGTAAAATCAGCGGCTTGATACTGGCATCGCCATTGCACGGTGAACCCCGACTTTAGTTCCGAGGTTCGCCCATGTCGGTGTCCGCCGTATACACCTCCACCCCCTCCCAGTCGTTCGACCGCCTGGTGCCCGATCTGCCGTCCGAGAATGCCGCCATCGCCTATGCGGCGCGCACCGGGCAGGCCATCGAGCCGGTGTCCGATCCCTACGCCCCCAAGAAGCAGCTGGGGATGTTCCAGGAGGAGAGCGGCCCGGGCTTCGGCGACTTCCTCGACATGGTCAATCCGTTGCAGCACATCCCCATCATCAACAGCATCTACCGCGAAGTGTCCGGCGACGATATCGGCGTCGGCGCCCGCCTGGCCGGCGGCGCGCTGTTCGGTGGCCCGCTCGGCCTGGCCATCGCCGCCGTCAACAGCCTGGTGGAAGCAGCCACCGGCGAGGATATCGGCGGCCACGCCATCGCCATGTTCAAGGGTGACGACTCGCCCGCCGCCACACCCACCGCCGTGGCCTCGGCCGACACGCCGCCCGAAGCCGAGTCCCAGGCCGCCCCCGAGGCCGGCGACGCCAAGGCGGTGGTGATCGATCTGCTGGGTGCCGCCGAGCCGCCGCCGGCCACCGCCGCACCGCAGCGGGTCGCCGTCGAAGCCGCCGCCACCGCAGCGGCTGCCCCGGCCACCCCAACTGCCGCACCGGCCGTACCCGCCGCCGAGATGCATCCCATGCCGGTGCGCGACGCCCGCCTGATGCCGGTGCCGAGCCGCACCCTCGGCACCACCGCCCGCCAGGTGGCGGCGGTGCAGCTGCCCATTTCCAACAGCAGCGGCCGCTCCAATGTCCCGGTCACCGGAGTGCGCAACGGCGCCGCCGGGTCGGTCAATCCCGTGCTGGTGCAGCAGACGATGGCCGCGCAGGCCCAGACCACCAGAAACGGCGCCATCGCCGCGCCGGGGGCCACCGCGCCGGGACCGGCGCAGGGCTGGTTCCAGGGCGCCATGCTGCAGGCCCTGGACAAATACGACCGCAGCGCCAAATTGGGACAGCAGACCGCTATCACCCCTGCCGTTCCGGGACTGCAATAATCCATGGAGATCCGGGTTTCCGCCGATGCCGGCCTGACCTCTGGCCGCCTGACCTGGGACAGCGGCGGGGCGGTTTGCGCGCTGGGGCGGGCGGGGGTTCGCGCCGACAAGCGCGAAGGCGACGGCGCCACCCCGGTGGGCTGTTTTCGGTTGAAGCGGGTGTTCTACCGGCCGGATCGACTGGCGGCGCCGGTGACCGGATTGCCGCGGCAGGCGCTCGACCCCGGGATGGGCTGGTGCGACGATCCTGCCCATCCCGACTACAACCGTCCCGTCCGCCTGCCCCATGCCGCATCGTGCGAGCGCATGTGGCGCGACGATTCGCTCTATGACGTGGTGGTGGAACTGGGCCACAACGATGACCCGCCGCTGCCGGGGATGGGCAGCGCCATCTTCCTGCACGTGGCCAAGCCGGACTACGCCGGCACCGAGGGCTGCGTCGCCCTGGCGCTGGCCGATCTGCTGGCGGTCCTCGCCGTCTGCCGACCGGGAGACCGGCTGATGGTGGACGCGCCGGCCGGAAGCCACTACCCTGCCGGGCTGTAGCCACGCTCCCGCCGGTGCCCATGTCCGACCTCGTCCGCCAGCAATACGAACACCTTCCCTATCCCTACCGCGATCCCGCCAAGGAACTGGAGTTGGGGCTCGAACTCGGGGTGCTCGACACCCTGGCCGCCATCGATCACACGGTGTTCGGCGGCCGCTGGGATCGCCGCCAGCCGTTCCGCGCCCTGGTGGCGGGCGGCGGCACCGGCGACGCCCTGGTGGCGCTGGCGCAGCAGTGCGCCGACGCGAAGATTCCGGCGGAGGTGGTCTATCTCGACCTGTCCGAGGCATCGCGGCGCATCGCCGAGGCGCGCGCCGGCATGCGCAAGCTGTCCAATGTGCGCTTCGTCACCGGCTCGCTGCTGGATCTCGACCGTCTTGGCCTCGGCCGTTTCGATTTCATCAATTGCAGCGGCGTCCTGCATCACCTCGACGACCCGCCCGCCGGCATGGCCGCCCTGAGCGGCGCCCTGGCCGAGGGCGGCGGCATGGCGGTGATGCTCTATGGCGCCCTGGGGCGCACCGGGGTCTATCCGGTGCAGGACATGCTGCACCACCTAGTGCCGCCCGAGCTGCCGCCGCACGAGCGGCTGGCAGTGGCCAAGCGGCTGATCGCCCAGTTGCCGCCCAGCAATTGGCTGCGCCGCAACACCGGCCTGGTCGACTACAAGCTGGACGACGCCAGTCTCTATGACGAACTGCTGCACAGCTGCGACCGCGCCTACACCGTGCGCGAAATCCACCACCTGGCCGAGGCGGCGGGTCTGCGGGTGGTGACCTTCATGCCGCCGGCGCTCTACGATCCGCTGAGCTACGTCAAGGGCGATGTGGTGGCGGCCCGGGCCGCGGCGCTGTCGCCCATGGAACGGGCGCAATTCGCCGAGAACTGGATCGGGGCGCTGAAGAAGCACAGCGTCTTCCTGGTCGCCGCCGACAACCCGGTGACGCCACCGTCGCCGGAGCAGGACAACGCGGTGCCGTGCTGGAGCGTGCCGCCGCCGCTGCCGCCCGCCGGCCGGAGTGCGGTCATCCAGATGGTGCAGCAGGGCCTGCCGCTGGGGGTGCAGCTCACCCCCGAGGCGACGCGGATCGCCAGGGCCATCGACGGCCGCGCCGACCTGGCCGCGCTGCGCCGCGCCACCAAACTGCCGCCGCCGGTCTTCCGCGACCAGTTCACCGCCATGTTTCGGCAGCTCAACGCCATGGGCGCGCTCTACCTGCGCCTGCCGCGGGGCTAACCCCGCGCGCCGAAGATGGCGGAGCCGACCCGCACATGGGTGGCGCCCAGGCGGATGGCGGCGGCATAGTCGCCGCTCATGCCCATGCTGATCATGGTCAGGCCGTTGCGGGCGGCGATGTCGGCCAGCAGGCGGAAATGCGGCTCGGGGTCGGCGTCCGACGGCGGGATACCCATCACCCCCACCAGCGGCAGGCCGAACTCGTCGCGGCACAGGGCGACGAAGCGGTCGGCCTGATCGGGGTCGACGCCGGCCTTCTGCGCTTCGCGGCCGGTGTTGACCTGGATGCAGCAGGACGGCCGCCGGCCGCTGCGCCCCATTTCGTCGGCCACCGCCCGCGCCAGCTTGGGCCGGTCGATGCTCTCGACGACATCGAACAGGGCCAGGGCGTCACGCACCTTGTTGGTCTGCAACGGCCCGATCAGATGAAGCTCGACGCCGGGAAAGCGGTCCTTGAGCGCCGGCCACTTCGCCTTGGCCTCCTGCACCCGGTTTTCACCGAAGCAGCGCTGCCCGGCCTCCAGCACCGGGACGATATCCTCGGCGTCATGGGTCTTGCTCACCGCCACCAGGGCGACGGAGGCGGCGTCGCGCCCCGCCTGGCGGGCGGCGGCGGCGATGGCCTGGCGGACGGCGATGAGATTGGCGACGACCTCGGACAAGGCGCTTCGACTCCTGTTACTGTGGGGGCATGACCCTAACAAACGTCGCCCGCCGACTCAAACGCGCAGCACCGCGCCGGGTGCCGTCGCTGCTGTTGGTGACCGACCCGCGGCGCCTGCCCGACCCCCTCGCCGCCGCCCGCCGCCTGCCGCGCGGTGCCGCGGTCTTGCTGCGACACTATGGCGGGGCCGCGGGCGATCCCGAGCGGACGCGGCGGGCCGAGATGCTGGCCGCCCTGTGCCGCTGCCGGCGACTGACGCTGCTGGTGGCCGTCGCCACCGTCGAGGACTGGCGGCTGGCGCAGCGGATCGGCGCCGCCGGACTCCATCTTCCCGAAGGACTGGCGCGCCACGGCGTGGTGGCGCCCCTGCTGGCATGGCGGCGGCGGAAAGGGATGCTGCTGTCGGTGGCCTGCCATTCGCCGGCCGCCTTGCACCGTGCCGCCGCCCTGGGCGCCGACTGGGGTGTGCTGTCGCCGGTGTTCGCCACCGCCAGCCATCCCCGGGCGAGAACCATCGGCAGCCTGCGCTTCGCCACCTGGGTGCGTCGGGCACGGCTGCCGGTGGTGGCGCTGGGAGGGGTCGCCGACGCCACCGCCGGACGGCTGCTCCACAGCACCGCCGCCGGGCTGGCGGCGATCGGTGCGCTGGCGGAATAGAAAAGGGCGGCCGCGAGGCCGCCCTTTCCAACGGATGCGTGACGTTTAGAACGTCAGCGACAGGCCGGTCATCACCGCCCAGCCCTTGTTGTTGTTCGAGGCCAGCGTGGTCTCGTCCTTGAAGTCGGCATGGCCGATGGTGCCGAGGACGTCGACGCCCGGGCCGAGCGCGTACTTGCCCGACACCTGGTAGACTTCCATCTCGTCGTCGCCGGCAACGGTGCGGGTCCCGGCCGCCTTCGAGTTGATGTAGACGAACGACACCGCATAGGGGCCGGCGGCATACTGGATGCCGGCATCCCAGATGCTGCCGGCGATGCTGGAGGTCGAGGTGTTGCTGCCGTTGGTGTTGGAAGAGCTGGTGCCCATGGCCTCGAAGTTGGTCTGCAGCCTGCGGTAGGCACCGCCCACGGTGACGCCGGCATAGGACAGCTGGGTGCCGACCGACCATTCGTGCGAGCGGTCGGTGGTGTTCGAGGTGCTGTCGGCGGGATTGACGTCGTAGGTGATGTAGCCCGCCGAAACCTTCACGCCAAGGTCGCCGTAAGTGTTGTCGTAGAGGGCGCCGGCGCCGAAGACTTCGGTATCGTTCCTCTGGACGCCACGGCTGTCTTCCGCTCCCAGGTTCGGAATATAGCTGGCGCCGAGGGTCAGGCCGTGGAACGCCGGCGTGACGTAGGTCAGCTTTTCGGTGTTGTCGTCGGTGTCGAGCTCGGTGGTGGTCCGGATGCCGCTGAGGGCGGCCGGCTGGGCGATGGCGAGGCCGCCGGTCAGCAGGCCCTCGGAACCGATGTTGGCGGCGGCGTCGGGTGCCATCACATGCAACAGCACGGCGCCATTGGCATTGCTGCCCATCAGGACCTTACCGAAGCCGCCTTCGACGAAGACGAAGCTCTTGTCGATGGTATCGCTGGTCATATCGGTCTGGCCGCCGGCCTCGAGATGCACCTCGATACCGACCGACAGGCCGTTGTCGAGCTTGGTCGAGCCGGTGAACCAGATCTCGTTGTCGCCCTTGACGTCGACGTTGTTGTAGCTTGCCTTGGCGGTGGAGTTGCTGCTGGCCTGGGCATTCTGATAACCGCTGTCGTTCCAGGCGCCGACCACCCACCACTTGGAGAAGCCGCCAAGCTCCAGCTTGATCTTCTCCGAGGCGGAAGCGGGGGTGCCCACCAAGCTGGCGGCCACCAAAGCGGTGCTGGCAATCAGGACCTTTTTCATATCCATCCCCTATATTTCGTCAATATGACCAAAAAGTAGGCGTCAACGACGTCGCCCAATTCGCAGGCATGCTAGGCCGCGCCATCGAACGGGTCAACGAGCGAGTCCAAGGGGTGTGATAAAAAGGGGGGGATGTGGCCGAAATGCAACAATGGGCGGGTCATTGCCGCATTTCCTTGGCACAAAAAAGGGTCTCACGGAATTGCGGGGACTGTGGGCAGGACGGCTCCGGGCCTCCCCTGCCGCAGGCGGGGGAGGGAAGGTGGGGGCCCAAGCGAAGCGCGGGAGTTTGTCCGCCGGCACCACTCCCGCCTCGCCTTCGGCTCGTTGGGCCCCCACCCTACCCTCCCCCGGCTTTGCCAGGGGAGGAGTTAACCTAGCGCCTATGGGGTGGCTCCCCGCATTTCCTCGGCACACAAAAAAAGGGGGCGGCCGAAGCCACCCCCTCCTCGTATCGACGCTTGGGTTCGATTAGAACGCCAGCGACAGGCCGGTCATGACCGCCCAGCCCTTGTTGTTGTTCGAGGCCACCGTGGTCTCGTCCTTGAAGTCGGCATGGCCGATGGAGCCGAGCAGATCGACGCCCGGGCCCATGGTGTACTTCGCCGACACCTGATAGATCTCGATCTCGTCCTGGCCGCTGACGGTACGGGTGCCTTCGACCTTCGAGTTGAAGTAGGCGAACGACACGGCGTAGGGGCCATTGGCGTAGGAAACGCCGGCGTCCCAAGCATAGCCGCTCTGGTTGAGGGTCGAGTCGTTGCCGCCGTTGGTGTTGCTGGTGGACGTGCCCATGGAGGCGAAGTTGGTGTTCACGTTGCGGTAGGAACCGCCCAGGGTGAAGCCGGCATAGGACAGGTTGGCACCCGTCGTCCACTCGTCGGAACGATCGACGGTGTTCGTGGTGGCATCGGCGCCGTTGGCGTCGTAGCTGACGTAGCCGGCCGAAACCTTCACACCGACGCCGCCGAAGGTGTTGGCGTACAGGGCACCGGCGCCGAAGACTTCGGTGTCGTTGCTGGCAACGCCGCGGTTGTCTTCGACCAGGTTCGGGACGTAGGAGGCGCCGACGGTCAGGCCGAAGAAGGTCGGGGCGACGTAGGTCAGCTTGTCGGCCTTGTTGTCGGTGGCGATGTTGGTGGTGTTGCCGCCGTTGGCCGAGGCCGCGCCGCTGATATAGGGCATGCCGCGGACGCCGGCGGGCTGCGCGATGGCAACGCCGGACTGCAGCAGACCACCCTCGCCCCAGTTGGCGGCGGCATCGGGAGCCCTCACGTGCAGCAGGTAGGTGCCGTTGTTGGCGGCGCCGACCAGGACCTTACCGAAGCCGCCCTCGACGAAGACGAAGCTGGCGTCGATGGTGTCGGAGGACATGTCGGTGTGGCCACCGGCCTCGAGCTCGACCTGGATGCCGACCTTCAGGCCGTTGTCCAGGGTGGTCGAACCGACGAAGTGGACCTCGTTGTCGCCGATGACGTCGACGTTGTTGTACGACACCGGAGTCACGGTGGCCGAGGAGGCCAGGGCGTTCTGGTACTTGTCGTCGTTCCACTTGCCGACGACCCACCACTTGGAGTAGCCGCCGAGCTGCAGCTTGATCTTCTCAGAAGCGGCGGCAACGCTGGGGGTCAGCAGACCCGCGGCAACCAGCGCCGTGCTGGCGATAAGAACCTTCTTCATGTCATCTCCTCTCTTTGGCACCCAGATGTCGAACCCGAATGGCCCGCACCCGCTATCCAATCGAATGAACACGGTGATGACGCCACGTCGAAAGTGGCAAGTCAAGCAACGGACGGGTCAGGCTGTGACGAAAGCCGCGCACTGTGGCGAGGATGCAACAGTTTTTTGTTTGCCCCTCACCGTTATGGTCATCACGGATCAGCGGGGACGCTGACGCAAGCCGGTGCCGGCCCTCCCCTGCCGCAGGCGGGGGAGGTGAGGTGGGGGCCCAAGCGAAGCGCGGGAGTGTATCCGTGCGGCACCACTCCCGCCTCGCTCGCGCTCGTTGGGCCCCCACCCTAACCCTCCCCCGCCTGCGGCAGGGGAGGACGCGTTAACCTAGCGCCTATGGGAGGCGGCCTCCGCCATATCTCCTTGCTCCGGCCCGGTCTCTCGTTGCATTCTCGGGCGGCGCCGCCCTCGGGGCAGGCGCGAACACGAGTTCATGGGGCCCGGCGAAGGGGCCAGGGAAGAGACGATATGAAGAGGACGATGCGGGCCGGCCTGATGGCGGCGGCGCTGGTCGGAGCCGGCACCCTGCTGTCGGCCTGCGATCAGGCCAAGGCGGTGTACCCCGAGCGCGATCGCGGCGCCAGCGCGCCGCGCATGAGCAACGAGCCGCGGGCGACCGTGTTCGGCTCGGAGGGGCTGTTCGGCTCCGACAAGAAGAAGGAGGCCGGCGAGGGCTCCGGCATCGGCGTCAACGCCTTCCTGTGGCGGGCGTCGCTCGACACCATCGGCTTCATGCCGGTGACGGCGGCGGACGCCTTCGGCGGCACCATCATCACCGATTGGTACCAGCTGCCGGAGTCGCCCAACGAGCGCTTCAAGATCAACGTCTTCATCCTCGACCGCGCCCTGCGCGCCGACGGCGTCAAGATCTCGGTGTTCAAGCAGGTCAAGGATGCCGCCGGCCAGTGGGCCGACGTCAAGGTCGAGCCCCGGATGGTCGCCGACCTGGAGAACTCGATCCTGACCCGGGCACGGCAACTGCGCGTGGTCTCGACCCAGTAGGCGATCGCCCCCCATGTAATTACCATAGGACGGCCGCAGATGTCGCGCCCAGACCCCGCCGGTCCCGGCGATCGCTATAACGTCAAGGAAACCGAGGCCAGGTGGCAGCGGGCCTGGGAAGAGCGCGGCTGCTTCACCGCCGCCGAGGACGCTTCGCGGCCGAAATACTACGTGCTGGAGATGTTCCCCTATCCGTCGGGGCGCATCCACATGGGGCACGTGCGCAACTACACCCTGGGCGACGTGGTGGCGCGGCACAAGCGGGCCATGGGCTTCAACGTGCTGCATCCCATGGGTTGGGATGCCTTCGGCCTGCCGGCCGAGAATGCCGCCATCGAACGCGGCGTGCATCCCGCCAAGTGGACGCGCGAGAACATCGCCGCCATGCGGACCCAACTGAAGTCCATGGGCCTGTCCTACGACTGGGGCCGCGAGATCGCCACCTGCGAGCCGGAGTATTACCGGCACGAGCAGGCCATGTTCCTCGACTTCCTCAAGGCCGGGCTGGTCTACCGCAAGGAATCCTGGGTCAACTGGGACCCGGTCGAGAACACCGTGCTGGCCAACGAGCAGGTCATCGACGGCCGCGGCTGGCGCTCCGGCGCCCTGGTGGAGAAGCGGCTGCTGTCGCAGTGGTTCCTCAAGATCACCGACTACGCCCAGGATCTGCTGGAGTCCCTGAAGACGCTGGAGCGCTGGCCCGAGCGGGTGCGCCTGATGCAGGAGAACTGGATCGGCCGCTCCGAGGGCGCCCGGCTGTTCTTCGACCTGGGTGGCCGCGACGACCGGCTGGAGGTGTTCACCACCCGCCCCGACACCCTGTTCGGCGCCAGGTTCCTCGCCATCTCGGCCAACCACCCGCTGGCCGCCGAGCTGGCCGCCGGCAATCCGGCCCTGGCCGGGTTCGTCGCCGAGTGCAACCGCCTGGGCACCTCGGAGGCGGCCATCGAGACCGCCGAAAAGAGGGGTTTCGACACCGGCCTGACGGCGGCGCATCCCTTCGACCCGGCGTGGCGGCTGCCGGTCTATGTCGCCAATTTCGTGCTGATGGACTACGGCACCGGCGCCATCTTCGGCTGCCCGGCCCACGACCAGCGCGACCTCGACTTCGCCACCAGATACGGCCTGGGCTACACCCAGGTGGTGGAGCCCGAGGCCGACCGCGACGCGGCGGCAGCCGCCCTGGCCAAGGGCGAGGCCTATGCCGGCGACGGCCACCTGATCAATTCCGGCTTCCTCGACGGCATGACGGTCGAGGCCGCCAAGGCCGCCGCCATCGCCCACATCGAGGAGCGGGCCATCGGCGCCCGCACCGTCAACTACCGCCTGCGCGACTGGGGCGTGTCGCGGCAGCGCTATTGGGGCTGCCCGATCCCCATCATCCACTGCCCGAGCTGCGGCATCGTGCCGGTGCCGGCCGCCGACCTGCCGGTGCGCCTGCCCGAGGACGTCGGCTTCGATCGCCCGGGCAACCCGCTGGCCCATCATCCGACCTGGAAGGACGTCGCCTGCCCAAGCTGCGGAGCAGCGGCCCGGCGCGAGACCGACACCTTCGACACCTTCTTCGAGTCGTCGTGGTATTTCGCCCGCTTCTGCTCGCCGACGCTGGAGAGCAAGGGCGTCGACCGCGCCGCCGCCGGCTACTGGCTGCCGGTGGACCAGTATATCGGCGGCATCGAGCACGCCGTGCTGCACCTGCTGTATTCGCGCTTCTTCACCCGGGCGCTGAAGGACTGCGGCTATCTCGGCGTCAAGGAACCGTTCGCCGGCCTGCTCACCCAGGGCATGATCTGCCACGAGACCTACAAGTCGGCCGAGGGCCAGTGGCTCTATCCCACCGAGGTGGCCAAGGCCGAGGACGGCAGCCTGATCGAGGCCGCCACCGGCCGCCCCGCCACCACCGGGCGCTCGGAGAAGATGAGCAAGTCCAAGCGCAACGTGGTGGACCCGGCCAACATCATCGACACCTACGGCGCCGACACCGCCCGCCTGTTCATGCTGTCCGACAGCCCCCCCGAGCGCGACCTCGACTGGACCGAAGCCGGCATCGACGGCGCCTGGCGCTACGTCAACCGGCTGTGGCGCATGGTGGCGCAGCCGGTGGTGCCGCTGGCCGCCGCCGGCTCGGCCATGCCCGAGCTGTCCGACGAGGCGGCCCGGGTGCGCCGGGTGGTGCACAAGACCATCGCCGCGGTGGGCGAGGATCTCGAACGTTTCCACTTCAACAAGGCGGTGGCGCGCATCCGCGAGATGACCAACGCCCTGGGCGAGCTGACCCGTGCCGCCGCCGGTGCCGGTTGGGTGCTGCGCGAAGGCCTGGAGGCCGCCGCCCGGCTGATCGGCCCCATGATGCCCCACCTCGCCGAGGAGATGTGGCGGCTGCTGGACCGTGACGGACTGCTGGCCGAGGCGGGCTGGCCGGTGGCCGAGGCCGCCCTGCTGGTGGAGGATTCGGTGACCGTGGCGGTACAGGTCAACGGCAAGCTGCGCGCCACCATCGCGCTGCCCACGGACTGCGACGCCGGCCTGGCGGAGCAAACGGCACTTGCGCAACCCGCGGTGATCACGGCAATGTCGGGGAAACCTGCCCGCAAGGTGGTGGTGGTGCCCAACAGGATCGTCAATGTGGTGGTCTAACTCATCCAAGATGCTGACGGTTGTCGCCGTGGTGGCGGCGACGGGGTTGTCCGGCTGCGGCTTTCGGCCGCTCTACGCCCGCGGCGGCGCCCAGGACGGCCAGTCCACGGTCGCGGCCGAGATGGGCGGCGTCCGCATCGCCGGCATCGACAACCGCCTCGGCCAGGACCTGCGCAACGCCCTGCTCGCCCGCATCACCCCCACCGGCGAGCCGGCCAACCCCCGTTACACCCTGGCGGTGGCCCTGACCCAGAATGAGGGTGGCCTCGGCTACCGCAAGGACACCTTCGCCACCATGGCCGAGATGCGGCTGACGGCCCGCATCGTCCTCTCCGACGAGGATGAGGGCGCCAGCGTGTCCGGCAGCGAAGAGGCCCTGGTCAGCTTCGACTATCTCGGGCCGCGCTACGCCAGCATCGCCATGGAACGCGACGCCGCCAACCGCGCCGTCACCGAGCTGGCCGACCGCATCGCCAACCGGGTCGGCCTGGCGCTCTCCGGCCAGATGCGGTGGAGGAAGCCGGGAGACCGGGCGGAATGAAACCCTCGGCCTCGCAGGTCGAGGCCTTCCTCAAGTCGCCGCCGGCGGCCATCCGTGCCGTGCTGGTGTTCGGCCCCGACCTGGGATTGGTGCGCGAGCGGGTCGCTCGTCTGGTCAGGCTTGCCGTCGCCGATCCCTCCGATCCCTTTCGGGTCGCCGAGCTGACGCCGTCCCGGCTCAAGGAGGATCCCGCCCGTCTGGCCGACGAGGCGGCGGCCATCGCCCTGACCGGCGGCCGGCGCGCCGTCATCGTGCGCGATGCCGGCGACGGGGTGACGGCGCCGTTTTCCTCCTATCTCTCCAACCCCAAGGGCGACGCCATGGTGGTGGCCGAGGGCGGCGATCTCGGCCCGCGCTCCAGCCTGCGTAAACTGTTCGAGGCCGCCGACAACGCCGCCGCCCTGGCCTGCTACGCCGACAGCGGTGCCAATCTGGCCGGCGTCATCCATGAGGAGCTGAAGGCGGCCGGGCTGTCGGCCGAGCCCGATGCCATGTCCTACCTCACCGACCATCTGGGCGGCGACCGCCGCCTGACCCGGGCCGAGCTGGGCAAGCTGGCGCTCTACATGGGCGGCCCCGGCAAGGTGCGGCTGGACGACGCCGTCGCCTGTGTCGGCGAGGCCTCGGCCCTCTCCATGGACGATCTGTCGATGGCGGTGGCCGAGGGCGACCACGCCGGCACCCAACGGCTGCTCGACCGCCTGCTGGGCGAGGGCAATTCGCCCATTACCGTGTTGCGCTCGGTGGGTCGCCATTTCCAGCGCCTGCATCTGGCGGCGGGGCTGATGGGCCAGGGACGATCGGCGGAGCAGGCGGTGGCCGCCCTCAAGCCGCCGGTGATCTTCAAGGCGGTGGACCGCTTCCGCCGCCAGCTCGGTCGCTGGCCGACCGACCGCCTGGGCAAGGCGCTCGACATCCTTCTCGACGCCGAGGCCGACTGCAAGACCACCGGCATGCCCGCCGCCGAGATCACTTCGCGCGCCCTGATGATGATCGCCCGGGCGGCGGGGCGGCGCACCTAGAGCGATTTCATGCCGAGCGGAATCGGCAGGGGATTCCCCCTGAGGCCGGATTGTGATTCAACATCTTCGGTAACAACGCTCCCGAGGATGATGCGATGGCGTGGCGTTCAGGGCAGTCCTATTCGCAGGACTTGCGAG
>JACPDP010000015.1 GCA_016183945.1 Magnetospirillum sp.
AGCGCGACGGCCGGAACGCATCGTCGAATTCGTCGGACATGGAAAGCCCTCCCCCTGCGGTTCAGGCTCTTCATGAATCACACTCCCAGCCCACAGGGAAACGATATCGTCAACCGTTAACCTGACCTCGTGGCCCTGGCCGTCCATCGTGCCGGCTTGCCAGCGCCGCGGCCGGCCCCGTACACTGAGCCTCCGAATTCGTCTTCCGCAGGAACCTCCATGGCCTCTTACCGCACCAAGGTCCTCATCCTGGGCTCCGGCCCGGCCGGCTGCACCGCCGCCATCTACGCCGCGCGCGCCAATCTCGAGCCGATCCTGGTGGCCGGTCTGCAGCCCGGTGGCCAGCTCACCATCACCACCGAGGTGGAGAACTATCCCGGCTTTGCCGACGCCATCCAGGGCCCCTGGCTGATGGATCAGATGCAGAAGCAGGCCGAGCACGTCGGCACCCGCTTCATGCACGACACCATCACCGGCATCGATTTCTCCAAGCGGCCCTTCGTCTGCACCGGCGATTCCGGCGATACCTATGTGGGCGACACGCTGGTGTTGTGCACCGGTGCCACGGCGCGCTGGCTGGGCATCGAATCCGAGCGCAAATTCCAGGGCTTCGGCGTCTCGGCCTGCGCCACCTGCGACGGCTTCTTCTTCCGCAACAAGGACGTGGCGGTGATCGGCGGCGGCAACTCGGCGGTGGAGGAGGCCATCTACCTTGCCGGCATCGCCAGCAAGGTGACGCTGGTGCATCGCCGCGACAGCCTGCGCGCCGAGAAAATCGCCCAGGACCGCCTGTTCGCCAATCCCAAGGTGGCGGTCGCGTGGGACAGCGCCATCGACGAGATTGTCGGCACCGACAATCCGCCGGGCGTCACCGGCGTGCGGCTGAAGAACGTCAAGACCGGCGCGCTGACCACCCTTGGTGTCGACGGCGTTTTCATCGCCATCGGCCATACCCCCAACACCGAGTTGTTCAAGGGGGTGCTCGACATGGACGGCGAAGGCTATCTGATCACCGCGCCGGACTCCACCGCCACCAATGTCCCCGGCGTGTTCGCGGCCGGCGACGTCCAGGACAAGATCTACCGCCAGGCGGTCACCGCCGCCGGCACCGGCTGCATGGCGGCGCTGGAGGCGGAACGGTTCATTGCGGCACATGGACATGCGGCGGAAGTTGCTGCACAGTAGGCGCCGGTAATACCATTGTTGGGGGCCGCCGCCGAAAGTCGCGGCAGGGAGCGCGTGCCACAAATGGATTGGGACAAGCTGAGGGTCTTTCACGCCGTCGCCGAGGCGGGAAGCTTCACCCATGCCGGTGAGGTGCTCAACCTCAGCCAGTCCGCCGTCAGCCGCCAGATCAGCGCCCTTGAGGAGAGCCTCAACCTGCCGCTGTTCCACCGCCACGCCCGCGGCCTGATCCTCACCGAGCAGGGCGAGCTGCTGTTCCGCACGGCGCGCGAGGTGTTCTCCAAGCTGGCGATGACCGAGGCGCTGCTCACCGAAAGCCGCGAGCAGCCGCAGGGGCCGCTGAAGATCACCACCACCGTGGCCTTCGGCTCGCTGTGGCTGACGCCGCGTATCAAGGATTTCCTCGACCTCTACCCCGAGATCTCGGTCACCATGGTGCTGTTCGACGGTGAGTTGGACCTGGCCATGCGCGAGGCCGACGTGGCGATCCGGCTGATGCCGCCGCGCCAGCCCGTCCTGGTGCAGCGCCATCTGCTGTCCATGCACTACAACGTCTACGCCGCGCCCGAGTATCTGAAGAAGCACGGCATGCCCAGGTCACCCGAGGATCTCGACCCGCGTTCATTCGGTTGCTTTCAAACGCTGCGCATC
>JACPDP010000016.1 GCA_016183945.1 Magnetospirillum sp.
CACTTCGCCATCAACGCCGTCCGCCTCGGAAAGGGAAAACGCTCCATCAAATCAACCCGAAAGCTGGCCGGATGGGATCCCGACGTCCTGGCGTCCCTCCTCAGTCCCCACGCTCGTTAACCTGGACTCGTTGCCCTGACTCGGGCGCCAGGGCCACGAGGTCAGGGTAACGGTTGACGATATCGTTTCCCTGGGGTGTGTAGAGTGTGATTCATGAAGAGCCTGAACCGCAGGGGGAGGGTTTTCCATGTCCAATGAATTCGACGATGCGTTCCGTCCGTCGCGCTTGCGCGCCTTATTGGAGCATTTTGCGAGGATCGAGGATCGAGGATCCACGGGAGCCGCCGAAGGTCAGATATCCGTTACGTGAGGTTCTGTTTCTGGTGGTATCGGCGACCATAGCCGACTGTGAAGATTATGACGAGATCGTCAGCCATGAAGTCGACTGGCTGTCGGGCAACCGCCGATGGCCCTGGGCGACGGGGCTCACCATCCATCACTTTGTTGGTCCAGGCGGAATAAGGAAAATGAACCACAGAGTTCCCACCGGCTTGCCACCCGTTTCATCCATGGCGGGTCAACGCGTTAGCGCCGGTGGGAACTCTGTGGTTTCCATTTTTTGCAGCCGCGGAAAGTGATGGGTGGCGTGGGCGACGGGGAGTTTACGCTGCCGCCCGGCTGTGCCTACAATGACGAGTACGATATACTGATGAACTCTATAACGGCGGGGGCGGAATGGGTGCCGGGGCGACGTTATCCATGGTGGCGGCTGGCCTGTTCGCGCCACTGGTGTTGGCGCTGGGCCTCGGCACCGCCGCCGCCGCCGCCGAGCCCGACCTCAAGACCCTGCTGGACCTGGCGCGCGCGGCCGGACGCAACGGCGAGCCGGTGGGACGGGTCTCCTTCGCCCAGGCGACCAGTCCGTCGCTGCTGCGCGACGGCGAAATCGACTTTCCCGTCTCCTTCGACATCGACCTCGCCATCGACGCCCAGCCGTCCAGCCTGCATCAGAGTTTGACCGCGCCGGTGTCCGAATCGGGCCGCTACGTCGTGGTGTTCGACGTGGCATTGGCCAAGGCCTCGCGCAAGGTTCGCGACGTGAAGGAGTCCGACCGCCCGTCGCAACGCGTCGTCGAGATCATCAAGCATGACAACCCGGCCTACCGTCTCGCCTACAAGGACCTGGAGAAGGCGGTCGTCCAGGCCGACGTCTACACCGCCAGGGGACGCCCGGCGCCGACGCGCATCGCCCAGCGGTTGGAAGCGGCTCAGGACAGGCTGGCCGCCACGCCCAAGCACCTGGAACAGCCGGTCTACGGCGCCTACAATTTCAGGCTGGCCGATGTGGAGGCCAAGAAGACGATGACGGTGAACTTCCTCGTCATCGACAAGATCGCGCGGCGCTACTTCAAGTCGGTGTTCGACATCGTCGAACACCAGCCCTTCTGGGCGGCGCTCAACATCGACCCCAGCGACCCCAACAAGGACCGCATTCACTCCGACTACAGCTTCGAGAAGGACATCCGCGACTGGGAACGGGCGCCGGTGGTGCCCCGGCTGTCCGACATCCTGGGCGCCGCGGCGGCCCGCGAGGGCACCGCCAAGCCCTACGCCACCCCCGACAAGCTGCTGGCGGAGCTGGTGGCCAACCGCAACGCCGCCGTCGCCCGCGCCGACGCCGTGCGCTACGACGAGCGCCCGCTGAACGATCCGCGCTTCGACAGCGTGGTGGCCATCTACGACCCCGTGGGTGCCATGGGCAGCGGCTTTTTCGTGCGACCCAACATCGTCATGACCAATTGGCACGTGGTGGCCAATCATCCCATCGTCGAGCTGCAACTCTACGACCGGCGAGAGACGTTCGGCCAGGTCATCGCCAAGGACGTCCGCCTCGACCTCGCCCTGGTCAAGGTGCAGGATCGCGGCCGGCCGGTGGAGTTCTACCGGGGCAAGGGGCTCAGACCCGGGGATGCGGTGGACCTGATCGGCCACCCCCGCCGGCACCTGTTCTCCATCACGCGAGGCGTCGTCAGCGCCATCCGCCGCGACGGCGAGGACGGCGACGACGGCATCAGGGGACCGATTGCCTCCGCCATCCGCGGCGCCGAGCACCGGGTGATGTACGTGCAGACCGATGCCGAGGGCAACCCGGGGAATTCCGGCGGGCCGCTGTTCTCCGGCAACAAGGTGGTCGGGGTTTGCGTCCTGCGCAGCCTGGAGAAGCTTCACGGCAGCAAGGATTACGTCCAGAATCCCGGCCTCAACTTCTCCATCCATTATGCCGAAGCCGAGCGCTTCCTGCAGGACGCCTTGAAGGGGGAATGACCGCCATGCTGATCGACCGCCGCACCCTGCTCGCCACCGGCCTGGCGGCGCTGACCGCCGGCTGCCAGCGCCCCAACCGCGGCGACATGGTGGTGGACCCCAAGAAGTCCAACCGCATGTACGGCATGACCAGCGACGGCCAGCCGGTCTTCACCGATCCCGCCATGTTCCCCAACCGCCGCCTGAAGCTGACGGTTCGCAACATGTCGGGCGATCCGGCCTGGGACCTGGACGATGCGCGCGAGAAGATCTACCAGGTGTTCCTGGACAAGGGGTACGAACGCTCCGACGGCCGGGATTTCGGGCTGAAGGTCGACCTCAACGTCATCCGCAGCAAGCAGTTCGACGCCGACCTGATGAACGAATTCGCCTTCCTCGGCGCCGCCGCCGGCGGCATCTACGGATCGCGCCGCCAAGCGGCCGGGGTCGGCGGCGCCACCGTCACCGGGATGGTGGCCGGGGCCACCTTGGGCGCCATCGCCGGGCTGTTCGCCGCCGACAGCATCTACGTGGTGGTGACCGAAGCGACTTTCGGCATCCTGCGCAACGCCACCAGACCGCGGCGCGTGGTGACCTTCGAGGGCAGCCCGCGCGTCGAGGAGTGGGAGGAGAGCGGCTATGCCGCCTTCCGCAAGGTCAACCGCGTCACCATCGCCAATTACGGCGGCGGCATGCGGGTGGGCCAGGACGAGATCGCCGACGACATCCGCGCCCGCGCCATCCGCTCGCTGACCAGCTTCATCTGAGTTGGCCACCGGCCATCGGACTGCCCCGCCCGGCGAGGGCATTTTCTTGTTAGCCGCCCACCGGGGCTGCCGACACGCTCTAAGCCGCCGGCAGTCGCCCCGCCAGTGCCGCGGTGACGCCGTAGCGCACCACATCGTGGCAGTGGTTGCACAAGGCCTTGCGCGAGCCGCCGAAGTCGCCCACCGTCACCGGCGGGTGGAACTGTACCTCCACCGTCGGCCGCCCCAGACCCAGGGCGCCGACGAGGTGGCCGAACAGGGTCATGTCGCCGTACCAGGCGAAGAACGGCCGCAGGGCGCGGCCCATGGGGAAGCCGTCGACCCGGGTATAGGCCACCGATACCGGTTGCACCGGCAGCGCCCGGCCATCGGCCGTGGGCCGCTCGGCCACCGCGAAGAACGAACTCTTGAACGGCAGCACCAGATTGCCGTCGTTGCTGGTGCCCTCGGGGAACAGCAGCAGCAGCACGCCCTCGTCGATGCGGCTGCCCAGCCGGTCGCGCTCGCGGGCGGCGGCGTTGGGGCGGCGGTCGATGAAGGCGGTCTTGGCGATGCGGGCCAGGTAGCCGAACACCGGCCAGCCCGCCACCTCGGCTTTGGCCACGAACACCGTCGGCACCAGCGCTCCCAGCACCACGACGTCGA
Source organism: Magnetospirillum sp. (assembly GCA_016183945.1). Next base: position 3,717 of record JACPDP010000016.1, read on the forward strand.
GATAGCTGGCATGATTGGCCACCAGCAGCGCCGGCCCCTCGGCCACGGGCGTGCCGCGCACCACCACCTGGAAGCCCAGCAGCTTGACCACCACCCGCCAATAGGCCGAGCAATAGGCCGGGTAGCGCCGGTACCCCGCCGCCACCAGCACGAGGTAGGGCGGCAGCGCGATCGCCGTCCACAGCAGGAAGACGAACAGGCGAACGGAGGCGGCGGCATACGAGATCATGTCGCCAGGACCTCCCTGGCGGTGCGGCCGTAGTGGCTGCGGTACTTCTCGGTGACCAGGTCGGTCTTGACGATGACGCAGACGTCGGTGGTGTTGAACTGGTGGTCGATCACGGCGCCGTCGCCGACGAAGCCGCCCAGCCGCAGGTAGCCTTTGATCAGCGGCGGCAGCGCCGCCAGGGCGCGGCGGGGGTCGAGCGTCTCCCGGGGGCGGCGGGCCATCTCGACGTGCAGCCCGGGCAGGGCGCGGGGGCGCAAGTCCTCGGGCGCCAGATGAAAATGGTGCAGATAGGACAGATGCCCCGCCAAGGTCTCGGGGTCGGTACCGGGCAGGCTGGCACACCCGAACATCAGATCGACCTCGTTGTCGAAAACATAGGCGGCGATGCCGGCCCACAGCAGTTGCATGGTCGACCGGTTGCGGTAGGCGATGTCGACGCAGGACCGCCCCAACTCCATGAAGCGGCCGCCATTGGTCAGGACGGGGGAGATGTCGTATTCGCCCGCGGTGTAGAAGCGGCCGAAGCCTTCGCCAATCTGGCGCCGCAGCAGCCGGTAGGTGCCGATGACCGCCTTGCCGCCGGGGCCGCGGGCGGGGTCGAGCACCAGCAGGTGGTCGCAGATGGCATCGAAGTCGTCGAAATCGAGCAACCGGGCGGCCATGGCGCCGGTCGGCTTCGCTCCCATCTCCTGGTAGAAGACGCGGTAGCGCAAGGCCTGGGCGGCGGCGACTTCCTCCGCGCTGGCGGCAAGACGCACTTCAAGCCGATCGGATTCAACGGACCGCATTTCCCCTCGTGGTGACGTCCGCGCTCACTTCGTTCCCGGCTTGTCGCCGGGAACCAGGGGAACACCATACAACTCCAGGCGATGGCCTACCAGCCGATAGCCGTAGCGCTTGGCGATCTCGCGCTGCAGCGCCTCGATCTCGGGGCTGGAGAACTCGATCACCTTGCCCGACTGCATGTCGATCAGGTGGTCGTGGTGATCACCGGCCGATTCCTCGTAGCGGGCACGACCATCGCCGAAATCGTGGCGCTCAAGGATCGCCGCCTCTTCGAACAACCGCACCGTGCGATAGACGGTGGCGATGCTGATGCGGGGATCGATGGCGGCGGCACGGCGATAGACCTCCTCCACATCGGGGTGGTCGGCCGATTGGGACAGCACACGGGCGATCACCCGGCGCTGGTCCGTCATCTTCATGCCTTTATCGACGCAACGCTGCTCGATTCTGGAAATCATCCCTCAATCCTGGTGCGGAACCGTACTGGGATCAAGATACAACGGGCGCCGCCGACGATTGATCCCGCGGCGCCCCACCTTTGGCGGGCGAAGGGTTCAGACCGCCCGCTTGCGCTTGCGCGGCTTGGTGCCCAGGCCGATCTTCTTGGCCAGGCTGGAGCGGTGCTGCGCGTAGTTGGGCGCCACCATGGGATAGTCGGCGGGCAGGCCCCAACGCTCGCGATATTCCTCGGGAGTCATATTATAGGCGGTTTTCAGATGCCGCTTTAGCATCTTCAACTTCTTGCCGTCTTCCAGGCAAATGATGTAGTCCGGTGTAACGGACTTCTTCACGGGCACCGCCGGCTGCGGACGTTCGGGCGCCGCAGGCGCGCTGCCGACGCTGGCCAGGGTCCTGTAGACCTCATGGATCAGCTGCGAAAGATCGCCGACCGAGACGCTATTGTTGCCGACATGGGCGGCAACGATTTCGGTAGTGAGCGTCAGCAGGTCGCTGGAGTTGGAACGCTCGGACATAATTGAGCAGGCCTCCGATATCGATAGTTCGCTTCTTATAATTCCTTCATCTGGCTCTGGCAATAACCAATCCCAATAACGCAAATGTCGAGAATCGCATGACTGAGAAGGCAAACTACTACCTTGACATCACCCCGGAGGTCTGCCCCTTGACCTTCGTCCGCACAAAGTTGCTTGTCGAGCGCATGGCGTCCGGAGAAGTTGCGGAAGTTCGGCTCAAGGGCGCCGAACCGCTGATTAACGTACCGAAATCATTGGCCGAATTGGGTCATCACATCGTTTCAATGACGGCCGAAGATGGCGAGGGACCAGAGGGCGTTCATCGCCTTGTGGTGCGCAAGAAGTAATGACGGCAAACCTTTGCGTTGGCGGGTTCGCCGCAAGAATGCGGGCGTGGACGTGCCCGCATGGGCGAGCGCAATAAAGCGATAGAGTCAGCGGCCCGCCGGGATCGGCGCCAGGTCGAGGCGCATGGTCAGGGCATCGACGCCGGAATAATAGCCCCTGCGGAGGCCGACCTGGGTGAAGCCGGCGCGGCGATAGAGCGCCAGCGCCGCATCGTTGCCGTCGGCGACCTCCAGGAACATGGTCTGGGCGCCCTGACGCCCGGCATCGGCCACGGCGGCATCCAGCAGGCGCCGCCCCAGGCCGTGGCACCGCCACGGCGGCAGCACGGCGATGGTGAGGATTTCGGCCTCGCCGGCGGCGGTGCGCCACAGGACGAACCCGGCCGGACCGCTGTCGCCGAGGCTGGGCGTCAGCGAGTCGCCGGCCACCGCGATGGCGCCGGCGGAGCCGGGCATCGCCAGCGAGGCGGCCAGGGACGCGGCGCTCCACGGGGCGGCGAAGCAGATCCGGTGAATGGCCGCCAGCAGTTCGGCATGAACCAGGGCGACGGGGACAAGGTCGAGGGCAGCCATGGCGGTGCTCTTCACCCCGCTTGCGGGAGGCCGGGGGAGGGCGTGATGTCGGCCGGACGCAGGTAGAGCGGCTCGGGCGGCAGGGCGGTGCCCCGCCCCCAGCGCTCGGCCGCCAGTGCCGCCACCACCGCCGCATCGGGCCACCCCGGGGAGGTGGCGATCCTGGCATCGGGCCGCAGGGCCAGCACGCGGGCGGCGGCGTCGCCGGCCACCACCACCGGCCCCGGGATCAACGCCGCGGCCTGCTCCGGCAGCAGTGCCGCCACCGGCGACAGCGGTTCCAGGGTATCGCCGGCGAAGGCCTGCACCCAGACTTCGTCTCGCCTGGATTCGACGGCCACCAACAGGGTGCGCCCGTCGCGCTCGCTTCGCGGCACCGCCGCCGCCACCGCCTCGGGCGTGGACACCCCCGCCAGCGGCAGCCCCGAGGCCAGGCTGAGCCCGCGCGCCGCGGCGAGGCCGATGCGCAGGCCGGTGAAGGCGCCCGGCCCCACCGTCACCGCCAGCAGCCCAAGGTCGCCCACCGTCGCCCCGGCCTCGGCCAGCACCGCCTGCACCATGGGCATCAGCGCCTCGGACTGGCCGCGGCCCATGGCCTCCAGGCGTCGCGCCAGCACGGTGCCGGCGCGCCACAGGGCGGCCGAGCAGGCGGAGGTCGAGGTGTCGAGGCCAAGCACGATCATCGGCGGGGTTTACCATTCCGCGGCGCCGCCGGCTATACTGCAGCGATGACCCATCCGCTGCTGCCCATCACCGAGGCCGGCTTCGGCCTCGACATCGCCCTAGCCTACGCCACCGCCGACAACTTCACCGGCAGGCCGGTCTACCGCGCCGAGGCGGGCTGCTGGCTCAACGGTGAGGCGGCGGCATTGCTGCGGCGCACCGTAGCGCTGGCGGCGCCGCTCGGCCTGCGTCTCAAGGTGCTGGACGCCTTCCGTCCCGCCGAGGCGCAGTGGGTGTTGTGGCACCACACGCCCGACCCCGGCTTCCTCGCCGACCCGCGGCGCGGCTCGCCCCACTCCATGGGGGCGGCGGTGGACCTGACCTTGCTGAGTGCCGCTACCGGCCAAGCCCTGGACATGGGCACCGCCTTCGACGAGTTCTCGCCGCGCTCGCACCATGGCAATCAGGACATCCCCCCCGAGGCGCAGGCCAACCGCCATCTGCTGATGGGGCTGATGACCACCGCCGGCTGGGATTTTTACCGGAACGAGTGGTGGCACTATCAGTTGTTCAATGCCCGCGCCCGCCACCCGGTGCTGTCCGACAGCGTGCTGGGCACCGAGGGCATGATGCCCGCCAGGTGACGGAGGCCTTGGCGAGCTTCATCACTGATGAACTCTACGCGACGATCATTGCCCCCATCGATTGATTTTACGTGATTTTTCGAGATTGGCTGGGGGACAGGGACTCGAACCCCGATAAGCAGATTCAGAGTCTGCTGTCCTACCATTAGACGATCCCCCAGCAGGGGAGGACCCATCGGGGTCCGTCCACGGGGTGGGACCCCGTGGGAGGCGGACCTTCTATCACAGGACTTTGTCGTTTCGCAATCCCCATTTGGCCTCGCGGAGCGTTCTCGCATGGCGCCTCCGATAGGGTCGGAAAATCGCGCTTGGGACCAGGGGGGTGTTCCCCTTAACATCAGCCCGCCCCGAATCAGCCCCCGGTCCCGTCCTTTGAGTTTCCTTCCGCTGTCCCCCTCTGCCGATCCCATCTATGCGGCTCTCGACCTCGGCACCAACAATTGCCGCATGCTGGTGGCGCGCCCGGCGCCGCGTGGGTTCCGGGTGGTGGACGCCTTTTCGCGCGTGACCCGACTGGGCGAGGGATTGGCGGTCTCGGGCCATTTGTCCGAAATCGCCATGGAGCGTACCGTCGCCGCCCTCAGGGCCTGCGTCGACAAGATGGCGCGCAACCGCGTCACCCATGCCCGTCTCGTGGCCACCGAAGCCTGCCGTCAGGCCGCCAACTGCGAGTCGTTCGGCCGACGGGTGCTGGACGAGACCGGCCTC